>DATDFT010000247.1:0-8177 GCA_036522475.1 Pyrinomonadaceae bacterium | reverse complement strand
AAGCAGACGATCCACATCAACCGTGATCGTGTTGACTGCACCGATTTCCGTTGCCGTGGGATCGATCCAGTCGAGGTGCTCCATCACCCTTTGCTTGTGTGGCGCAGTAACACTCAACCCGCGCAGATTCCAGCTCAACTCACGCGTGCGCGGATGGACCATGCGCTTCAGAAACGAACGGACGTCCTTCACTTCAAACGGAAGATAGATTCCATTCAACCCTTTCGCCGCAAACCAATCGTTATGAATTTGTGGTGACACTGAGTGCATCACCGGAAGACCCATCAAGCCACAAACAATCGTGTCTGCATCGATCTTATCGAGGTGATACAGCGTACGCAGGTTGGACGCGCTGAGCTGACCGGGCGCGGTGGCGTTTTCGTCGTCCAAAGAGCCGTAAGTCAAGAATGCTCCTCGTGATGGACCAAGTACGCGCGTCGCGATTCCGGCGTTGCCCATCGCGATCGGAATGATCTCATGGCCGTCGCGATGAGCACGGGCAAGCAGTTCAAAAGCCGGGATGCAGTCGGTTGTGTCATGCGCGTAGAAAGCGATCTTGATGACTTGTGCCGGCGTGGCGGCGAGTCGTTTATAAATATCGTCAAGATCATCGGGCACACCGTTGAAGTCGTGGTGAGAAATGATGATGCGCGACCAGTCGGGTGAGAGGTCGTGGGCCAGGTCGCCTTCGATATCCCACCAGATGCTCTCGCCACGTGGCGCTACGTTGTTCCAGAAGTTGAGTCTGGTTTCGCGAGTTAACTGACGATGGCCGCCCTGTTCGGCGGGACGGAAGGTGAGTATTACTGGAGCGGAAACGTTTTGCAGAATTTGCGTGAGGTTCTCTGGCTCACTCTTCAGACAATCCAAACGCAGCTCGATAAAGTCAGCCCACTCGACTGAGCGGAAGGCGCTGAGGTCCGCTTGACACACGGGTACACAGATTTTGGCGGATGAAGGCGGATCAGTGACGCTCTGTGTCATGGTCCAGGTGCCGTGTGGGTGCTTCAACCCCGAGATGTCGCGTCGTGCCTTCGGTGACGCTCGCCACCGGAGCCTTCAACTCGCCCGGTCGCGCCTGCTCCGAAAACGTGTGGGTCAACGGCGGCGGCGCCGCGACTGCGGCCCGCCGCTCCCTCTCTTTGACGCGAATGTACTGCGCGATACCCGTCCCCATCATCGAGAACGCCGGCAGCAACATCCAGAACCACCACGTTTGTCCAAACATCGTAGTCGAGAGTGCGATCGCGATAATCAGAAAGGCAACACCCATGAAAATGTTTTTGAACGAATGATCCAGCGACACTTCGCGGTCGCGTTTCCGTTTGCGTCGACCATGAAAACTCTCATCCTCAGCCGGTGCTGGTTGGACCACCTGCCCGGTTAAGGCCTGTGGCACCAGGCTGATATTTGCTCCGCACCCGCGACAAAAACTCGCGCCCTCGAGATTCTGCGTGGCGCACTTTGGACAGAACATTATTTTCCGCCTTTCATCTCAAGCAACCGCTGGCGTCTCGCCTCATATAAGAGCACACCCGCCGCCACCGACACATTCAATGATTCTAATTTACCGGCGACCGGAATACGCACGAGCGTGTCGCAGTGTTCGCGCACCAGCCGGTGGAGGCCGTGTCCCTCGCTACCGAGAAATACAGCCGCAGGCAGTTTCCAATCCCAATCCGTATAAAGTTGTTTCGCGTCACCGGCAGTACCGACAACCCAAATGTTACGTTCTTTCAACTGCTCTATCAATCGAACCAGGTTCGTAACGCGCGCGACCGGAACATACTCGAGCGCGCCAGCCGCAACCTTCGCGACCACACTCGTCAAACCAACGGCGCGACGCTCAGCGATAAAGACGCCGTGTACTCCCGCACACTCGGCGGTGCGCAGGATCGAACCCATGTTGCGTGGGTCTTCGACGCCATCGAGTCCGAGCGCCAGCGGCGGATCCGCGCTACCAATCCTGCTCTCCAGTTGGTCCAGCAGATCATCCGCGTCCGCATAACGAGCCGCGGCGATACGAGCGACAACTCCCTGATGACGCATGTCACCAAGATCAAAGCGCGGCACACGATGAACAGGCACGCCTTTTTCACGCGCCAGGTCGAGCAACGCCTTCAGACGATCCGGGCGCGCGCTCTCGAGTATCGTGATCGTCTCGATCTGCCTCTTGCCGGCACGCAGCGCTTCGAGCACCGCGTTTGGTCCATAGACCAGATCCGATCTTTGTTTATCTGCGTTCATCCGCGGCTCTTTAGGTAGTAGCGCAATCGCGAGTAACGCGTGAACTGAGTTTCATTACTCCTGATCGTCGACACGCCGACGCTGAGCTTCCCGGGTCTCTCGCGCCGCCAACCACTCGATTGCGTTTCCGGTTGCGTAGTCCATGCGAGCTCGAGCAGGTTTCGCACACGCGCATACGAATCGTCAACCTGCGCGTTCGCTGACTTCTCGATTATCAGTGCGCGCAGCTTGCCCAGGTTTTCGTTAACAACGAGTGCCTTCTCGCGTCCGAGACATGAGAAGTCGAAACCATTCGCACCAATACGCCACGTTGACGACTGCTCGGCCGTATAAAAGTCGATTACATCCTCGTCTCGAAAAAACTCGCTCGTGTCGATAATCTCATTCTCCGTCTTGCGAGTCATACGTTCCGTGATCTCGAGTCTCGTTTCGAAAAGTCGCCCCATCAAGATCAAACGAATATCGGACCACGACACTTTTGTCCGTTCGGCGGCGCCGGCCTGTTGAATGATCAACGAAACATCGTCGAACATCATCGACCGAACCCGTCGCACAGGATTCTCTGAAAACGATAGTTCAAGGTCGTCGTCACTCACAGTCAGGCATTGCAAACCGAGGTCGCGCAGGCGTTCCGTGACCAGTTCGGACTCCTCACGACTCGCGGTTCGTGCCACCGGCAAGGCTACGTTTTGCGACATAACCTGACGAACATTCTCCGCGCTCAGTTTCAAGAGCGCCGCCGCGCCGGCAATCACCGAGTCTCCGACCGCTTGATCGTGCGGCAACAGGATGTTGTTATAACCTAACTGATGCTTCTCGGGCGGGCGCAGGACCGGCTTAATCAAACGAGCGGAAGTTTCGGTCAATGGCAACGGAGCGACGCAATAAAGACAACTTACCCTCGTGGGAGGATTTGCTCGCAGGCATTCCTCGCAACGGATCATCTGTTCTGCCGAAAACCCCTGTGGCTCCGATGGTTCAACTGGTCCAAGGAAGGGAATGTTTTCGTTATCTTTAGGCAACAGCTCCTCCAAGTATTTTGATTATACGACGATGAGAAAATCCGAGGCTAAGAGAATGTGTGCTGGTTCAGTTATCGCGAGAGAGTTGTTCGTGCTGGTTTTGGCGATAGCCTTCACTGGCTGCGCGGCGTTCCAGCCAACTAACGTCAATGGCCCAACGGCCAACCTGCCACCGTATCCGATCGGACAATCGGAAATGGGAAACAGACTCGAAGAGGCATCTCAAGCCTGGTACCAGTTGTCGCAACACTCTGGACTACCCGATAAGACGGAAGCGCATCTCAACCCATACACCGCGACACTCGAGAGCTTGCCTGCGAATCTGCCCGCACCGATCTATCTCCCGAAAGTCGGCTCGCAAACGAATCCGACTGAAGAACAGATGCGTGAGTCGCTGCGCCGTTTCATCGTCGAATGGCAACGATTGATCGGCGCCGATCCGAATCAACTGTCGTTGGTGGAACGTACCGATGAACCATCAGGCGTGAAACTGGCTCGCTACGAGCAACGCGCATTTCGTTATCCCTTGCGAGGAGGTTTCGGTAACCTAACGATTCGCTTTCGTAGTGACTGGCAGTTGGTCTCGTTTTCAAGCAACTGCATTCCCAACGCGGATCGAATCCAGGCCACCCTTAACACGCTTACGCCGAAGGTCACGAGCGAGCAGGCAGTCAACCATATAAAGACCCAGCCGTCTTTGCCCGCGAATGCGACGGTCGAAGCACGGCAGTTAGTAGTCTACGCCCTGCCGTCAAAGGACCCGTCAAACGGCCTGCAAATCAGACTTGCATGGGAATTGGAGGTCACTGGTGGCCCTGTAACCCGAGTCTATCTGGACGCGATTTCTGATGAAATAATTGCAACATCTTAATAACAGGTCCATAGACCTTCCCAACTTGACCCGTGAAGAGCAAAACAGCATTCTAGGTTGCAAATCCCGAAGGGTATGTTTCGGAGTTCATTTATGCATAATTTCGATCCGACTAATAATATTTCATGGCAGCTTGGTCATCGCGGCAGGGTGGCGGTTTTTATCGACGGCAATAATCTTTTCCATGCGGCTCGTTTCCACAACATCGACATCGACTACAACAAGTTGTTGCGAGTGTTGTTGGGTGATGGGCGGCTGCTGCGGGCTTTCTTCTACACCGGCGTGGACGTGGGCGCTGAACGCCAGCAGGGTTTTCTTTTATGGATGCGCCGAAACGGTTTTCGCGTAATTCAAAAAGAGCTGAAGACGTTCTACGACGGCACGAGGAAAGCGAACCTTGACGTGGAAATTGCGGTTGATATGCTTTCGCTCGCCGGACGTTACGACACGGCAGTGCTGGTCTCAGGCGACGAAGACTTTGTTTACGCAGTCAACGCAGTGGCGTACAAGGGATGCCGCGTGGAGATTGCGGGATTCAGGTCAAACACCGCGCCAAAGCTGATCGACGTCTCTGACTACTTCATAGATCTCGGCGAGATTGCAGAGAAGGTGCGTAAGGAAGTCACGCACGGCGGGCGCTACGAATGCGAGCGCGACCTGCACGACACGCTCCAAACGCCATACATGCACGAACCGCAGCCGGATAGTTTTCAAGCAGCGATGCGTGTAGTGATTGAGACCGAGATTGAAGAGGAAGCGGCGGAGTTTGAAGCAGCGACGGAGTTCATTCGAATTACCGACGAGCATTGATGTCTTCCTTTGCGTCTTTGCGCCTTTGCGGGAGAAATCTTCTTAAATGAAAATCTTCACCGTTCAGGAAGCCAATGCCTTACTACCCGAGGTAAGAGTCATCGTGGGGAAGATCCAACGTGCGCATCGTCAACTGTCGCGGTACCGCGATCACGCGAAGAAGGCTGCTGAAGCCGCGGAACAGGGTGGCGGCGGCATGGCGGAAGGTATCGCTTATGCCGCCGTTCTAACCCAGCTCACGTTGCAACTCTCCGAATTAGAAGCGCTTGGCGTTCAGCTCAAGGACTTCGAACGTGGCCTGGTCGACTTCCCTTCGCTGCGTGACGGCCGCGTCGTGTTGCTCTGCTGGCAACTCGGCGAAGGCGACGAACTCGAGTGGTGGCACGACGTCGACGCCGGCTTCGCGGGTCGCACTCCCCTCTAAATCTCTAACCCTTACTCCTGCATTATTTTCTCATTGACCACTTAAAGTTATTCCTGATAGTATGCCGCCTCGAATATGGACTCATCCCCCAACGATTCAATTCGAGCCACTGAAAGAAAATCCACGTTGATCGAGTTTCCGGGTGTGTCTCGGAACTCGATGCCCGAGTGGCGCAAAGAGTTGAGCGAGAGAGTGCGTGAAGTTCAGGAAAAACGCGCACGAGAGGCCGCACGCGAAGCAGCCGAAGCTGAACGACAGCGCGTCGAGGCTGCTATCAACCCGCCGCAACTGGAATTATTGCCACCTACGCAAATGCCGGCCATGAATCCACTGGTCGTCGCTGCTCTCAAGAGAATTGAACGAGCACACCAACCCGCGCCATCCGAGAATCATCAACCCCGAACGACGTTGGCGACCGCGGTCGCGTACGCACCGGAACGAGAAGAAAACGATATGAGCGAAACGGTTCCCCCCAACCGGCAAATCGCGTTTGAGCCGGAGATCTCCGTTGCGGATTTACCTGTTATTGAAAAGCCGCATCATCTCGCAGTGGTCCAGATCAGCGAGCCGGTTGTCGAGACAATCGTTCCACCGAAGCCGTCGAAACGTCTGATCATCGACGATAACAATCCTGCGCTGAACTATCTCGACTCAGTTTCGAAGAATTTGCGTGTTGACGAACTCGAAAAACGAAGCGCGTCGCCGTTTCGGCGGCTAGTTTGCGCTGTGTTGGATCTGATCTTCTGCGTGTTGTTGACTTCGCCGATTGCCGGTGCGATGTATCTGACTGGCACCAAATTGCAAGACCAGCGTGCGATTGCAGTGCTCGCAGGCAGTGCGATCGTTGTCACGTTCCTCTATCTGACGTTGATGACCGCGCTGACGGGTCGCACATGGGCCATGCGACTGCTGTCCCTGCGAGTTATCGATACGAAGACCGGGTTGATTCCGACCGGCGGACAAGCTATCGGCAGATCGTTCTTCTACCTGCTTTCCCTGGCCACAGTTTTCGGCATCCTCTCCGCGCTCATCAGCCGTGAAGGTTATACAGTTCACGATCGCTTCACCCGCACCGCAGTTGTAGTCACGTAATTGAACACGGATCACGTCCAGGCTGTTACCGAAGAACTCCGCGCAACTCTGACCGGGAGATTCTTTGGCAAGATTTTTCAACTTTCGCCGCTTTCGTTTGCGTTTGACTTCGGTTTGCGGGGCGAGTTTCTCTACGTCAATGTCGAGCCTGCGAGTCCGCGCCTTTATTTAATTCGTCGAAAAACAAGGGATTTAGAGAAGCAATCGATGGGGCTTGGGCTGTTTGGGCAGTCGATGCGCTCATCACTGAGTGGTGCTTCGCTCGTTGCCATCTCGAAAGATCCGCTTGACCGCATCGTGCGGTTTACTTTTCACGGCGATGGCATTTTTCGGCGGCTGGTCGTGCAACTGACGGGCAGGACCGCGGACCTCTTTCTGCTCGACGAGCTGAATCGCATCACGGCTGTGTTGCGCGATCAGGGTAAGACACGACTCGGTGAGGTTTACGTTCCTCCGCCACGACCGCTGAAAGAAACGTCTGAATCATTCACGCTGGACGATGGGCCACCGTCAGCACAACTCGACGCGCATTTTTCTGCGCTCGACGCTGCGAAGGCGTTTGACTCGCGCGCCAAAGTGCTGCGATCAAAACTTACCGGAACGATCCACCGCCAACGCAAACTAAAAGCGAATCTCCAGGAAGACCTCGTTCGGCACGGCGATCCGGAAGAACACAAGCGAACTGGGGATCTACTTTTGGCCAACATCGCCACTGCGATGCGTCAGGGTAACAAGGTTCAGATAACGGATTACTACGCTGAAGACGCGCCTGTGATCGAGATTGAAATCGATGAGAATCGATCGCTTCAGGATGAGGCCGCTGCGCGGTTTCGACAGTACACGAAGGCAAAGCACGCCGCGGAGGAGATCGCCGAGCGACTGAAGCAGATCGATCGGGAGATTGCGGCACTCGAGAGGCGCTTGCAGGAGTTGGAGCAAATCGTGCAGTTACGCGATGAGACCGCGTTGGCGAGTTTTGAAAAGCCTGCGCCCGCGCCGAAAGTCACACCAAAGAAAGCTGCCAAACAGGAGAAGATTCCGGGCGTTCGGCGTTATCTCTCAACGGACGGTTACGAGATTCTCGTCGGGCGTGCCGCGCGTGACAACGATCACCTGACTTTTCGTGTGGCCCAACCCAACGATCTCTGGATGCACGCCGGCGACTATCCCGGTTCGCACGTCGTCGTGCGCAACCCGACGCGTAAAGAAATTCCGCAGCGCACAATCATCGAAGCCGCTCAGCTCGCCGGCCGCTTCAGTCAGGCGAGTGAGGACGCAAAAGTCGTCATCCACTACACCGAACGCAAATTCTTATCGAAACCCAAAGGCGCCGCGCCTGGACTTGTGCGCATGTCTCGCTTCCGCTCAATCACCGTCGAACCGAAGGAAAGCATTCCGAGGTTATAATCCTGAAAATCCTGTGAATCTTGTAAATCCTGTAAACTATTTGGACAGGATTTTCAAGATTATCAGGATTAACAAGATGAATTCTAGTAACTCTGAAAAGTTATTTATCACGGCCCAAGACCTAATTCCCGGCGGTGTGAATTCGCCGGTGCGTGCGTTTCGCGGAGTGGGCGGCATCCCGCGCTTTATCAGTTCCGCGCGAGGCGCGACTATCACGGATGTTGACGGGCGAACTTACATCGATTACGTCGGGTCGTGGGGTCCGATGATTCTGGGCCATGCTGACGAAGAGGTCGTCGCGGCC
>DATDFT010000246.1:0-4090 GCA_036522475.1 Pyrinomonadaceae bacterium | reverse complement strand
TCCTGGATAAACTGAAATCCCGGTAGACCAATCGCATCAAACGATAAGTGGTCCGTGCCGGTCGTGTTCGCGATCGTGAGCGTCGCGGCGCCCATGTCTCTGAACGGCGTGAGCCACTGCCGGAACAGTGCTCGGATTGCCTCATTCCCTTGCAGGTAGACGCCGCGGATTTTGCCAGTGCCGTTATCGAGATTGAAGTACCCACTCAGCTTTTCATACTCCGCTTTTTTCACGAGCGTTGGACCAGCCGCAGAGTCGCTTGTATTTCCATTGCCGTTCCCGTTGTTCATGCCGCGCGTGTTCGCGCCACCCGTTGACGGTGCTGTTGAGGAGGTCGCGGGATTGAGCGTACCGAAGTGTTCAGCGACGTAGGCACGGGAGCCAAGCAGTCCTTCCTCTTCACCAGTCCACAACGCGACGCGAATCGTGCGACGCGGTTTGAGACCGAGAGCCTGAATGATTCGCACCGCTTCCATTACCACCGCGCAGCCGGCGGCGTTGTCAGTGGCGCCGGTGCCGGAATGCCATGAATCCATGTGAGCGCCGAGCATCACGATCTCATCCTTGAGATCTGTTCCGGGAATCTCGGCGATCGTGTTGTAGCCATTCAAATCCGCGTCCTGCCACGCGACTGACAAGTCAACTGTCATTTTCACGGGCTCGCCTGCCTGCAACATGCGGACGATGCGGTTGTAGTGTTCGGCCGAGAGCGCGATTTGAGGCGTTATCTTCGGCGCGCTCTTGTCCCAGGGCTGTATGCCACGGTTCGGTGGACCAGTCGGAGCAGGCGCGTTGGGATCGCGCGGCGGCTGCGGCACGCTCGCTGACTGCACGAAGAGCGTGCCACCATCGCCACGACTCGGATCGACGAGCAACGCCGCGCCTTCAGCCTGGAAGAATCGCAGCTTCGCCGAGTTAAATTCCTGGGCGGCTCGGAATTGCGGATTGTTTCGGAAGTTTCGAAAATCGCTGGTTCGCGGCTCGGGCGCGTCTGCCAGGATCAGCAAATCTTTTTCATTCAGGCGCGTGCCTGGCGCTTCGAAGTGCGCGGCGATTTCGCGCGTCGGCGCGGTCAAGACAATCTTGCCGTTCAACTTGCCTTTGAACTTGTCGAGATCGGCTTCGGTTTTCGCGTCGACATAAACGACGTCAGCGGTCAGCGGCGCAGCCAAACCGGGCGACCATGCTTTCGGATACGCAATCAGCGGGAACGCCGTTGGCTCACTGACCTGCGCGGAGAAACGCTTCAACGTCCAACCGCGACCGAAGGGCCCCCAGGCTTCGAGATGCGCATTCTGGAGTCCCCACTTCGTCAACTCATCGCGCGTCCACTCGTTGGCGCGCTTCATGCCTGGCGAAGCGGTGAGACGTGGTCCAATGACGTCGCTCAGGTAACTCAGCGTTTGCATAACCTGCGAGCGATTCATGCCTTCGTCTTTGATGCGTTGGACAGGGTCGTTTGGATCAGGCGCCGGGGCTTGTGTCTGCTGGGCAAGCAGCGGCGAAACGAAGAAGATCAAGAGCAGCACCAGGGCTGTGGAACGCCGAACAATCATGATGGGTCTCCTCGAAGAAGATAGGATGGACTGGAGATAATAATGCATTTTGGGCCGCAGATAAACGCAGATGAACGCGGATTTTTTCTTATCCGCGTATATCTGCGTTCATCCGCGGCTTCACGATCGGTTCGGGAGTTTCGTTTGACTTGTAACCGCAGTCTTCGTTCGCGCAGTAACGGAAGGTGCCCTGCTTCTTCGTGGTCTTCTCCAGGAGGAATGGCGCGTTACACTGCGGACACGTCTCGAGGACCGGCTTGTCCCAGTAAACGACGTTGCAGTTAGGATATTCCGAACACCCGTAAAACGCTTTGCCGCGCTTCGATTTCTTGACGACGATCTCGCCTTTGCAACCCGGACGCGGACACGACACGCCGACCGTCTCCTGCTTGATGTATTTACACTTCGGATAATTCGAGCAGGAGATAAACTCTCCAAAGCGCCCGACACGCTTCACGAGTTGCGCACCATCAACCGGACACTTCTCGTCGAGCGGTACCGGCGCCGGTGCGGCAACTCCAGTCTTCCCAATCTTGCGGATGTTCCGACACTCGGGATAACCGGTGCAGCCGAGAAACGGACCAAAGCGCCCGCGCTTTAATTGCATCGGCTTGCCACAGAGCTCGCACGTCTCCGGTTCCGCAGTCTCTTCGCTCGCGACCTGCGGCTCCGACGAATTTCCCGCGCCGTCAGAACCAGCGGGCGGCTCGGCATCACGCGTGGCCTCGCAGTTGAGACATTTCAGGTATGGACCAAAGCGCCCCCACTTCTGGACCATGCCCGGCGTGTTGCACTTCAAACAGACTTCTTCAGTCGGAACGTTCTTCTCTTTGATGTCTTTGATGTAACGCTGAAACTGTTTCAGGTCGCCTTCAAACTTGTCGTAGAACTCACGCAGCGCCTTGGTCCAACGGATCTTTCCGTCTTCTATCTCGTCGAGCTCTTCTTCCATGCGCGCCGTGTAACTCTCGTTGAAGAGATCGTCGAAGCCGCCGTCGATCAAGAGATCGTTGACGGTCTTGCCGAGGGCAGTCGGATGAAAACGTCCCTGGAGTTTCTCGACGTACTCACGCTCCTGGATCGTCGACATTATCGCGGCGTAGGTTGACGGGCGGCCGATTCCCTTCTCTTCGAGCGCCTTGACGAGCGTCGCTTCCGTGTAGCGCGGTGGAGGCTCCGTGAAGTGTTGTTCAGACGCGATCGAATTCAGTTTCAGAGCCTCACCTTTTTCGACCAGCGGAAGGCTTCGTTCTTCGTCATCCTCGTCAGTCTTCTCGTCGCGACCTTCCTGGTAGATCTTCAGGAAACCGTCAAACTTCTGCACCGAACCAGTCGCGCGGAAGATAAACCGACCGGCTTCGATGTCGATCGTGGTCTGATCGAAAACTGCCGGCATCATCTGCGACGCGACAAAGCGCTGCCAGATCAAGCGATAGAGTTTTAGTTCTTCCGGTTTGAGAAACTTCGCGAGCGAATCAGGAGTGCGCGCCACTTCCGTCGGGCGAATTGCTTCGTGCGCATCCTGCGCATCCTTCTTCGAACGATAGTAAACAGCTTTTTCCGGAAGATAGTTCGGGCCATACTGGCGATCAATGTAATCGCGCACTTCACCAAGCGCCGTATCCGAGACGCGCGTCGAGTCAGTACGCATGTAGGTGATGAGACCGACAGAACCTTCCGATCCGAGCTCGACACCTTCGTAAAGCTTCTGCGCCAGCATCATCGTCTTCTTCACTGCAAATCCGAGTTTGCGCGACGCTTCCTGTTGCAGCTTCGACGTGATGAACGGTGGAACCGGATTGCGTTTGCGTTCCTTCGTCGTGACATCAGTAACGACAAACGACTGTTTCTCAGCCTCGGCAACGATCTGGCCGGCCTGAGTCTCATCCTGGATCAAGACCTCATTCTTCTTGAGCTCCTGATCGAAGCCGCTTGTCTTGACTGTCTGCTCGCCAATCTTCAACAGCCGCGCATCAAACGCGGGCGGCAGTTTCGCAGTCAGATTCGCGCCGATGGTCCAATACTCAGTTTTGATGAAGTGCTCGATCTCGCGTTCGCGTTCAACCACCATGCGCAACGCGACCGACTGCACGCGTCCGGCACTTAATCGGCCGCCAATCGTGCGACACAAGAGCGGCGAGACTTTGTAACCCACCAGACGATCGAGCACGCGACGCGCCTGTTGCGCATCGACAAGATTTTCATCGATCTGCCGCGGGTGTTCGAACGCAGCATTGACCGCGCGCTTCGTGATCTCGTTGAACATCACGCGATACGCAGGTACGGCAGGTCTCTTCGGCACGATCTCTTCAGCGAGATGCTGGCAGATTGCTTCGCCTTCGCGATCAGGGTCGGCGGCCAGGTAAATCGCTTCGGCTTCCTTCGCAGCCTTCTTCAGTTCCGCAACGATCTTCTTGTTATTTCGTTTCTTCGAGTCGGGAATGAGTTCGTAGGTCGGTTCGAAATTGTGTTCGACGTCAACGCCGAGACCTTTCGAAGGCAGATCTTTGATATGGCCTATCGAGGCCTTAACC
>DATDFT010000245.1:0-12666 GCA_036522475.1 Pyrinomonadaceae bacterium | reverse complement strand
CAGATGGTCAGCGCGATGCTGATTGCCAGGTAAATCAGGTATGTGGTTATTCCGATTGTCATGGTCAGCCTCCTTAAAGCTGAATTTGAACACGTTCAACTATGGGCAGAGTACGCTTGGTTGGAGAGGGTGTCAAGAAGTTTTTTGAACGAGTTCAAATTATTTGTCAATTGGCAATCGGCAATGCTGACGTGTTATTCTCGCGGGTCGCGAAACCCGGAAACCCAAGGAGAATTTAATTGGCAGCAGAAGATCTAATCCCCGCACAAGGCACTATCATCGATAAACAACCCAACGCCTTCTTCAAAGTTCAGCTCGACAACAGTGACCATGTAGTATTAGCCGCTATTTCCGGAAAGATGCGGAAGAACCGTATCCGGATTCTGGTGGGCGATCGCGTGAGTGTTGAGATGTCGCCCTACGACCTGTCGCGCGGGCGCATTACTTACCGCTACAAATAGAAGAATCTCCCGCAAAGGCGCAAAGACGCAAAGGAAGACCAGTGGCAGCCCGATGAGGTCTTCCTTTGCGTCTTTGCGCCTTTGCGGGAGTCTATTTAAATTCGAACGACTTCACGTAACTCAGGAACGATTCGTTCCACTGCGCGACCGTCTTCTCCGGCCCGACCAATTTCACGAAATACGATCCGTTCGGTGTTTCCACGACGGCGCCACGCAAACGGTATCCCGGTTTGTTGTGAAACGTGCCGCTGCCCGGCGCCGTCTCCGCAACGTAAGTTCCGGCAACATCAACAGTCGTGACCTTCAATCCGTTTACTTCCAACTTATCCTCTCTCGCAGAACTGCCATCCGCCTGTTTCATCTGACCAATCCAACGTTCGATATTCGCAGCAGTCGAGCCACCCTGGCTCTGTCCAAAGTAGTACAGAACCAGCGAAGCGTCTTCAGAATCAGTCGCGGCTTTCGGCAAACGGTATTGCGCAACGCGCATGCTGGAGGTCCTTTCTTCTTCGATCCAGCCGGCCGGAACCGTGAACTTCAACGAACTCTTTTGAAACGCAGCATTGAACAGACCAATGAGGATGATCACAATTAACAGGGTTCGTTTTCGCATGCCTCATTTAAGCTCTAAAAGGGCTTAATTGCCAAGGATTTCCGTGACGTTGCGATAGCGGCATGATAGTATGCCCTTGTCATGCGCGCCGACGTCATTTTAATAAGGGTCATATTTACGGGAGCCTTGGTAGTCGCGGGTTACAAGCTGGTTCCCGTGGGCGATGATCCGTGGATTTCGGCCGCTGCCGGTGCGTTGATTGCGCTCTGCATCATCGTTTTCGAGTTGCGAATTCGCAGGGCCACACTCAAAACTCTCATTGGCGCAGCAGTCGGTTCGATACTCGGAATCATCGGTGCATACCTGATTGGTTCGTTGATCAGTCGCCAGGAATCGGAAGCGCTTCTTCCGAGCATGAAAACATTTTTGACACTCGCACTCACGTTCTTCATGGCTTACGTCGGATTGATGGTCGGAGCCGCCAAAGGCGACTATCTCGATCTCTCCGCGCTCGGCGGAATCTTCAGTGACAAAATTGCGCGGCGCGATCTAAAAATTCTCGATACGTCGGTGATCATCGACGGCCGCATCGCGGATGTTGCCGAAACAGGTTTCTTAACGGGTTCGCTGATCATTCCGCAGTTCATCCTGCGCGAGTTGCAGCAAGTTGCCGACTCTCCTGATTCATCGAAGCGCCAGCGCGGCCGCAGGGGATTGGACATGCTGAACCGCCTTCAGAACAACAGCTCGCTCGATATTCAAATCGTCGAGACTGACTTCCCGTCGGTGCGCGAAGTCGATCTGAAGTTGATCGAACTCGGAAAACAGCTCGAGGCCGTGATCGTCACGAACGATTTCAACTTGAACAAAGTCTCCCAGTTGCGCGGAGTCAGCGTGCTCAATATTAATGAGTTGGCGAACGCGCTCAAGCCGGTCGTACTCCCAGGCGAGGCAATGAGGGTTTTCATCCTGAAGGAAGGCAAGGAATACAATCAGGGCGTGGCCTATCTCGACGATGGCACGATGGTGGTGGTCGACAATGCGCGCCGTTTGATCGGCAAGAATGCCGACATTGCAGTGACCAGCGTGTTGCAAACCACTGCCGGCAAGATGATCTTCGGCCGTCTCTGGGAAGAAGCGGAAAACGGTGGACACAGTGACATCCATCGCACCAACGGCACTTCGCGACGCCAGGCACGCGATTCGCGCAACGGTCCGTCGCCGGTGCGTATCGCGGAGACTGAACCCGTTACGGAAGCATGACGCCGCCGCGACGCTGCTAACGAATTCCTATCTCTCTTCATGAACATCGCGATTATTGCCGCTGCCGGCGCTGGCACCCGGATGGCGAGCGATCGACCGAAGCAGTTTCTGCTGCTGGCAGGAAAGCCGGTTATTTTTCACACGCTTCAAATCTTTGAAGAGTGCGACAGCATAGATGAAGTGATCGTGGTCCTGCCCGCAGCGGAATCTGCGGGCTTCCTTTCGCTGGCCGGGAAATACGGTGTCAGGAAACTGGCACGCGTCGTCCCTGGTGGAGCTACGCGAGCGGACTCGGTTAAGCGCGGGCTCATGGCGATCAGATCGGCGACGGCGGAGATCGTTGCAGTACACGATGGTGTGCGGCCGTTTGTGACTGTTGAAGAGATCAATCGCACGGTCGCTGCGGCGAAGTCTGATGGTGCTGCGATACTGGTTGCTGCGGTGACGGATACGATCAAGCAAGTTGGCGAGCGGCAGGTTGTAAAAACTTTCGATCGCAGTATCTTGAGACGTGCTCTGACGCCGCAGTGCTTTCGTTACGACCTGCTGTGCGAGGCTTACCAGCATGCTGATGTGAACGATCCGTCGTTGACTGATGAGAGTGCGCTCGTCGAGCAGTCAGGCAGGCCCGTGAGCATTGTTGAGGGAAGTGCCCGCAATATTAAGATCACTACCGTCGAGGATCTTGCAATTGCCGAGGCCATTTTAGCCGCAGATTAACGCAGATGTTACGGATTGGGATTGGCACTGATACGCACCGGCTCGTTGAAGGACGTGAGCTTGTACTCGGAGGCGTGCGGATCGCTTCCGATCGCGGAGCAGACGGGCATTCTGATGCGGATGCGCTGGCGCATGCGATCGCCGATGCGATTCTCGGCGCGCTTTGTGAAGGAGATATCGGAGTTCATTTTCCCGATAAGGATCCACAGTGGAGTGGCGCTAATAGCCTCGAACTGCTTTCGCGTGTGATGTGGTTGGCGCGCGAACGCAGTCTCCACGTGGTTAACGTTGATTCGACAATCTTGCTCGAGAAGCCAAAACTCAGAACCTACATCGAGACGATGCGTGAAAACATCGCGGGCGCACTCGGTATCGATGCGGGTTGTGTGAGTGTTAAGTGCAAGACGGGCGAAGGAGTCGATGCGGTAGGGCAGGGGTTAGCTGTGACTGCTCAGGCCGCTGTACTCATGGAGAGCAATTAAGGAAAGCAGCTTGAGACCACAGGACGTCATAAGAAAAAAACGAGACGGGCTGAGTCTATCGCGTGAAGAGATCGAATTCTTCATCGCGGGAATTACGAATGGGCGCGTCGCCGACTACCAAGTCAGCGCGCTCCTCATGGCCATTTACCTGAACGGCATGAACGATGCCGAGCAGCAGGCATTAACGGAAGCCATGCTGAACTCCGGCAACATTCTCGACTTTACCGACATTCCCAAACCAAAAGCAGACAAACATTCGACTGGCGGCGTTGGCGACAAGACGTCGATCATCATCGCACCGCTCGTGGCAGCTTGTGGTGTTTGTGTGCCGATGATCTCTGGTCGTGGCCTTGGGCACACCGGCGGCACGCTCGACAAGCTCGAGTCGATTCCCGGTTACAGCGTTAACTTGAGCGCGACAGAGTTCAAGCAGGTGTTGGACCAGGTCGGCTACGCGATGGCAGGACAGACTGCGGAGCTCGCGCCCGCCGACAAGAAGATGTACGCGCTGCGCGATGCGACGTCCACTGTCGAATCGATACCGTTGATCGTCGCTTCGATTATTTCTAAAAAAGGCGCGGCTGGTCTCGATGCGATGATCATCGACGTGAAGGTCGGCAACGGCGCGTTCATGCGTGAAGAATCGCGTGCTGAGGCGTTGGCCCATGCGCTCGTGAGCACGGGAAACTCGTGTGGCATCAAAACGCGCGCGCTGCTGACGGACATGAACCAACCGCTCGGTGGGATGGTGGGAAACTCTCTGGAAATTCTCGAGTGCATAAATCTCCTGCGCCGTGAAGCGAATGAAGCGGCGCGACCGGTGCTCGATTTGTCGATGGAGCTCTGCGCGCACATGCTGGTGCTGGCAAACGTCGACGAGACGATCGAAGCGGCGCACGAACGTTTGGACAAAGTCCTGAAGTCCGGTAAGGCGCTCGAGTGTTTGCAAAAGAACGTCGCGGCCCAGGGTGGTGACCCGCGTGTTTGCGATGCGCCGCAGGATTTCCTGCCTTTGGTAAGCGAAACTGTTAAGGTAGAATCCCCGCGCTCAGGCTTCATCACCAGAGTTGACACCACCGAGATTGGTCACGCGATCGCGGCAATCGGTGGCGGGCGCGTGCGCATCGAAGACACAGTGGATCCCACGGTTGGTTTTACTTCCGAGTTGAAGTTAGGCGATCAGGTTCGCGCCGGCGATGCGATTGGTGTGGTTTACTGCGGCGACTCAGACGCCGCCGCCGAAGCTGCGCGTCGCATTCAGGCTGCTTACGAGATCGGCGACGCACCGATGCAGCTTCCGCAGTTAGTAAAGGAAATTGTTAACGAATGAAAGACCAAAAACAGACCTCCCGCAAAGACGCAAAGACGCAGAGTTTTTCCTTTAGTTTTTCTTTGCGCCTTTGCGCCTTTGCGGGAGTTCTTCTTTTAACGGCACTTCTTCTCTCCGGCTGTGGCGGGACGTCCGCAGCCGAAGACAAATCTAAAATCCACGTCGGCATCGTCTTCGATATCGGCGGTAAAGACGATCGCTCGTTCAACGCGGCTGCGTGGCAGGGCGTGCAGCGGGCTGCGAAGGATCTGCCGATCGTGTTGCGCGACATCGAGCCCGGCACTCCGAATGCGATCGAGCCAGCGATGCGCGCGTTTGCGGAACGAAATTTCGACCTCATCATCGGAGTCGGCTTTGCGCAGGCTCCGATCATGGAGCAAGTGGCGAAAGATTATCCGCACATCCAGTTCGCGATCATCGATGGCGTCAGCGAGTTGCCGAACGTCGCTTCGCTTGTCTTCAAGGAACAGGAAGGTTCGTATCTTGTCGGCATCCTCGCTGCCAAGGCTTCGCACACGGGCACGATCGGTTTTCTCGGCGGCATGGACATCGGTCTGATTCATCGTTTTGCCAAGGGTTACGAGCAGGGCGCGAAGTCAGTCAATCCGAATATTCGGGTGATTGAAAACTACGTTGGCGTAACCGATAGTGCCTGGAACAATCCGGGCAAGGGAAAAGAACTGTCGCTGGCCCAGATTGGCAAAGGCGCTGACGTAATCTTTACGGCCGCGGGCAATTCCGGACTCGGCGCGTTCGACGCCGTCGAGCAACAGGGAAAACAGGACGGGCGCGCGACGCACTTCGTGATCGGCGTTGACTCCAATCAGAACATGGTCAAGCCGGGATTTGTACTCACGAGCATGGTGAAGCGCGTCGACAACGCGGTCTACGACATCGTCAAGGACGTCGTGAATCATCAGTTCAACCCCGGGCTGCACGTTTTTGGTCTCGACAAGGACGGCGTGGGTTACGCGATGGACGACTACAACAAAGATCTCGTTTCTCCCGAAGCAATCCAGGAAGCAGAAGCCGCGAAGAAGAAGATCATCTCAGGGGAAATTAAGGTAGTCGACGCGATGGGCAGTTAAGCCGCAGATTTATCCGCGTTAATGCGCGTTCATCTGCGGCTCAAATTCCGAATGCTCGAACTCCGACAGATAACGAAAAGATTCGGCGACGTTCTTGCTAATGACCATATCGACATAGTCGTTAAGGCCGGGACGATCCATGCCATTGTCGGCGAGAACGGCGCGGGCAAATCGACGGCGATGCGCATCGCTTATGGTTTCTACACTGCCGACAGTGGCGAAATCATCGTCGACGGCGAACCGCGTGACATCAAATCGCCGCACGACGCGATCGCGCTCGGTATCGGCATGGTCCACCAGCACTTCATGCTGGTCGAGACGATGACCGTAGCCGAGAACATCGTGCTCGGTGCTGAACCCGGATCCGGTCTGGCCCTCGATCTCAAGAGTGCCGGCGCGCAAATCAGGCAACTCTCGGAAGAGTTCAAGCTCGCAGTTAATCCAAACGAACCAATCGAACATTTGTCAGTGGGCCAACAACAACGCGTCGAGTTGTTGAAGGCGCTCTATCGCCACGCGCGGCTGCTGATTCTCGACGAACCCACCGCGGTGCTGACTCCGCTCGAAGTCGAGGAGTTCTTCGTAATTCTTCGCCGCATGCGCGAGCAGGGGAAGACGGTCATCATCATCACTCACAAGCTCTCGGAGGTGCTGGCGATCTCGGATGAAGTCACGGTGATGCGCGACGGTAAGGTCGTGGGCCGCGTGCAGACAAAAGACACGAACGCCGCCGAGCTCGCGCGTCTGATGGTGGGCCGTGAAGTGCTGTTGCGAGTCGAAAAGCCTGTGGCAAATGTCGGAAAACCGCAACTCGAAATCAGGAATCTCTCAGTTACCGACATCAACGGCGCCAAGCGCGTGAACGACGTTTCGTTTGAAGTGCGCAGTGGCGAGATCGTCGGGATTGCGGGCGTCGAAGGTAACGGCCAAACCGAGCTGATCGAAGCACTCGCGGGACTGGTTGAGCCTGAGCGACTCAGCGGTGAGATCAACTTCGAAGGCAGGAATCTCAACGCGCTCGGCGCGCGCATCAGGCGCGAACTCGGAATCGCGCACATCCCCGAAGATCGTCATCGTCGCGGGCTCCTGCTCGAGTTTAGTCTTTCGGAGAACTCGATTCTCGGCGTGCATTATCGTCCTCCGATTGTCGCGCTCGCGGGCGGTGTGTTTCTCGATCGAAACGCCGTTCAGCAACGCGCGAACGAGATCATCCAGGGGTTTGACGTGCGACCGCCGAATGCCGCCCTGCCTGCGCGCGCTCTATCAGGTGGGAATCAACAAAAGCTCATCATCGGGCGCGAGTATCACGTTCATCCAAAACTATTGCTCGTCTCACAACCAACACGCGGTGTCGACATCGGCGCGATCGAGTTTATTCACCGGCAGTTGGTGAGCTTGCGTGATTCGGGATGCGCGATCCTGCTCGTGTCAGCGGAACTCGAGGAGGTGACGAGCCTGTCCGATCGTTTGCTGATCATTCACGAAGGACGAATTGCGGGTGAAGTAGATCCGAAAACAGCGACGTTGGAAGAGATTGGTTTACTCATGACCCGGGGACATTGATAGGTCCAATAGGACTTATATAAGTCGAACGATCCTATGACCAAACTCGCGCGTGAACTTCTGTTCCCTCTGATCGCGGTGATCGCCGCTTTCATCGTGGGCGGCCTTCTCATACTGCTCGTCGGCGATAATCCGATCGACGCTTATCGACTGCTGTTGGGCAGCGCGCTCTCATGGCCGGACGGGGTCGGTTACACACTCTTTCTCGCTACGCCTTTGATCTTCACGGGTCTCGCTGTCCTCGTCGGATTTCGTTGCGGCTTATTCAACATCGGCGCCGAAGGTCAACTCTATATCGCTGCATTTGCAACGGCCTGGGTCGGAATTACTTTCGCTAACCTGAGCTCGTGGCTGTTGATTCCGATGTGTTTCGCCGCGGCGATCCTTGTCGGCGCATTCTGGGGCGCCATCCCCGGCGTCTTGAAAGCACAATTCGGTTCGCATGAAGTTATCAACACGATCATGTTGAACTTCATCGCGGTCGCGCTCGCCAGTTACTTCACGCAGTATCACTACAAAATTCCCGGCGATCCGATCCTGGAAACCGCGCCGATTGGGAAAGGTGCATACATTCCACACCTGGGGAAGTTCATTCACGGTTTTCCGGAACGCATTCCGCTGAACGTCGCCTTCATTCTCGCGCTGCTCTGCTGTCTGCTCGTCTACCTGTTTCTCTGGCGCACGAAGTGGGGCTACGAGATCCGCGCGACCGGCAGCAATCCGCTCGCTGCTGAGTACGGCGGCATCTCGATTCGCAAACAGATAATTCTCGCGATGGCCGTCTCAGGCGGACTCGCGGGCATGGTCGCGATCAACGAGGTGCTCGGCAATCGTCATCGTTACTACGACGGCTTTTCCGACAACTACGGCTTCACTGGAATCGCCGTCGCCCTACTCGGTCGCAATCATCCGCTTGGCGTGATTCTGGCGGCGCTGTTGTTCGCGGCACTGCAACACGGCGGCATCTACGTTGATGGTTTTTCTGAACACGTAACTAAAGACATCGTGCAGGTGTTGCAGGGTGTAATCATTCTGTTTGTAGCTGCTGAAGGTTTGTTTAAGTGGGCTCTGGGAAGAAGACTACCTTGGACCGTTTAAGCACATGAGAGACATTTTCACTTTTTCACTCATCGCCTCTACTATTCGACTCTCCACGCCACTCGTGCTCGCGGCGCTCGGTGGACTTTTCTCTGAACGCTCGGGCGTCATCAATATCGCCCTCGAAGGAAAGATGCTCGCCGGAGCTTTTACTGCGGCTGCACTGACGCATGCAGTTGATACGCGACTCGGCATGGGCGCCGCGAGCCCGTGGATCGGTTTGCTAGGAGGCATGATCGCGGGTCTTTTTATCGCCGCGATCTACGCATTGGCCTGCATCAAGTTCAAAGCGGACCAGGTTGTTAGTGGCGCGGCGATAAACATCCTCATGCTGGGCATGCCGGGATTATTGAGTGGCGCGTTCTTTCTGTCGTCAGGTTCGACGCCGCAGATTCCGAAGGATCGTCTGTTGCCCCAGTCGCCGGTGGTTATCGCTTTCGCCGTTCTCACACTCGTGGCCGTTATCTGGTATGTCGTCTACAAAACTCCTTTCGGACTGCGACTTCGATCAGTCGGTGAGAATCCGGAAGCTGCTGACGCGGCGGGCGTGAGTGTAAGTCGCATTCGATACTCGGGCGTGCTGCTGGCCGGCATACTCGCCGGAATCGGTGGCGCATATCTTTCGATCGGTCAGTCGTCGTTGTTTACGAGAAACATGACTGCGGGACGTGGTTTCATCGCGCTCGCTGCTTTGATCTTTGGCAAGTGGCGGCCGGTGCAAACGCTGCTCGCGTGTCTCTTGTTTGGCTTTACTGAAGCTGTTTCGATTCAGATGCAGGGCGTGTTCAAGTTGCCGTCGGGCGACGATATTCCGGTGCAATTCATTCAAATGGTGCCGTACGTCTTGACCATCGTGGTGCTGGCGGGCTTTATTGGATCGTCCCGGCCGCCGCGTGCCCTGGGTATACCCTACGAAAAAGAGAAGTAGACGAGGGTTTGGAGATGGTTGAGCGAATCGCAAGCACGAGTCTTTACGAACGCGCCGAACATGCAACAAGGATCATCAGATCACGAATCAGTGTTGAACCACGCATCGCTGTAGTGCTGGGCAGCGGGCTGGGTGGTTTTGCGGACGACTTCCAGGAAGCGGTCGCGATACCTTACGAAGACATACCCGGCTTCGTCCGCTCTACTGCGGCGGGCCACGCAGGGCGACTCGTAGTCGGCAAAGTCGACAGCGTGCCCGTGTTGGCGATGCAGGGGCGAGTGCACTACTACGAAGGCTATTCGCTTGAAGAAGTCACGTTTCCTGTGCGCACGTTTGGCTTGCTCGGTATCAAGACGCTGATCCTCACGAATGCCGCGGGCGGGATTAATGTGCAACTAACGCAGGGCGCGTTGATGGTGCTCAGCGATCACCTGAACTTGATGGGCGTGAATCCGTTGCGTGGTCCAAATGACGAACGGTTTGGCCCACGTTTTCCGGACATGTCCGCGGTATATTCGGCTGATTTGCAGGAGCTCGTCGTTGAGGAAGCGAAAGCGATCAACGTGGAAGTGCGGCGCGGGATCTACTGCGCGCTGTCTGGTCCAAGTTATGAAACTCCGGGTGAGATCCATCTGCTGCGCAATCTCGGTGCGGATGCAGTTGGGATGAGCACGGTTCCGGAAGCGATAGTCGCGCGGCACATGGGTCTTGAGGTGCTTGGTATCTCGTGCATCACGAACATGGCCGCGGGCATCAGCGACGAACCGATCAATCACGAAGAGGTGATGGCGACCGGCGACGCCGTGCGTGAAACGTTTACTGAGTTGCTGCAAAGGGTGATCGCGGCCATCAATCGAAGAGTTTAGGCGGCTAAAAATAGTTAATGAGCATGATTATCGGCATTTCGGGTGGAACGGGTTCGGGGAAGACGACTGTCGCCAATCGCATTCTTGAGTCAGTCAGCGCCAGCGAAGTGGTTTTCATCCAGCAGGATTCTTACTACCGCAACGTCACCGATCTTCCATTCGATTACCGCGGCGTCGCGAATTTCGATCATCCGGACGCGCTCGACAACGAGTTGCTCGTCAATCACGTGCGCCGTCTGAAGTCAGGCGAACCTATCGAGTTGCCGCTTTACGACTTCAAAACAAACTCGCGTTTGAACCAAACGCGCACAGTGAAACCGAAACCCATCGTCATCGTTGAAGGTATCCTGATCTTTGCCGAACCTCGCCTGCTCGAGCAGATGGATATCAAAGTGTTTGTCGACACGCCTGACGACATTCGTTTTATTCGCCGTCTCAGGCGCGACATCGCCGAACGTGGTCGCACACTGGAGTCAGTCATCGAACAATACATCGAGACGGTTCGGCCGATGCACATGCAGTTTGTCGAGCCGTCGAAGCGTCATGCGGACGTAATCATTCCTGAGGGTGGTCATAATCTCGTCAGTATCGATCTGTTGAGCGGAAAAATTCGCGAGAGGTTGGCCAGTGCTTTATCAACTGTTGGAGGTCAACTTTGAGTGAAGATTTTGAGTCGTTGATTGAAGCGGCCAAACAGGCTCGCTTGCAATCAGTGGCGCCATTTTCGAATTTTCTTGTCGGCGCTGCGGTGAGGACCGCGGATGGCAAGGTTTACACCGGGTGCAACGTCGAGAGTGCGAGTTACGGTTTGACGGTTTGCGCGGAACGAGTCGCGATCTGGAAAGCGTTGTCGGAAGGCGAACGTCAATTCACGCAGCTCGCCGTTGTCGCCGATACTGAAACGTTAACGCCACCCTGTGGCACGTGCCGGCAGATCATTTGGGAGTTTGCGCGCGGCGCGACGATCGTTTTCGCGAACCTGAGTGGCAAGACTGAAACTTTTCACATCGCCGATCTTTTACCGCGCGCCTTCGACGCGCGATTCCTGAAAAAGACTAATGAAATCCGTGAATAAATCCGCGTTCATCTGCGTCCTGATAATGACCACGCTTTCAACAGTCACCGCTCAGACTCGCCGGCAGCCGGCCGATCTGCTCGTAACGGGTGGCACGATCGTCACCATGGACCAGACGCGGCGCATCATCGACGACGGCGCCATCGCCGTTGTCAAAGGCCGCATCGTGGCAATTGGACCACGCGCCGAAGTCGAATCTCGATACACGTCGCGTCAGCGGATTAACGCCGGGGGCAAAGTCATCACGCCCGGTCTGATTAACGGTCACACTCACGTGCCGATGGTCCTGTTTCGCGGTCTTGCCGATGACATTGATCTACAGGAGTGGTTGACGAAGTACATCTTTCCGGCTGAAGCGAAGAATGTCACGGAAGAATTTGTTCGCGTCGGAACGCGTCTCGGGTTGGCCGAAATGATTCGCGGCGGCACGACGACTTACTGCGACATGTATTACTTCGAAGACGCGATTGCCGATGAGACTGCGAAAGCAGGCGTTCGCGGTGTGCTTGGCGAAACCATCATCGACTTTCCGGTCGCTGACAATAAAACGAATGCGGAAGGCATGGCTTACGTCGAGAAGTTTGTCAGTCATTGGAAGGGACACGAGTTAATCGTCGCGGCGATTGCGCCGCACGCGCCTTACACGGTTTCCGAAGAACACCTGAAGGCGGCACGCGCGTTTTCCGATCGAACCGGCGCGCCGATTGTGACTCACATTTCTGAGACGAAGCGTGAAGTTGACGACAGCGTCAAGGCGAAGGGCGCGAGTCCGGTCGCCTATCTCGAGCGCATCGGTTTTCTGAATGAGCGAGTGATTGCGGCACACATGGTCTGGCCGCAGGGAAGCGATATCGCGATTCTGAAGCGGCGCGGTGTCGGCGTGGTTCATAATCCGCAGTCGAATATGAAACTTGCGTCCGGTGTTGCGCCCGTTCCGAAGATGCTTTCGGAGCACTTGCTGGTTGGGTTGGGGACGGATGGAGCGGCGTCGAACAACGACCTGAACATGTGGGAGGAGATGGACACGGTCGCGAAGCTGCACAAAGTCTTTACCGGCGACCCCAAGGTGATCTCGGCGCAAGAAGCGTTTGAGCTCGCCACGATTCGCGGCGCCCAGGCTTTGCACCTGGAGAAAGAAATCGGGTCGCTCGAAACCGGCAAGCGCGCGGACCTGCTGGTCATCGACCGCGACACTCTGAACCAGATCCCGCTGTACAACGTCTACTCCGACCTCGTCTA
>DATDFT010000244.1:0-6405 GCA_036522475.1 Pyrinomonadaceae bacterium | reverse complement strand
GATCACCGTGGTGCTGCCTGAATTCATTCCCGCGCGTTGGTGGCAGCACGCGCTTCACAACCAGAGCTCGCTGCTGTTGAAAGGCTCGCTGCTCTTCAGGAAGGGCGTGATCGTCACCAGCGTGCCGTACCATCTCGAACGTTGATTAGCCACAAAAAGGCACAAAAGCCACAAAAGATGTTTCCTTAGAGCGCGAGACGCTCATTCAAATCTTGTGTGCCTTTTGTGCCTTTTTGTGGCAATGTTCATTGTATGGAAGATCTTCTGGCGGCGCGTTCGCAGATGGCGATGTCGCTCGCTTTCCACATCATCTTTGCGGCGATTGGGATCGCGATGCCGCTATTGATGATTATCGCCGAGTGGAAGTGGCTGCGCAGCAAAGACGAAATCTACCTGACGTTGGCCCAACGTTGGGCCAAAGGCGCTGCGATACTCTTCGCCGTTGGTGCTGTTTCGGGCACGGTGCTCTCGTTTGAACTCGGATTGCTGTGGCCGCGATTCATGGGCTACGCCGGTTCCATTATCGGCATGCCGTTCTCACTCGAAGGCTTCGCATTCTTCACCGAAGCGATCTTCCTCGGAATATATCTGTACGGCTGGAAGCGCGTGCCGCCGCGTGCGCATCTCTTTGCCGGCGCGATGGTCGCGATCAGTGGCGCCGCCTCGGGCATCTTCGTCGTGATCGCGAATGCCTGGATGAACGCGCCGACCGGCTTTCGTCTCGTTGAAGGCACACCGGTCGATATCGATCCCATCGCCGCCATGTTGAATCCGGCTGCGTTCTCACAAACTTTTCACATGACGCTCGCTGCGTACGCTGCGACAGGATTTGCAGTCGCGGGCATTCACGCCTTCATGCTCAGGCGCGACGCGAACAATCGCTTTCATCGAGCAGCGTTGGCGATCGCGCTGCTGGTTGGCGGCGTCGGTGCGATCCTCCAGCCACTCAGCGGCGACTCACTCGCGAAATCAGTCGCGCGAACTCAACCTGTGAAGCTCGCTGCTTTTGAAGGACACTTCGAGACCGAACGTGGAGCCGCGTTTCGCATCGGCGGCATTCCTGACGAAGCGGCGGGCGTCACGCATTATTCGATTGAGATCCCTTACCTCCTGAGCATACTCGCCTACGGCGATCCAAACGCAGTCGTGAAAGGATTGAATGACTTTCCCGCGGCCAATCGCCCTCCCGTCGCAGTTGTTCACATCGCGTTTCAATTAATGGTCGGCTGTGGTGTGGCGATGATGCTGGTGTCACTCTGGGGTGCGTGGCGATATATCCGCGGGCGACGCAACCAAACGTGGCTTGAATCAAAATGGTTTTTGCGACTACTGATCGTCGCGGCGCCGCTCGGTTTTATCGCGATTGAGACCGGTTGGGTTGTGACTGAAGTAGGACGGCAGCCGTGGATCATCAACGGCGTGATGCGAACGAGTGAAGCTGTCACTCCGATGCCTGGTCTCATCGTGCCATTTCTCACGTTCACCATCCTTTACATCTTTCTCGCGGCGATCACGGTCTGGTTATTGTTGCGCCAGGTCGCGGCGAGTCCGAGAGATCCGGAACCGAATCCACGGGAGGCGCGCGTTGCCGCTTGAAACGATTATCGCAGGCGCGATGGTCGGGTCACTCGTGCTGTACGCGCTCCTCGGCGGCGCTGATTACGGTGGCGGGGTTTGGGATCTGTTCGCGTTTGGACCACGTGGACGCGCGCAACGGACGTTGATCGCGGAAGCTATCAGTCCGGTGTGGGAAGCGAATCACGTTTGGTTGATACTCGTCGTCGTCATTCTTTTCACTGCATTCCCGCCTGCGTTCGCAACGATTGCGACCGCGCTTCACATTCCGATCACGCTGGTGCTGATCGGCATCGTCCTGCGAGGCACTGCTTTCACGTTTCGCACTTACGACGTCCAACGCGACAACGTGCAACGACGCTGGAGTCTCGTGTTTTCGATCGCGAGCATCATCACGCCGATTCTTCTCGGAACCACGCTTGGCGCGATCGCATCGGGCACGATCAGATCTGAGAATGTTCCGAGTAGTTTCTTTCGTTCGTGGCTGGCTCCGTTTCCGTTCGCGGTAGGTTTCTTTGCGCTCGCGTTGTTCGCGTTTCTCGCCGCTGTTTACCTGACGGTGGAAGCGCGTGAGCGTGAGTTGCAGGAAGACTTCCGCATGCGCGCGTTGGTTGCCGGAGTCGTCGTTGGTTTATTGGCATTGACGGTTTTCATTCTGGCGAAGACTGGTGCGCCGACGGTTCGCGCGGGAATCAGCCGGAGTTGGTGGGCTTTGGGTCTCCATTTGTTCACAGCGATCTTCGCGATCGGCGCATTCGTTACACTCTGGACCAGGCGTTACTGGCTGGCGCGCGTTTGCGCGGCCGCTCAAGTGACGTTGATTTTGTTAGGCTGGGCTTTCGCGCAGTTTCCGCACCTGGTCGAACCGGACATCACGATCAGCTCAGCCGCTGCGCCACAAGTCACGCTCGAGTTGTTGCTTGGTGCGCTCGCGGCGGGCGCAATTTTGTTGTTTCCGTCATACTATTACCTGTTCCGCATTTTCAAAGCTGAGTAGCAGTGAACGCCGAGGAGCAGAAAACTGCCGTAACTCGAATAATTCCACTTGACAGTTGAACTCATCTGATAAGACCAGGAGTCAACAAGAAGGAGTAAGCAAGCAGTGACACAGGATGACAAGCAGGCGATTCGTGAGTCGGTTGACGCGTGGCTCGCGGCAAGTAAGAAGGGTGACTTGTCAACGATGCTCGATCTACTAGCGGACGACGTGCTCTTCATCGTTGCCGGAAAAGAGCCGTTCGGCAAGGAGACATTTGCGAGTGTGAACCAGCAGCAGATGAAAGATGTCGAAATGGACGCGACGATCGACATCAAGGAGATTGAGGTTGCCGGTGACTGGGCGTGGACGCGCAGCTTTCTGAACATAACCTTTACGCACGAAGAAAGTGCAGCAAAGCACTCAGGTCATATCCTCACGATCTGGCAGAAAAACTTCGATGGACGCTGGGTCATCAAGCGCGACGCAAACTTCGTGAAGCCCGAAAATTAGACCGTCGCAAATGGGGTTCCGCACTCGTAAATGGTGTGGAAAATTTGTGCAACTGAAGCCCATAGAGGGGAATCTTATAAACGGTTTCGATGGCAGTCGGAATCAACCGAACAAGCCCGATAGATTAACGAGTTTTGATAAATAGAGGAGTGTTTAGATGAGTTCTATCAGAAAAGTTTCCCCTGCGATTATCGCGATTTTGGCGCTTATTTTCTCGGTTTCAACCGCCTCTTTTGCCAAGTCAAAAAATGATAAGTTCCCCAATATCAAGATCAAAAACTTTGGTCAGATGGACGATCGCTTCTTCCGCGGATCGCGTCCGGATAATGACGACTACCCGGCACTCGCCGCGCTCGGCGTGAAAACCATCATCGACTTAACCGACAACTCGATGTCCTACGAGAAGCCTGCCGTCGAGGCTGCGGGACTGCGTTACGTTAACATTCCGATGTTCGACAAAAGCTATCCGAGCCTGGATCAAATCAACCAGTTTCTGAAGATCGTTGACGATCCGGCAACGGGCAAGTTCTTCGTACACTGCGCGGGCGGCCGTCACCGCACAGGCGTGGTTGGCGCTGTGTATCGCTTCAACTACGATCACTGGAATCTCGACCAGGCGCTGGCGGAGATGGACCAGTACGAATTCGGTTCCGGCTACGGTCATGGTAAGCAGAGGGACTTCGTGAAGGATTACTGGAATCAATTCCAAGCCAACCAGACCGCCGTTGCTGCTACGAATCGGTAATTTTTGGTCTCAGTTCGAAACGCAAAGGGCTGCTCAATCGAGCAGCCTTTTTTAGTGGCTTTCTACAGACACACTTCAACTCTGCTCGCAAAGGGCGCGAGGTTCGACCACTTTCACAGATTGAGCGCGCTAAGGAACTACCTTAATAACGGTCATAATCAGTGTAATGGCTATATCAGTTTGCGAGGGTGTGGTGCCGTTGTCGCTTGATACAGAGCCCGGAGTTTGAAGAATACCCGCATAGGCAGAAACCGCCATGGTCAACGTAAGGATCGCAACAGCGCATTGTTTGCGTAAGGTCTTCACTTTTTCGGTGCCTCCTAAGTGAGTGATGCAAAAATTTTGCATCTCCCACTACAACAGGTTTGAATCTTTCTTGCAAGAGCGGACGGCATAACGTAAGATTTGGGCGCAGTTTTTTCTTTAGTTTCCTTGCCCTAATCAACATGAGCACTTCTCACATGACCTTACCGGCCTCACTTTTACACGATGGCGAAACACAGACCGTTAGTGTAGAGTCACGCGTCGAACACTTCTGCGAGCTCGCTAAACAGCGTGAAAATAAAGGACTTTACGAAGAAGCCCGGCAGGCGCTTAGTGCCTACTGGCCGCACCCTGGCGAACGTCCGCTCGTAAAAGATCTGCTGCCGAGTGCGGCAGCCGAGATCCTTCTGCGGGCCGGCGTGATCACCGGCGCTCTCGGCGGTAAGACCCAGTTTACTGGCGCCCAGGAAGCTGCCAAGAACCTAATCAGCGAAAGCCTCAGCATTTTCCAGTCGCTCAATTACCAGCAGAAGATCGACGAGGCGCAGGTCGAGCTGGCGCTTTGTTACTGGCGCACCGGCGAGGTCAACGAGGCGCGCGATCTGCTGGAAGAAACTCTCTCGCGGCTGAAAGGCGACAGCGACGTGCGCTGTCGTGCGATCGTGCGGCTGGCGATCGTGGAGTACGAAGAGTCGCGTCTCAATGAGGCGCTGGGCCTGCTGACCACCAACTCATCTCTCTTCCAGAGGATCGACAACGATACTCTAAGGGGTAGTTATCACGCCACTTTCGGAAACGTGCTGGAAGGTCTCTGGGAAAAGAAACAGCGCGGCGATTATCTCGACCGCGCTTTGATTGAATACACCGCGGCCAGTTATCACTTCGAAAAAGTCGAGCACCGGACTTACCTGGCCCACGTCCAAAACAATCTCGGCTTTCTCTACTTCAAGATCAATCGCTGTCAGGAAGCGTTGGACCATCTCGACTATGCACGACGCGTACTCGAAAGCCTCGCTGACGTTACTGCGATCGCGGGAATAGATGAAACGCGCGCTAGCGTTCTTCTTAAACAGGGACGTCTGAACGAAGCGGAGCGAGCCGCGCGGTCATCGGTCAACACGCTCGAGAAAACTGATCGGCATACACTCTTAGCCGAGTCTCTCGTTACTCACGGCAGGTCCCTCGCTCGCCTCGGCGATTACAACGCCTCGCTTTCGGCTTTCCAACGGGCGATCGATTTGGCCCAACTCACCGGCAGTCTCAACAAAGCATCCGAAGCGGCGCTCGCGGCGTTCCAGGAAATCGGAGATCACCTGACAGTACACGAAACCGAGAAAGTTATTTCCGGGCGCACGCTGGGTGAAGAGATACAGTCCTACGAACACGAACTCATCAAGCGCGCACTCGAAAACGCGCAAGGAAGCGTTACTCGCGCTGCCCGCAATCTCGGCATCTCTTACCAGGCCCTTGGCTACATGCTCGAGACAAGACACAAAGCCCTGCTCACCGAGCGTACCCCGCCGCGCCGTCGTCTGCGAAGAATTCAAACCAGGTAGATCCTGTTATTGCTTCAGTTCATTTAATCGCCGGCGAATGTAGTTTTGTTCGACGACATTCGTAGTGAGTGAGAGCGCCGTGGTGTAGGCTGTGACGGCTTCGTCGAGACGGTTCAGGCGGCGTAACAGATCTGCGCGTGAGGCGTGAAAGAGATAGTAGTTTTGAAGTGCGCCGGCCGCGCCCGCCGCTTCGAGCAAACGCAAACCCTGCTCGAGATCTTCGCTCATCGCCACGGCCGCCGCATGATTCAACGCAACCACGGGCGATGATGTGATGCGCAGCAGTTCTCCATACAGCGCGACGATCTGTCTCCAATCAGTTTCATCCGCGTGCTTCGCTTCCGCATGAACTGCCGCAATCGCGGCTTGCAGTTGATAGTTTCCGACACGACGCAAAGACAGTGCAGCTTGGACCAGTCGCATGCCTTCTGCGATCTCCGTGGCATCCCAGCGCGAACGATCCTGCTCCTCCAACGTGACCAGTTCACCGTCATCATTAACACGCGCGTCACGTCGTGAGTCCTGCAAGAGCATCAGCGCGAGCAGGCCCATGTTCTCCGGTTCATTCGGCAATAACTCGCAAAGCACACGACCGAGACGAATCGCCTCGGCGCACAGATCGTTGCGAATCAGACTTTGTCCCGCACTCGCGGCGTAGCCTTCGTTGAAGATGAGATAGATCACAGCGCGCACCGCAGCCAGTCGCTCGCCCATAACTTCGAGCGAAGGCACTTCATACGGAATGCGGGCCAGACGGATTTTTTGTTTCGCACGCA
>DATDFT010000243.1:0-12971 GCA_036522475.1 Pyrinomonadaceae bacterium | reverse complement strand
GTTCGGCCTTTGGCCTGAAGATTGAGGGCATAGCCCGAACCGGGGGCGTAGCCCTAGCCTAATAGTTAGAGTTGACGGCAGGGCATAGCCCTGCCTCACATCGGGCGGCGAAGCCGCAGCTACAAATAATAAAGATGCGTAGCTGCCTCACATCGGGCGGCGAAGCCGCAGCTCCAAATAACAAAGATGCGTAGCTGCCTCACATCGGGTGGCGAAGCCGCAGCTACGAACAACAAAGATTCCTAGCTGCCTCACATCGGGCGGCGAGGCCGCAGCGCGTGTCAAAAGAAAACTGCTTCGATAAAGGAGGTAAGAGTGGATCACCGGTTCAGTTAGGCAGCTAACCGCTCGATCTTGATAACTCATCGAGCAGCGTCTTCGCGTCCTGCAAGTCCTTCGTGGCGAAGCCCTCGGTGAAGCTGTTGTAGATAACGGCGAGACGCTCGGATGCGGGACTCCGGCCGTTATAGAGACGAGCGAGGCTCATTGCGGCACGCAACTCCAACGACTTTGCTTTCTGCCGCTGTGCCACCGCGATCGCTTCATTAAAGCAATCCGCTGCGTTTTCGTCACCGCGCATCAGTAACATCTCACCTTTCAACCGGTAGAGCTCCGCGAGGTAGCGCTCCTCACCACGTTCATGTGACAAGCTCAGCGCGTCATCAATAGCTCGCAAGCTCTCGTCAATCTTTCCTACGCTTCGTAGCGCGTCGGCTAACAGCGCGAGAAAATACGGGCGCGCCAACCTCGCGCCAGTTGCTTCATGCACGGCCAGACCGTGTCGAATCTGCTCAATCCCTTCCTCCGTCGATCCCTCCTCAATGAGCGCCGAACCGCGCGCAATAATTCCAAATGCCTCATATATCGATAACCCGTGCTCAGTCGAGACTTCAATCGCGGCCTCGGCATGCTGCTGGGCCAACTGATTCTCACCACGCAGTTGATGAAGTATCGCGCCGAAGTACAGAGTGTGCGCGAGTCCATGTGGTTCAGATAACTCACGCACCAGCGCCAAAGCTTCTTTATTCAAGTTCAGCGCACGATCGGGTTGGCCCAGACACCACAGTGCCCACGCAGCGTGACTGCGTAACGCAACTCCCGGATTCTGCGAGTATTGAAAAACATCATCACGATGCTGCTGTGGATCGTAGAGCAACAACGCTTTCTCGTAATGTTCCACGGATTCAGCAAATCGGCCCATCTGCACGAAGGTCACTTCCATCGCTTCGTGACCTCGCATCGCCAGTCCGGGGTAGGGAAGTTGCTCTGCGAGTCGCAAAAACTCCTCCGCGATTTCGTGTGCAGTCTTTAACTCTGCCCTCACCGTATAAAACACCCAGAGTCCCCAAAGCACTTCAGAGATATCCGCCGTTGCGCCGACGCGCTGAGACAGTTCTCGTGCTCTCGTGTAAGCGGTACCGACGTCCGCAGACGCATAGCCGCCAGTCACAATCAACGGCACACCGATCGTGAGTTGCAAACAGAGTTCCTGCTGCGCGCGCTCCTCAGTGTCCGGCAACTTCTTGAGCAGCTCCAACGCACGTCGCGCCAGTCCGACGGAGTTCTTCTTTGGTGACGAGTTGTCCGGGATGTCCGACGAGTTGATCGAGCAGAGCAAAGGCTTTGGGCCTTAGTTTAATGACTTCTGCGCCCCGCAACAGACGTTCGTTAGTGCGGTCCAGGCAAAAGGTATCGAGGATGACGCGGTTTTCGTCGTCCAACGTAATCAGCAAAAAGGCAGATTTAATGGCTGAGATATACGCTGGGGTATTCTGCACCCTCGAATCCGCGGATGCAACGAGAGTGCTTACCGAAACGTAACTTCACTTTTACAACAGTTTTATGACTAGAAAATCCGGCGTCAACTATCCTGCGCCCGTTTTGATGAACGCAGACATTCACATCATGTATAGAGGAGTATCCAATGAAGAAAGTTCTTTTAGCAGCCGGCACGACGTTGTTCCTGCTATCGATTTCGCTCTCATTTGCCGTTCGACACGCACAGGGGCAGGTAGATGACTCAGTCGCGGCTACAACCGACGCGACCTTCGTTGCGCCGGCCGTATTCCAGGCAGCCGGTCCGTCACCTAACTCGATCCAGAGCGTGGTCACTGACTTCCGGGCCGCTCTCGGCGGCAACAACAATAATAACGATGGAGCTCATGGCGACGGACGCCGTGAAATCAACTGGGATGGCGGCAACCCTGCGAACCTGACAACAACGATCTCTGCGAATCCGTTTGCGGGATTTCAAGTCTCGCGCGGAGCGCTCTTCACGACGCCTGATGGCACGGGTTTCGTGCAGGCTCCAGCGAGCGGACTCGCGAGTGCCGCAGTGTTCAATAATCCAAGCTACGCGACGATCTTTGCCGCGTTCAGTCAATCGCGACTATTCAGCCCGATTGGCAGCAACGTTACCGACGTTGACTTCTTCGTTCCGGGTGGCGGTGCGGCAGCGACGACAAGAGGGTTTGCAGCAGTCTTCGCTGACGTCGATCAGCCTGACGGAAGCGGACCAGGCGAAAAGCGTGGCAATCGCAAAGCAAGCACGCTGATCGAATATTTCGGCGTGCATGGTGAGTTGTTATTCAGCAGTTTTGTACCAGCTTCACCGGGCGATCGCGGTCTGTCGTTCTTCGGCGTCGTGTTTACTGACGCACGTATTGCGCACGTGCGCATCACGAGCGGCAATGCTGTTCCGGGAGCGGACGATACCGGCAAGCAGGATGTAGTGATGATGGACGACTTCCTTTACGGCGAGCCGGCGGGTATTCAGTAATCGCGGATTCCCGGTGTGCGCGGGGACGCAGCCGGGTTGTGGGAACGGAGTATCGCGGGCGGGGGGCGCCGGACTTCGTTCCCAGCAAACGTGAGACGTGAGATCGGCCGGCGTGCCTTGCAAGCACAGCCGCCAGTGGATCACGGGCATCCATTGGACCAGCGAGCGATCTCGCGTCTCACATTTTATTGCGTTATGAGTGCGGAGAAGTATGCGAGCACTTCTTCGGCGAAGCGTTCGTGTCCTTTTCCTTCGACACGCGTGAGTGAAACGTTCTTGTATCCATGCGCCTCGGCGACGCTCATCGCCTTCTGCATCTGCATGTAAATGGGATTACCGGCCGAGCACAGGGTATCCTTTGTTCCGATAAAATTCCGAACCGGCAACGTGCTTCGCTCAGGCGCAGACGACATGTGCGCTTCGTCTACCCATCGACCAGCATAATTCGGACAGACGATCGCAGCACCTCTTAGTGCCTCGGGGCGGTTGAATAAGATTCCGAAGATCGTATGACCCGCAGCCTCGAGGCCGGTGATGAAGTACTTATCCTCGCCGCCATACTGTTTCGCAACGTCCTGCATGATCGCTGTGATGCCGTCCATATCAAACACAAATGGACCAGAGCTCTGAATCCTGTCCCACACCTGATCTGAATAGTGGTACGTCGGCACGCTGCGAGCGCCGGCGCCTCCATTCGTAACGACGAGCGGCGTCACGAGAATGAATGGACGCTGCTCGCGTGCCGTTGCGAACGCGTTAGCGGCCTGCAAAAAGTCCCGCTCCGCGCTGTCAATCACGACCACGACTGGATATTTCTTGCCTGCGACCCAACCTTCAGGTAACGAAAGGTAATACTGCATCGGGTGAGTTGAGGCAGTCTTCAGTTGCGGGGCTTGAGACGCATGGGGCCATACAGAGCATGCGCAGCTCAAGACGAGAAGTGATACGACTCTCAAGGCAGTATGCCGTCGGGCACCATCCATGGGTGAATGTCCATCGCGAGTCGTCCGGCCTGCACTGCCGGGTCAGTTGCAGTCAACGCTTTTGCTTCATCCAGGGAGCCGACGCGAAACACGAAGATGCCGCGCAGTTGACCATCATCTCCGAAAGGTCCGGCGGCGATCAGTTTTTTCATCTGCGCAAGGCGATTGATGTTGGCCATGTGGCCTTTTTGAATTTCTTCAGTCGCGGGCGTTTTTTCCGGAGTCCACTTTTCACCGCGTGTGAGAAAAGCGAAATACACGGGAACGAGTTTCAGCGGCTTGGCAGCCTTGCCGAAGATATCTTCCGACCACCAGGGATGCATTTCCGGTATGAGGAATCCCGCCTCGACTATCGGGTCTGCTTCGACCCATGCTTTTGCTTCCTCGGCGGACTTCGCGCGAAAGATGAAGATCCCAACTACCTCGCTGTTGTCGGTAAACGGTCCCGCAATGATCGCCTTGCCCGAGTCGAGCAGCGACATAACATAGTTGATATGTTTGTCGTGCAGACGATTCATCTCAGGGTTCTCGGCGCCGGTCCATTTCGGACCATGCTTGAGAATCGCCATTTGAAACTCGACGAGTTTGTGCGCTGGTTCGGTCTGTGCCGCCACTAGTGGCGCACTTACAAGCAACAGAATAAAGGCGAGACGAATCATCGTGGATGAACGCAGATAATAACTCATCTGCGTTCATCCGCGATAATCCGCGGTTAATAAATCCGGGAGCTAAGGACGGTTGGAGTTGCTGTTGCGATTGCTGTTGCTATTGCTGTTGCTGTTGGTGCGTTGGTTGTCGGGAAGCGCTTTGGCCAGTTGGAGATGTTCATGGAGCGTCGGGAGTGTTTTAGCAGCGAACGCCTTCAGATCCGGATCGGTGCCTTTCGTGCTTTGCTTCTCGAATTCCGACACGTCTTTGTTGTGATCGCTCAGCATCATTTTTGAGTAGGCGCGGTCAAACTCAGCACCCGACATAGCGGAGAGCTTCGTCACGTCCTTCTGGTGCTTTTCATCCAGAGTTGTCGGTAAAGTGATCCCCTTGCTCGATGCCAGCGACATGAGTTCGGAGTTTGCCTTGGAATGATCGTCGACCATGCGCTGGCCGAACTGCTTCACCGCCTCGCTTGTACCTTTTTGAGCGGCAACGCGACCGAGTTCGACTTCCTCCAGGCCGCCCATTGCGGCGTCCATGATGAAATCACGGTCTTTCGAAGCCATGTTGGCCATTCCTGTCTGTTCGCCTGAGGCTCCTGTGTTTCCGGAGTTGCGGTTGGCGCGGTTACTGTTGCGATTTTGTGTTCTATTTGCGTTGCTGTTGCTGTTCTGGTTGGAGTTTTGATCATCGATTCGAACGCCAGCCTGCGCGACGATAAACACCAGCCCGCACGCAACGGCTACGGCTAACAGCCAAACATGCGCCTGTTTGATTAGTTGTTGATTGTTCATCAGATCCCCCTTGTCGAAGACGGAATTATCCGTGTCGGGCAGCGTATCAACGAAAGCCGGGCAGATCGGTTCGCTTGCGTACCGAAAATTGTATCGGGCAGAATTGAGACCGCGTAAATCTGCGTCAAATGATTTCACTAGTGAAGCGCAAACTCGAGGATGAGATTGACGACTTGTTCAGACTGCCGTTGGCGGAGTTCACGAGCGCGCGCAACGCACTGGCGTCTCGGTTGAAAAAGGAAGGACGTGCGAATGATGCCGAACGCGTAAAGTTACTGGCAAAGCCTTCGGTTTCTGCTTGGACTGTGAATCAACTGTACTGGGATCACCGCGAGGCGTTCGACCAGTTAATCGCCACCGGCAAACGCTTTCGCCCATCGCAAGCATCGATGCGCGGCTCGCTCGATGCGCGTCGCGAAGCACTCGTGCAGTTATCGGATCTCGCAACGGAGTTGTTGCTTCAGGCGGGTCACAATCCATCGCAGGATACGATTCATCGCGTCACGACGACGCTCGAGGCGTTGTCCGCATATGCATTGCTGTCCGATGGTCCAGCTCCAGGGCGCCTGACCAGCGACGTAGACCCTCCCGGTTTCGCGTCACTCGCGGCATTGATGTCGGGCGGTGGAGCGAGTCCGATTAAGGCGGGCGCTGCGGCGACGAGGAAGCCAACCGTCATCGCCGATAGTCGCAAGATTCAACAGGCAAAGATCGCAGCCGCGAAAGTCTCTTTCCAGGACGCGAAGCGTTCGCTGGCGGCCGCGCGTAACAAGGCGCAGACTTTAGAGGCGGCACAGAAGAAGGCGAACGCGGAGGCGAAAGAAGCGGAGAAACGATTGGAGAAGGCAACTGCCGCATCAGAGGATGCGACTCGACACGCTCAAACCGTCGCCGCAACGGCGGAAGAAGCTGCGCAGGCGCTGGAAGAGGCGAAACGCACGCTCGCACAGGCGACAAAAGAGTTAGAATCGTTGCTCCGCGAATAAATCAGAAGGGAGAAAGAGAAATGGACGAACTGATCAAACGCATCACGGAGAAGACTGGAATCTCAGAAGACCAGGCGCGCACGGCCGTGACCACCGTGTCCGGCTTTCTGAAAGAGAAGTTGCCCGCTCCGTTGGCCGGCCAGGTCGACAACGTGCTGAGTGGCGCAGGCGGCATGACGGACAAAGTCGGCGACCTTGCGTCGAAAGTCGGAGGGATGTTCGGCGGCTCATAGCTTCTTGCCGCGGATTTCCGCGGCATTATTCCCCGATGATTTTCACGAGCACGCGTTTTCTGCGACCGCCATCAAACTCCCCGTAAAAGATCTGCTCCCATTGTCCAAAGTCCAAGTGTCCCTGCGTGATCGCAACGACAACCTCACGTCCCATCACCTGTCTCTTGATGTGTGCGTCAGCGTTATCTTCGCCAGTTTTGTTGTGGTGATATTGGCTGACGGGTTCGTGCGGCGCGAGTCGTTCCAGCCACGTCTCGTAATCCTGATGCAGCCCGCTCTCGTCATCGTTGATGAACACTGAGGAGGTGATATGCATTGGATTCACCAGCACCAACCCCTCCACAACTCCACTTTCCCGCAAACACTCCTCAACCTGTGGCGTGATGTTAATAAACGCCCGTCGACTCGGCACGTTAAACCACAGTTCTTTACGGTAGCTTTTCATCAGACTCTCCATTGTAGAACCACCCAGGGCTCGCTATGCCTCGGCGACAAAGATTTCAGCAAAATCTACAGTCACACCACCAGGAATATCCTGTGATGGAAAGGTTCTCATTCTCTGAGTGCACATCCTCCTCAGTGAGATAGTGCTTGCGATCACAGCCATCCCACGCACTTCAATGCCTGACATGGACCACCTCCTATCGGCGCGGCTCTTCACCGGGATGGTACGAAGCTTCGATGTTGCCCTTGAGATCTTCGAGCGTTAGCCATGATGGTTTGAACTCGCCGCGCGTGTAGAGAACAGCCTGGTCCATGAAGTGCCGACTCTTCGGATCGCCGCTCGCGCCGAACGTGTGGACCGACAACGCGCGAACCTTCGGCGCAAACTCGACGACGCTGATATATGTGCCGCCGGCAACTCCGTAGCGCCGTTTTTGTCCGCGACTCGGCGCCGCATAAACCGTGAAGACTGCGCCATCATTGCCGTTCACACCATTCACAGCGAGACTCGGCTTCGTATCCTGAAAGTCTTCGCCCTTACTTTCATCGATACGTTGCAGCCGTGTAAGCTCACCCCACGGTACTTTCCACGTTCCAAAATCGCGCTCGAGTAAAGTAATAACATCGATCAGCGCTCCGATCTCGTTTGGGTTCTCTTCTCTCGATACGCGATCGTGCCAGAGACTGAAAAGAGTCATGGCGACCGAGTCGTTCGTGCTGCGGTAGTTCCAGCGACTGAGCTCCTCGTAGGCTGCGACCATGCGTGAGTCTCCATCGAGGCGGTGTTTGAGCGGTTCAAGGAGTGCAGGCAAGAGTTTGGCGGCAGTTATCACACGCGTGTCAAACGCCAACTGCCTCCATTCGTCGAAAGTAAACTTTTCTTTACTAGAAAGTATCTGTCGCGAGACCGCGCCACGAGGATTATCGCCCTCCTGGACCATATATTTCGGAAACTGTTTCGGATCCGGATTGCCTTCACTCGTCAGCAGGAAAGGACTCGTGTTGCAGTTCTGCATCCAACCGGTTTTCGGATTCGTCAGTTGCGGGAGCTCGTCGATGGTGTGATAGCCCTGCCACTCCGTCGCCGGATCGCTGCCGTCGACCGGCTTGGACCAATCGAAACGCGGGTCACGCTTCGGAATCGCGCCATTGTAGAGATACCACGTGTTACCCTGGCGGTCGGCATACATCATGTTCCCAAACTGCATGTTGAGCGGCGCCATCGCACGCTTCATTGCGGCGAGCGACGTCGCGCGGGTCATGTCGTACCATTCGCGCAGCCATCCATCCGATTCAAACTTTGCCATGCGCAGCGCGAGGAGTTTGCCGTCGCGCGCGCCGAGAATTGGACCATGATGCGTCTTGCGCATCGTGAACTTACGCGTCTCGAGACCGTTCGCCGTCTTCACTCGAATCTCTTCGACGTGCTCGGTAGCCAGACGATAGCCGTTGCCGTACTTGTAGGCGAGTGGACGAGCCGGATCGTCAAACGTTTCCATGTAGACGTCGGTCAGATCAGCAGCATTGTCAGTGCTCACCCAACCGCCGTTTTCGTTGTGTCCGACGTAAGGAAGCGGAAACCCGAAGCGCGCGTAACCGGTGAAGTTCCAGCCCTCGTCGCTGTGAAGATGACCTTCGTAAACCTGGCCCGGACCAAAGAACGGCAGGTGAGGATTGATGAAAAGCATCGCGTTGCCAGTCGCGCTTTTGGATGGACCAATCACCCAGCCGTTTGAACCCGTGTGTTGCTTTAGGTCGACTTCGGCGGTTTGCAATGTCGTTTGTCGCAAAATTGGATCGTGAGCGAAGCCGTTTTGATAGTAGTTGTAGCGAATGAACGCGAGGGTGTACCACGGTTCGATCTTCGTCAGCAATCGCGGGTGTACCTCTGGATGATGCGCGAGGTAGTAGTTGAAGCCCGCCGCGAAGGCATCGCACAACGAACGCATGTGCTCGTCGAGACGCGCGTATTCCTCACGCGCTAGTCGCGGGATCTCGAGTGCGTGGTTGAGTCGATCTTCATCCAGGGACTTTTCGCCATATAATTCCGAAGAGCGGCCGAGTGCGGAAATAAAGTTTTCTTCAACGCGCCAGAAGTTGTCTTCCGCTTGCGCGTAGGCAAAACCGAAGACGGTGCTTGCGTCCGTGCGGCCGAAGACGTGAGGGACGCCGTAGGTGTCGCGATAGATCGTGACGTCCTTTGCTAACGACTGCGTTTGCGCGAGAAGAGGGGTGTGGAACACGAGAAGGCACAAGATCATGAAAGCGAATTGTCTGGGCATAAGTAGATATCATTAAGCCACAAAGAAGCACAAAAAGCACAAAAATTTTCGGCGAGTTTGCGTTGCGGACTGAGCGCCAAAGGCGGGAATATGAAAGCCACGAGCAAGCGTGAAGCGCAGCGGAACGCGTCGCCCCTGGTAACAAAGAAGTATTTTGAACAGAGCACTGAAAGTGCGAAATACGACGTCAATTATTCCGCTTTCAGAGCTTCACGGTCACTTGCGCTGCCTACCAGGGGCGACGCGCCTCACGTTGTTCGGCACTTGCCCCTGGCTTTCATATTCCGCGCCTTTGGCGCTGTTAGGGGCAGATTGGGATTGAGCGGGTGGCGATGCCGTCGACGCGGTTGTCGTCGAATATGTTTGCCTTGCCGCAGCGATCTAAGAAGCCCGCTTGAGTGTTGACCCCCAAACCGGGACGGGAGCGGAAGTTGTTGCGACGGAAGGTCGTGTTCGAGGTGTTGTTGATTGCAACAGTTGGATTGCCGCCGCCGCCGGTCGACTCGAAGTCATTGTCCTGAAATAAACAGCCGTCCAACGCATAAGCCTGAATCGCGTTTTGCCCGGTGCGGAAGATGTAGTTATTGACGATCTCACATTTTTTCAAGCCAACCAGAAAGATTCCGTTCGACATGTAGCGATGAATGATGTCCGCGCGACCGCCGATGATGACGTTGTTCGCGGCCACGACCTTGCCGAGGTTTGGACCGGGATAAGGATTTTGCAGGCACAACGCATTGCCTGCCGCGTCGAAGGCTGCGTCTTCGTAGTCAATGAGGTTGTTGTACACGCCGATGTTCTTACTGTGATCTGCCGGACTGTTCGTTTCGAGATCGAAGCCGCACACGCCGCCGCCGAACCTCGGATTGCGATGACCTGGACCACGCACGTAATTCTCGATCACGAGCAGATTCTCTGAATTGATCGCGGCGAAGTTTGCGGCCGCAACTCCAGACGCGACGTTGTGCCAGAACAATCCCTGATTCGCGAAGTTGTTCTTCTCGAGTGCGGAGCCGCCAAAAGTGATCCCAATGGACCCAGTGTCTTCGAGGTAGTTGTTCTGCGCCGTGCATCTCACACAGTTGCCAAACAGAATCGTCGACCTCACGCCGCCGTCATAAACTTTCTGCCGCCCCTTGATATGAAACCCGATCACGGCAATATCTCGCGCGCTGCCTGTGTGTGAAGCAACGGAATCACCGAGCGCTTGAAAGACTTCGATAGCAGGCTGTGGTCCATTGACGTAAGTGGGCTCCAGGATCGTGGTCCCCGTGCCGGCAAGTTGATCCGCAGTGAGTGCCTGAACCTTCAGCAGGTATGGATCCTGCCAGTTTCTTCCATTGCCTGACTTGAAATAGTCGAGCACGACTTTCGGCATGCGCCACGTGCCTTCCACGAGCACGCCATCAGCAACCAGAAACTGACCCTGATCGGTTATACCTTGCACATCGCACGAGTAAGTCGAACCATCAAACACCGTGTGCTTACGAAGAGTGACTTGCTTTGTGATCGATCCACCGCCTTCGATTCTCACCGTCGCTACCGATCGATCATCTTGTGCAGCCTGGATCTTGTCGGCGAGATTCGGACCTCTGACCGTCACAGTTTTTCCCGCGCGCGCAACCGGAACGTAGCTCGCCGGGTTGTAATCAGGTGTTGGATAAGGCGTTTGAGCCGATGCGAATCGTGATGCCAACGCGATCAGAATGACCAGCTTTATCTTCATAATCGGTATTTTCTATATTAACCTAACACGACGAGATTGATGCTGTGGCGGGTTTGGCCGTGTTCGCCTATATTGGTTCTGAATGGGCAGCAGGATCGTCTTTGTATTCGTAGTAATCGTACTCGCAGCCGGGGGAGGCTGGGCACTCTATCATTTCAAGCTAGCAAAACATCTCCGCACGCAATCCCCAACCAATCTGGCAAGTGTTTCCTTCACGCCTGATCCTGACGCATGGAATCGCGCCGTCGAAACGGCCAAAGCTGATCGCGCGGGCGTTGGCGCGGGCGCGCTCGAAATTCCGTCTGAGCTCAAGCATTACGAGGAGCGCTACTGGTTTCTCGCCACACAGGTTGCCGAGATCGAGAAGTACAACATTCCGAGCTGTCAGGACTATCTCGATCTCGCGGCTACGATCGAGCGCGGCGAGATGGTTCCAGTGCCTGCTGTCACTGACACGTACGTGTTGCTTGGCATCGGCCAGCGCGCCGACGACAGTCCTTTCAGTCGCTACGAAGAAGACAAGGATTTGCTCGATCAGAATTCCAACAGGAATAATGCCGGCATGCAGCAAAGAACACCCGCTGAATTTGATTCGCTTCAGCGGTTGGCGAAGAATTTCAACGGGCGTTCTTACGATCTCGATAACCCTTCCGATCGGCTCGCGCTCAAGATGAACATGCTGAGCGTGATCAGACCGCAGGCGTTGAAAATCCTGGAGGAGGTGGCGGCGGCGTATCACAATGAGTTCGCACGACCGCTGCCGGTGAGTTCGTTGGTTAGACCGGAGCAGTACCAGCACGAGTTGCGCCGCGTGAATCGCAATGCCGTAACAATCGACTCGCCGCCACACTCCACCGGTCTCGCGTTCGACATCGACTATCGCTACATGAGTGTTGCCGAGCAAAACTTTCTCATGCGCGACTTGGCGCGAATGAAGAATGAAGGACGCATCGAAGTGATACGCGAGCGCAATGCGAACTATCACGTGTTTGTCTTTGTGAATGGAAGCCGTCCAAGTGACGATCTAATTTCGGCTTGTCTGGAAAAAGCCGGAGCGCCCCCGCCTGAAGAGGCGCATCACGCGGTCGAAAAGCCTGCGAAAATTAAAGGGAAACGCAGTAAATCAACCCACGCGGGAAGCAACCCTCGGAAAACGCGCAAACGCCACCGCTAGCGGGCGAACCGTAGGTGATCTTCGAGCATCTTTGTCCTGAGCCTATGAAGAGACTGACATTGCTTGTTGTGATCGTTGTTTGTGTGCTCGGCGCTGTGGCTCAATCACCACGTTCGAAGAACGAAGCGCCGGTTACGCCCGTCGTGCGGGTTACGGAACCTTCAAATGCGAGCGCGACGAAGACCACCGCATTCACCGCCGCAGCCGCAAGCAACGCGACTTTGCGAAACGAACTCACCTGGACGTTCGGAGGAAAACAGCAACGCGGCTGGTACCTTTACGATCTACTCATAAACAAAACGCTCGATTCGCAAAACGACACGATCACTAACGACTTCGCATCCACGCTTGCGAGCTGGCAAAAGAAGCGGGGCCTAAGCTCAGACGGTGTGCTGAACGAAGACTCGCTCATGGCGTTCGTCTCGCAGTGGCAAGGCAATCGACTCAAAGACCGCACGCCCGCGACCGCGGACCAACTGCTCACTGCGCCGTCGTCTGACTTCTACGATCCGGAACGCACGCCTGAGCTGCGCCAGGTCGAGCGGAACACTTACGAAGCTTACAAACGAATGATGACCGCTGCCGCCGCGGAACTGAAACTCGACCCGTCGGATCAGTATTTGAAGATCGTTTCTGCGTTTCGATCACGCGAGTATCAGGATGAGTTGCGAAGAAAATCGCCGAACGCCGGGAGTGCAGGACTCGCAGTCAACAGCCCGCACTTTACCGGTCGCGCACTCGATCTCTACGTAGGCGGCAGTCCTGTCGACACACAAGATTCGAATCGCGCGATTCAGGTCAACACACCCGCCTATCGATGGCTCGTCCGCAACGCTGAGCGCTTCGGTTTTCGTCCTTACTTCTACGAACCCTGGCACTGGGAATACGTTCAGTAGCCACAAAAAGGCACAAAAGTCAC
>DATDFT010000242.1:0-12562 GCA_036522475.1 Pyrinomonadaceae bacterium | reverse complement strand
TCACCATCGGCTCCATCGTCATCTCCATGTACCTGCCCTTGTTCACTCTTATCGGCAAACTCTCGCAGGGCCACTAACAATTAATCCGTCATTATCTGCGTCATCTGTGGTTAAGCAGCCGCAGACGACGCGGATTGCGTTTTTTTGTGTATAATCCTCGCACCCCTGCAAGCCCCCTCGTGTCTCCTTACTCAGCACAAGAATTCGGATAGGTATGGGCATAAAACGTTCTGATGAGAAGACCTCGGGCGTCTCTACAAATCACTTCAGAAACCTGTCGAGCCCGGAGCTCGCGCCGTATTGGCTCGCGGCGATAATCGAATCCGCTGACGACGCAATCATCAGTAAAACGCTTGATGGCATTATCACTAGCTGGAACAAGGGTGCGGAACGCATTTTCGGCTACACCGCCGACGAGGTGATTGGCAAGTCGGTTACCATCCTCATCCCCGCAGGTCACGAAGACGAGGAACCCGCAATCCTCGCTCAATTGCGAGCCGGTAAACGAATCGAGCACTACGAAACCGTACGCGTGACCAAGGACGGCAGACTCCTCGACATCTCGCTCACCGTCTCACCAATCAGGGGTCCAAACGGCGAGATCGCCGGTGCTTCCAAGATCGCGCGTGACATCACCGACCAACGACAGGCACGCCGCGCACTCGACGAAGCGTCCGAACGCTTGAAGCTCGCACTAGATGCAGCACGTCTCGGCGATTGGAGCTGGGATGCGAAAACTGATCGCGTAACACTCTCGGAGACAGCCGCCGTCCTGTTCGGAATTCCTGCCGGTCCATCAATGACCTGGACCCAAATGCGCCAGCTTTTGCATCCCGAGGATCGTGAACGCGCGAGGATCGCGATCGTAGAAGCAGTGGCTAATCATACCCACTACGATGTCGAGTATCGCGTTGAGCGTGACGATTCCGAGGTTTGGGTTTCAGCCAAAGGCCGCGGTATCTACACCAGCGATGGAACAGTCGTCGGCATGCTCGGCTTTGTGCAGGACATCTCAACTCGCAAGCGGAACGAAGAAACATTACGCGAGCAGGCCGAGGCACTGTTCACGCTTAACGAAACAGCCCAACGAGCGCGCGCGCAGGCGGAACAAACCGCTGCGCAAAACGAGCGTCTTTACCGGCAAGCGGAAGAGTCGAGCCGTTTGAAAGAAGAGTTTCTCGCGACGATTTCGCACGAGCTGCGAACGCCGTTGAGCGCGATTCTCGGTTGGACCAGGATGTTGCGGATGGGCCAGTTGTCACCCGAAAACTCGGCCAAGGCTCTCGACACGATCGAGCGCAACGCGCGCGCCCAGGCACAACTCGTCGACGACCTCCTCGACGTTTCGCGCATCATCACTGGCAAGTTGCGCATGGACGTGCGGCCGGCTGATCCGAATTCGTTTATAGATGCGGCAGTCGAAGCAGTGAAGCCCGCGGCGGATGCAAAGGGCGTTCGCGTTTCGAAGGTAATCGACACCGGAACAATCTCGATTCCCGGCGATCCGGTGCGACTCCAGCAGGTCGTGTGGAACCTGCTGTCAAATGCCATCAAGTTCACTCCTCGTGGCGGTTGGGTACAGATCCGATCGGCGCGCGTGAATTCGCATCTCGAGATCGTTGTGAGCGACACGGGTCAGGGTATTTCACCTGACTTCCTGCCGCACGTGTTCGATCGTTTTCGTCAAGCGGATCAAAGGACCAGCCGGCAACACGGAGGCATGGGACTCGGACTGGCGATCGTGCGGCATCTTGTCGAGATGCACGGCGGAAATGTTCAGGCGAGCAGTGAGGGCGAGGGCAAGGGCGCAACGTTCACAGTGATGTTACCGATCACGCCCGTCTACCAGGTCGATTCCTCAGGGAGCCGCGTACACCCGGGAGCGCGAGATCTCTTGCCGGCAAACGATATTACCGACCGGCTCGATGATCTCAGCATTCTGGTCGTCGACGACGAGCCCGACACACGTGACCTGCTGAAGCAGGGGCTCGAGTACTGCGGCGCCAGGGTCAGAGTGGCCGGCTCCTCTTCCGACGCACTCAACGAGCTCAAGATGTCGTTGCCGGACATTTTGATCAGTGACATCGGAATGCCCGGCGCGGATGGCTACGATTTGATCCGAGAGGTTCGTCGCCTGCCGGCGGCACTAGGTGGGAGGATCGCTGCGATAGCTTTGACGGCTTATACGAGGGTCGAAGATCGTCTCCAGGCACTGCGCGCCGGCTACGACATGCACGTACCGAAGCCGGTTGAACTAGCCGAACTCGTCGCAGTCGCCGCCAGGGTCGCCCGCCGCAGCAGTTAATATTTTGTGTCTTCTGTGCCTTTTTGTGGCTGATTCTGCATTACGACGCCAAACTGATCGCGAAGGATGCGATCGTATTCGTCCTGGCTTGAGAGTGTCCGTTCGTGGCGTTGTGAGCCTGAGGTCGTAATCAATTTCATGCCGCTGAGGGTAATGCGACCGTCTTCGGTGACGCGAGAACAGATGACGTTCTTAGTGAAATGCGACTCCGGAGATGTTTGATGGAAGCGGCACATTTCTTCGTAATCGGTGAAACCGTACGCCTGAAGAGTGAAGCGATACTGCGGGTCCCAACCGTTATCGCTGTTGTGACGGAGCAGAACGAGATAATCGCCATCATCCTCAATCCGAAACGAGCCCTGCTCGCCGCGCTCATCGAGTAACAAGGGTTCGAGGAACGAGTCTCCAAAACCAACATCGACCAGCCAACGATCGTCGAGCGTGACCATCAACGTCATGTGATCGAAGATTGGTCCAAAACCACCTTCACGACGCGCGACTCCTGCTCCAAGCATGGCGACTTCGAAACCCAGCGCACGCAACAGACCCGCAAACAGACCGTTGCACTCGTAACAAAACCCGCCACGCTTCTTCTCAACGATTTTCGAATACAGCGCGTCTTCTTCGAGGACGATCGCCTCACCCGCGTGAATGCTCAAGTTCTCGAAAGGCACAGCGAACAAGTGCGCCATCTGGAGGGCACGCAAAGTCTCGGACGTTGGATCGAGTGGACCTTCGTAGTTGATTCGTTTGAGATACGCTTCGATGTGCATGTTTTCGTGCCCCGGATTCATTACATCATGCGGTTCGAATGAAGTAAAAGACTGATGCTTTGACATTCTAGGCATGTGATTCTATGATGCCTACCTATTCTAGGTATCGCCCAAATTCAGGAGAACAAAGTGGCAAAAGACAAGGCCGACCTATTACAGGGGACGCTCGATATGCTGATTCTCAAAGCGCTCTCGCTGGGGGAGTTGCATGGCTACGGGATTATTCAACGCATTCGACAACTCTCGGACGAGATGCTCAACGTTGAGCAGGGATCGTTGTATCCCGCGCTCTATCGTATCGAGCAAAAGGGTTGGGTCTCGTCGCGCTGGGACGTACATGAGACGGGACGTGACGCAAAGTTTTACAAACTGACGCGCGCCGGCCGCAAGCAACTCGAGACACACGAAGCGAGCTGGGATCGACTCGTGCTCGCGATCGCGAAAGTGAGACAAGCGACGTAAAGAGAGTAGCCATAAAAAGGCACACAAAAGAGGATCTATGAAGTGGTTCAGAATTCTTCATGACCGGATACGCGCGTTGCGGCAACGCGAGGCGGTTATCGATGACATCGATCGCGAAATGCGCTCGCATCTCGAGTTGCAGGTCGAGACCAATATCAAAGCGGGGATGTCGCCGGCCGAAGCGCGCGAGCGTGCGATGCGCAGTTTTGGAAATGTGAACCGTGCCGTCGATGCCGCTTACGACGTCAAAGGCGGCGGAGTGTTTGAGACACTCGTGCAGGACGTTCGCTACGGCGCTCGCATGCTCGCCAAACACAAGGCGTTCACGTCCATCGCGGTGATCACGCTCGCACTCGGCATCGGGGCAAACACCGCGATCTTCTCGGTTGTCAACGAACTGCTGCTGCGGCCGCTTCCCTATCGCGACGCCGATCGCGTCGTGATGTTGTGGGAAGTGACTCCCGAAGGAAGACACCAGAACAGTACTTCACGAGGAAACTTTCGCCGCTGGCGCGAACAGACCACGAGTTACCAGCAGATCGCCGCGTTCACGGATTTTCGTTTCAATCTCACGGGCGCCGGCGAACCTGAAGACCTGGCGGTGCAAATGGCAACGCCTGAACTTTTCAAAGTGCTCGGCGTCGATCCGATACTTGGTCGCACATTCCTGCCCGACGATGCGGAAGAAGGCAAACCTCCGGTTACTGTGCTCAGCTATGGATTGTGGCAACGTCGCTTTGGTGGCCAACCGAGTGTGATAGGCCAAGCCATCACGCTCAATGACGACAAGTACACCGTGATCGGCGTGATGCCGCCGACTTTTCAGTTTCACATTCAACAACGCTCGGGTACCGGCAGGCCTGCCGAACTATGGACCATACTTCCGATGCCGACTGGTCCAGGCGCCAACGAACGCGGCCGCTTTCTTTCCACAGTCGCACGTTTGAAGGATGGCGTGACGGTGGACCATGCCGCCGCTGAGCTGCGCACGATCCACAGGCGCCTATCTGACGAAGAACCGCAGTTCAATAAGAACTGGACTGCCGAAGTGTTACCGCTACGCGAACAGTTTTTTGGCAACGTGAAACGCCCGCTTTGGTTGATGCTGGGCGCGGTCGGTTTCGTGTTGCTAATCGCATGTGCGAACGTTGCAAACCTGTTGCTCTCACTCGCCACGGCGCGCGAGAAAGAGATTGCAGTTCGCGCCGCTCTTGGCGCGCGCCGCACACGAATCATCAGGCAGTTGCTGACTGAGAGTCTCTTGCTGGCACTGCTTGGCAGCATGCTGGGATTGGCTTTCGCGTGGATCGGTATCAAGGCGTTGATGATGATCAGTCCCAAAGATCTCATCAGCCTGCAGAGTGTCGGTTTGAACGTGACCGTGCTGTTGTGGACGCTCGGCGTTTCTGTATTGACCGGAATTATTTTCGGACTCGCACCCGCATTGCATGTTTCTCGACTCAACCTGAACGACTCGCTTAAAGAGGGTGGCAAGTCGGAATCGAGCCAGGCGAGTGGCAGCCGTCGTTTGCGAAGCGCTCTCGTTGTTTCGGAGATTGCGCTCGCAGTCGTGTTGCTTGCGAGTGCAGGATTGCTGATCAAGAGTTTCATACGCCTGCAACAGGTCGATCGTGGTTTCGATACAGATAACGTATTGACCATGGTCATCAGAGTTTCGGATTCGCGTTATAAAGAAGACTCTCAGTTCGTAAACTTCTTCCATCAGGTGCTCGAGCGCATCCGTCACCTGCCAACTGTTCGTTCCGCGGGCGAGGTCAACTTTCTGCCTTTGTATGGAGGCCTGGGTTCCTCGACTGGTTTCAAAATCCTGGGCCGGCCCGAGCCACCGCCGGGTCAAGGTCCGGACTGCGACGTGCGCGTGGCTGATTCGGGTTACTTCCAGACGATGGGTATTCCGTTGCTGCGCGGGCGTAACTTCTCGGACATCGAGCAGCGAGAACCGCGACACGTGATCCTGATCAATGAAGCGCTCGCACGCACTTACTTTGCAGATCAAGATCCGCTTGGACAGCGACTCGACGTCTTGATGTTTGACACACCTCAGCCCGCGGAGATCATCGGCGTTGTCGGCAACGTCCGCTACGACACTCTGATTGATCAGGCGCCGCCGGCAGTCTATTTTCCGCATCCGGATCTGACTTACTCGTTCATGACCCTCGTCATCCGCACGGATGGCGACCCGACTGCGATCGCGCCCGCGGTGCAGCGTGAGATTCGTTCGCTCGAACCGAATCAACCGGTGTCTAACGTGCGCACGATGAACCAGGTCATGTCGGAATACGTCGGTCGCTCACGATTCAACACGCAGTTGTTGGGTCTCTTCGCAGGACTCGCGACCTTGCTGTCAGCCGTTGGAATCTTTGGAGTGATGAACTACTCGGTGGCGCTACGAACACGCGAGATCGGGCTGCGACTCGCAATCGGCGCGCAGCCGCGACAGGTGTTGCTGCTCGTTTTGAAGCAGGGATTCTGGTTGACGATGGTGGGTGTGCTGCTCGGTTTGGCTGCGGCGTTCGCGTTAACGCGTTTGTTATCGGGCCTGCTGTTTGGAGTTGGCGCAGTTGATGCGATGACCTTCGCGACGATCTCGGTGTTGCTGGTGATCGTGTCGCTGCTGGCGTGTTACTTACCGGCCAGACGTGCGATGCGGATCGATCCGTTGAGCGCATTGCGATACGAGTAGAGTAGATCTGTGTTAGTCTGTGGCCCCGATGGCGACGCTGGAACAGACTGGCGAGTGGGGCCGCAGTTCAGGGTCGAAGCTCGGCTGGATGATCGCGGGGCGATTGGCTACTGCACTCCTGCTGAGTGTTGTCGGAACGTTTTGGACCAGGACCGGCGAAGCGTCGCAGTCGATCAATAAGAGCCTCGGCCTGTTAACCATCGTCGCCTGCCTCACCATTCTCTACGCTCTCATCTTTCGTCTCTCGAAAAATATTCTCTTTCAGGCGCGATTTCAACTCACCGTCGACGTCCTGCTCGTCACTTGGCTGGTCTGGAATTCCAGCGTTATCCAGTCGCCTTACCTCGCCCTTTACATCGTCATCATCGCGATCTCGAGTCTCTTTCTTGGACCACGCGAAGCAGTGGTGACGTCGGTTGGCTGTGCGGTGGCATTTACCGCCTGCTCGCTTCAGATCACCGGTCTCCTGGGAAAGATAGACGAGACAAGACTCGTCGGCGGTTCAATCTCGCAGACGGTTCAGTGGGTCGGACTGTTTGACGTTGCGTTTCTGGTAGTCGGATTACTCTCAGCCCGACTCGCCGAGCGACAATCACGCTCCGACGTTCGCCTGCTGGCAGCAACACAGTCGCTCGCTAACTTGCGCGCGCTGCACGAACGAATCGTCGCATCAATTCGCTCCGGTGTCGTGACGACGGATCTCGACGGGCGCATCTTCACTTTCAACGTCGCAGCCCAGGAGATTACCGGTTATCAGGAAGAGAAAATCCGCGGCCAGGATGCGTCGATTCTGTTCAGCGAGTTGAAGGAGCACATTGCCGAGACCCTGCGTGCGTTGGAGAAGGGCAAGAACAGCCCGCGCTTTGAAGCAAACTGTTTGACGTCTGAAGGCATGCGCCTGCGGCTCGGTTACAGTGTCTCGCCGCTCTCGTCCGAGGCCGGCGAGACGACCGGCATGGTGATCACGTTTCAGGATCTGACGCAGGTGCGCAGTCTCGAAGAGACCTCGCGCCGCCAGGATCGACTCGCAGCAATCGGGCGCATGGCGGCGTCGATCGCGCACGAGATTCGTAACCCGCTCGCCGCGATGCGCGGGTCGATCCAGATGCTTCGCGCCGAAGTGAATAGCGACTCATCGCAGGCTGAATTGATGGAGATCATCCTGCGCGAGTCTGATCGACTGAACCGTATCATCACCGATTTTCTGAGTTATGCGCGGCCACGTTCGTTGACGCAAGCACGAGTCGATGTCGGCGATCTTCTGCACCAAACGTTTGCGTTGATGCGGCACAGTCCGGAGATCAGCACGAGTCAAAGCATCGTCGAGGAGTTACCGGAAGAACCGATCTTCGCGGAAGCTGATGAGGGTCAGTTGAAACAGGTGTTCTGGAACCTTTCACGCAACGCGTTGCAGGCGATGCCAGAGGGCGGAACCTTGCGCGCGTCGTTGGAAAGAAACTCTCACAACCGGCTGCGCATCGCCTTCACCGATACAGGCCGCGGCATGTCGCCGGATCAAGTCGAACACTTATTCGAGCCTTTCTCATCAACGACCGGCGGCACGGGCCTGGGTCTCTCAATTGTTTATCAAATCATTCGCGATCATGGTGGTACAATCAACGTCCGCAGTCGCGTGGGACAGGGCACCACGATAACCGTTGAACTACCAGTGTCGACGAACAACAGTGAATAGATTGCCGATTGCCAAATGAATTATGGCCAACCTTCTGATTGTTGACGACGAACTCGGAATGCGGCAGTTTTTGACGCACTTGTTTCAGCGTGAAGGTCACTTCGTGCGCGTCGCTGAAAACGGCCGTGTCGCATTGGAACAACTCGAGCAACTACCGCCTGACCTGATCATCTCCGACATCAGAATGCCCGACATGAGCGGCGTCGAACTGTTGCGCGCGGCGCGCGAGTTACTTCCCGACGTCGAAGTGATCATGATGACCGCGTTCGCGAATGTGGACACGGCCCGCGAAGCATTTCTGCTCGGCGCTTACGACTTCGTCCAAAAGCCATTCGACAACGACCTGCTCAAGGAGACTGTCACTCGCGCGCTCGACAAGATCTCGCTGATCAAAGAAAAAGAAGCGCTGCTCGAAGAGAACAAGGCCCTCATCCAGGGACAACGCACGCGCGGCAAGCTCGGCAACATCATCGGTCGCAGCCAGCGCATGCAAGCGCTTTATCAGATGGTCGAGACAGTCGCGCAGGTCCAGTCAACAGTTCTCGTGACCGGCGAGTCGGGCACTGGAAAGGAACTGGTGGCACGTGCTATTCACGATCTCAGTCCCCGCGCCGAGAAGCCTTTCGTGTCCGTAAACTGCGGCGCTTTTACCGAAACGCTGCTCGAATCGGAGTTGTTTGGATACGTGAAGGGCTCGTTCACCGGCGCGAATGCAAACCGCAAAGGACTATTCGAAGCGGCAAACAGCGGCACGATCTTTTTGGACGAGATTGGCGAGATGTCGCCGGCTATGCAGGTCAAACTGTTGCGCGTGCTGCAGGAACGCAAAGTCAGGCCGGTCGGCGCCACCGAAGAAACGATCGTCGACACGCGCGTGATTGCGGCGACTAATCGCGACTTGGCGAGCATGGTGACCGCCGGCACGTTTCGTGAAGATCTTTACTACCGCATCTCCGTGATACCGATCGAGTTGCCGCCGTTGCGTGAACGTGCCGAAGACATTTCCGAGCTCGCGAATCACTTCGTGGAAAAGTTTTGTGGTCCGACCGGACGCTCGCTGACGATCAGTGACCATGCGTTGAAGTTACTCGAACGCTATTCGTGGCCCGGAAACGTGCGCGAGCTCGAACACACGATCGAACGAGCCGTAGCGCTCGAACAAACGGGATCGATCGAACCGGAACGTTTGCCTGAGAAGATCACAAACTACAATCCATATCGTGTTGCCGAAGCGATGGAGTTTCCCGAGGAAGGAATCAACCTCACGGCTCACCTGGATCAACTCGAGAAAACTTACGTTCTCGAAGCACTGCGTCGTACCTCGGGCAACCAGACAATGGCTGCCGAGTTGTTGCGTCTGTCAGTGCGTTCGTTGCGCCACCTGCTCGACAAACACGGCGCGCGTGGTCTAACTGCGCAGATGCGCGATGAGCGCCGCAGTCCCGACTCTACTCCACGTCGCCGAGCGACCGATCCCGGCCCACGTCGCCGCGAAGAAGACGGCGAGTTCGCCGCGGGTGCTGGGGACGCGAATTAACGGAGTTTCACGCAAAGGCGCAAAGGACTTCATTGCGCCTTTGCGTCTTTACTTTGCGTGAAATGTCTTCGCATTCACTTCTGAATGTTTGTCAGATAGTAGCTGTAGATGTTTCTCTCGCGAGTGTATTCAACCGCCAGAAACCAACCCGCGCCGGGTGCACCGAAACTCACTATTCCGGTTCGGGTCACCTCGTTTTTTGCGGGTAACTGTGAAGCCAAGTTCGTACCGAATATTTCATCAACTACAGATACCGGCACCGGACCAAACGTGCGAATAACGCCGTCGTCAATCGCCTTTAGAGCCACATCGCGCCGCTCTGAATCAGACTTTGCATCATTATAACGCCGCTTCAACTCGGCAACAGAGATCGCGTCCCGGCCAACGATCGGTCCCGACAATCCTTTGTGAAGATTGGAAAGATAGTAGTAACGGATCTTGCCTGCGTGATCGTAGTCCACGGCCAGATAAGATCCGACATAAGGTACGGCCTCAGCACGCCCGTCAGATCTTGGAGTTGGTGAAACCTGAGTGGCAAAGGGAATCGGCATCCCTTTTGTAACCTGTCCTTCCGCCGGTAGCTCCGACGCGAAGTGAGTCCCGAATATCTGGTCGACGTTCGAGACTGGTCCATCACGATAAATGATGCCTTCGTCAATAGCCCGCAAACAAACAGCCCTGCGCTCTTGTTCCGATCCAGCGGGCCGGTAGAGCCGCTGAAGCTCCTCTATTGAGTTTGGTTTGTTCGCCGCGTTGGTCACAGTGGGCAGCAACTCCTTATTTCCACTAGCGCAAGAGCACAGAAAAAGGATAGCTGCTGCCACTGTTATTTGCAGCCTCGCTGGCTTATTCACTGTTGCTTCATCTTCTCCTTCTTCCCCGGTTCTGCACACAAGTCGAGCACCAGATGGTATGTGGATAATGGGGGTCATCTACCGGGAGGCTGGCGATCGACGCAGTCTGGGGTCCGTCTTCAATGCGGTGGTCCATCCAGGCGTAACTTCGAGTACTGGGGAACCAAATAATATAATTAAAGAGTCCTCCAGTATTGGAAATTGCATCATTCGGGTACCGGCCTGTGCGCGGGTCGGGCGACGGAGGATGTCCGCCCCACTCCTCTTTCCATTGGCCCTGCTTCGCAAACACCGTGTTACGACAACATCTCGGACACCGCCGGGCCTTTGCCAGACCCTCTTCAAGGAAGCATTGTGTGCCGGGCGCCTCCTCGGGCAGATTGTAAAAGTTCCCAGCGGGATTTTTCCCGATGTAACAAGATGTTAGACCAATACAACCTCGATTCAAGTTATTTTTGACATCCTCCGGCAGTCCTCGACTACCGCGAGGCGTCATCAATCGTTCGAGTGTCGCGCGATCAACATCGCGTCTATTCTGTCCATTCCGTCCGAGCGGCGCTAATCGTTGCAGGCCGAATGGATCGATGAAGTCGACGGGTTGGTTACCGACGTAGGAGTACGCGTTGGGACCGCCGGCCATACCGATCGGATCTTCATTCAAGAATCTTCCGATGGAAGGATCGTAGAAACGAGCACGATAGTGAAACAAATTCGTGTCCGGATCGCGTTCGCGTCCGCTGTACGTGTAGCGCGTGAACGCGCTGCCTGGTCCATTACCAAACGAATCGTAGTTGAGTTGTTCGGTTAGAGTGCCGGTGGCGGAAGTAAGACCAGCGGTCGATCCCAAATGGTCAGGCAGGTAGTAAGAAACGCCGGTAGTGGCGCTGGTTTGCCGTAAGTGATCGTCGACTCCCGGTCCGTTGAAATAGCTCGTGGCTACCGACCAGTCGGCATTGAGATCGAAAGTTACATCTACATCATCGTAAACGTATCTTTCGTCAGCACCGGCGGAGGTCGTGCGTTGAATGCGACGACCGAGCCCATCGTACTTGTAGTTGACGACGAGGCCGCTCGGCAACGTCACCTGCGTCAAACGATTCTCTTCATCCCAGCCAAAGAGAGTAGTGCCTGAGCCGTCGGTCCTGGAGACTGGATTACCGTTGTTGTCGTAACTGTAGCTCGCTGCGCTCGTGCGCGTGAGTTTGTTGACTGATTGATAACTATAAGTTCCGTTCAGTGCCGAACTTGTGCGGTTACCCCCTGCGTCGTACGAGTAAGCCTCGTTTGGCTGCGAGCTGTGCGTGGCGGACGTCAAGCGATCAACTACATCGTAGACGTACGAATGGCTGCCGGAGGAGTTTGTCCAACCACTAATGTTGCTGACATTGTCGTAATTGTACGTATTGCCGATCAGCACGTTGCCCCCGCTCGAGTGCACGAGCGAAGTGATGCGGTCGAGTCCGTCATACGAGTAAGTGGACGTGACGCCGTTCGGAGCGCTGCGCGTGAGCAGGCGATTCGCGGCATCGTACGTTTGCGGGAAACTCAGATTTGCGCCGTCCTTTATTTCAGTAAGACGGTTTACGGCATCGTACGTGTAGGTTGCGTAAGTCGCGCCGTTAACGGAGAGCTTGGTGCGATTGCCAACCTTGTCGTAGGTGTACTGCAGACCGTAGAAGAAGGGATCGCTAAAGGTTTGAACCCTATAACGATTGTCGTAAAAAATGTACACTGTGCCGTTTTCATTGGCCGCGGAAGTGACTTGATTTCGAAAGTTGTAGCCGTATGTCACTGTGCGCGTCGGATAGGTTATTGCCGAGACGCGGTTCAGATGATCAATCGTGTAGTTGGTTACGAGCCCGTTATAATCCGTGCGCTGCGTTCGATTGCCCGCTGCATCGTAGACGTAGCTCATCGAAACACCACCGCGCGTGATCTGAGTGACGCGACTCATTGCGTCGTATCCAAATTGGTAGTTCTGACTGAGCGGATCCAACACTGACGTAATGCGGCTCAACGCGTCGTATCCGTAACTCGTCGTCTTGGTATCGGCGTCAGTTGATGACGTCAGGCGATTTGCATTGTCGAAGCCGTAGCTGGTTACACGTCCGGCGGCATCCGTCTTTTGTGTGACATTGCCCACTGCATCGTAGGCGATCGTTTCAAACAACCGGGTCGCGCCAGCTGACGCCGGCGGAAAGATAGTCTTAACCAACCGGTTGAAATCGTCATAC
>DATDFT010000241.1:0-9303 GCA_036522475.1 Pyrinomonadaceae bacterium | reverse complement strand
CGACCAGCCATCAATCTGCCCAGTGCTTCGAATACCAACTCTTCCGATGCAGCATCGAGACCGGAAGTCGGTTCATCGAGAATCAGGATCGGAGCGTTGCGAATGATTGCGCGCGCGATCGCGATTCTTTGGCGCTGCCCGCCTGACAGCGTCACACCTTTTTCGCCGACCATCGTGTCGTACTGCTGCGGCATTTCCCTGATGAACTCGTCCGCATTTGCGAGCTTCGCTGCGTGCAAGATCTCTTCGCGCGAAGCCTCGGGCCTGCCGTAAGCGATGTTCTGCCAAACCGGCGCGCGGAAGAGAAGTGTCTCCTGCAACACGAAGCTCATCTGTCGTCGCAGCGACTTCAGTTTGTAACGTCGTACATCCTCGCCATCGATCTTCACGACACCTTTTTGCGGATCGTAGAGACGCCCGATCAAACTCGCGATCGTCGTCTTGCCTGCGCCGGTTGGACCAACGAGGGCGGCGAGTTGTCCCGGCTCGACTCGCAGATTGATATCGTTGAGAGTGCCGTAACCACTCTCGTACGCGAAATACACGTGCTCGAATTCGATCGCGCCCTTGAAGTCCGGCGCTTTTCTCGCGCCCGGCAGATTGCGGATCGTGTCCTCAGTCTCAACCACTGCGCGTATGCGCTCATAACCGACCGCCGCTTTCGACATCGTGTCAGTCATCTTCGAAAGGTCACGCATTGGCTTGTACATCTTGCCGAGGTAGAGCAGGAATACGAGCAGCGACCCCGAAGTCAACTGTCCGCTGAGCACGAGGTTGACGCCGTACCAGAGCACGAGACACGTTCCCACTGCGACGATCACCTGGACCACGGGCGCCAGCTTTGCTTTGAGACTGCGCGCTTTCAGAGCGACTTCGACGTTCTCGAGACTCTGTTGTGCGAGCCGTGCCTCTTCGTAATCCTCGCGCGCAAACGCCTTCACGACGCGAATCGAGTTCAGCACCTCGGCTACAACCGAAATCACTTCGCCCTCTTTCTTCCGCAACGCGCGTGACGCTCGCTTGATGCGGCGCGTGTACGTGTAGACGACGATGAAGAGAAATGGCGTGATTGAAAGCGCGATCAGCGTGAACCGCCAGTTGAGATAGAACATCACCAGCAGCATGCCGACGAGTGTCAGCACGTTCACCACGATTCCGAGCAAAGCTTGCGAGATGAAGTCCTGGATAGAATCGATGTCGGCAGTGACGGTGCTGATGAGATCGCCGGTTGGTCTGTGATCGTGATACGCGAGTGAGAGGCGTTGAATGTGATGGTAGAGAATAGTCCGCAGGTCGTGCATCACCCATTGACCGACTGACGTGGTCAGGTATTTCTCAAAATAAGAGCTGAGCGCGCCAGTGAGAGCGATGAGGATTACGGCGAGAACCGCGAAGTGAAGAATGGAAACTTTATCGGGACCAAAGGTTCCACCGATTAGTCCGGACATCCACGCCGGCATGTGCTTTGTTACGAACACGTAGTCGAAGACGATTTTGAGCGGCCACGGCTCGAGCAGATCTGTGCCGGCCTCGCCAAGCACGGCGAGGAAAGCGAGGACAAGCACCCCGCGGTGAGGCCGAAGTAAGTGACTGAGTTTGAGTTTCTTTTTCGCCAAGTCGAATGCATTGTAGAGGCAGGGGGGAACTTAGGAAAGAACAAGTCAGGAAGATGGGCTTGCCCCCGCTCTTGCAACAGCGTGGCAAGCCCCTCTTCCTGATTTGTTCTATTTACCGAATTATAATGCGGCGCGGAAGGCTTTGGGGGTGGCGCCGGCCAGCCTGCGGAACGCCGTGGTGAAGTGACTCTGGCTGGAGAAGCCCGAACGCAGGGCAATCTCCGAGATTGGCAATTCCGTCTCCTCCAGCATCCTCTTCGCCCGCTCGATCCGGCGTTCCGCTATGTAGTTCGTCGCAGTCATCCCCATCGATTGTTTGAACGCACGTGAAAAATGAAAGTAACTCATGCGCACGGCTCTGGCGACAGTTCGCAAAGCAACGCGTCCTTCTTCTTCGTCAGACAGATGGTGATCGATTAACGCGATCGCTTTTCGCAACTTGTGCGGCGCCATGCCGCCATGACCTACGTGTACGTCTTTCAAAGCGCTGTAATGCCTGACGAGTTGAATCGCGAGCCCCGTCGCCATCGAGTCGGCATAAAGACGCCCCACCACATTCGCTTCGTTCAACTCGTGCAGCAGCGACATCGCCACGTGACAAATGTGTTTGTCTCTAAAACCGATTTGCGGAGTCAGATCAGTCTCATGTGAGAAGTCCAACTCGGCAGCCGAACGGACAAAGAGCGGCCGCAAGTAAAGCAGCAGCATCACGGGCATATCCGAGCCCTCGGTCCTGCAAACCCAGGACGAGCCGGCGGGAATAATCGCGCATTCGCCGGAAAGCATCTTTCCCTCGAATCGTCGTTTACCCGGATAAACGTTCGTGAAAAACGAGGCGCCGAGGTTCTTCACGATGCAGTGGTCGTCGGAGGCGGGAATCACGACCTCTCTCGAGGTGTGGCGAAAATGTATGGCCCGCACATTTTGCCATCCGATGGCGTCACTGGATTTCAGCACTGACTCGGGATAGAGAACTGAAAGATCGTTCGTTTGACGCTTCGCAAATTCCACCCGGCTGTCACGCCCGTTATTCGGTAGTGGTTTTACAGCTCGAGCAGTAAATGGTTGGTAATTTAATGTACTAGCAGTTTGTAACATTGCGCATCCCTTTTCTCTAACTCTTATCAAGTCCGGCGCTTATTGCTCCGAGCAGGGAATCTTCGCTGAACGGCTTTTGCAGAAAGGCAATCGCTCCCGCTCGAAGGCCCTGGCTTCGCGCCTCTTTATCGTCATGAGCCGAGATGAAGACGATTGGAATATTCGAACCACCGGCGTTTAGCCGATCCTGGAGTTCCAGCCCACTCATCCCCGGCATCCGCACATCAGCAATCAAACAATCCGTTTGCAAAACATAGGCCGAATTCAAAAACTCCTCACCCGAGCCGAATACCTGAGCCCTGAACCCCACCGAGTCGATCAGGCTTTTCAGTGCCTGGCGCACCGACTCATCATCATCCACAATCGAGATCAGGGGATCGGGTGTACTTTTCATTTCGATAACAGATTACGAGGACGGGAGGTGAGAAAACTATTATACCGAGGTATTCACGCCCTATACTTTGGTATAGGTGAACCACAAAAGCCACACACAAAAGGCACAAGGGTAAAATAGCCACAAACAGGCACACAACTTTTGTGACTCATGTGCTTCTTTGTGGCAGCTTCTCGGCCATGCGGACGAGGTCGGCGAGGGAGTCGGCGTGCATTTTCTCCATCACCTGGCGGCGATGGAGTTTGACGGTGATCTCGCTCGTGCCTAACTGAAGCGCGATCTGCTTGTTGAGCATTCCTTTTACTACGAGCGCGAAGACTTCGGTTTCGCGTGGCGTCAGCGACTGGTAACGATTGCGCAGCTCAGCAGTGTCCGCTTGCTCAGAACGCGCGCGCCGGTCGCGTTCGAGCGCCTGTTGAATCGCATCCAGCAGATCCTGATCTCGAAACGGTTTTGTCAGAAACTCAACCGCGCCCGCTTTCATCGCACGTACCGACATCGGAATGTCGCCATGCCCGGTGATGAAGATGATCGGAAGATGAATGTTTGTCTCGCTGAGATCGCGCTGTAGATCGAGACCGCTGAGTCCCGGCATGCGCACGTCCAGAATCAGACACGCAGGAACGTCGGGTCGTTCGCTTTGCAGAAACTCATCCGCCGACGCAAACGTTCGCACACTGAGTCCCACGGATCTGATGAGACTCTTCAACGACTCGCGTATCGACTCATCATCGTCAATCACGAACACCATCGCGTCAGCGTCGTTGCTCATGGTGCTCTCTCCGCGTTTCTCGGCAAAGTGAACTGGAAGACCGTTCCCTGCGGCGAGTTTTTGGTGGCCCAGAGCCGTCCGCCATGCGCCTCGACAATGGTCCGGCTAATCGCGAGCCCCATGCCCATGCCGTCCGGTTTGGTCGTAAAGAACGCGTCGAACACGCGCTCGAGATTCGCCGGATCGAGTCCCTCGCCGGAGTCGCTCACCGCGACGCTCACGTTACCTCCTTCATCCTGGATGGAAGTGACAGTCAACTCTCGCTCGCCGTCTTTACTCTTTGCGATTGCTTCCAAACCGTTGACGATCAGATTCAGTATCACTTGTTGCAACTGCACTCGATCCCCACTGACCAGCGGCAAGTCGTCCTCGAGCTGGCGCTTCAAATGCACGTGACTGCGGCGCGCCTGATCTTGCGCGAGTGCGATGACTTCGACGATCACTTCGTTCAGATCGACGAGGTCATTTCGCGGCTCACCTTTTTTAACGAAGGCGCGGATTCGCGTGATGACTTCGCTCGCTCGATAACTGTCTTTGATTATGCGTTCGATGGCCAGTCGCGCTTCGTGCAGGTTGGGTACGGCACCGCCCAGCCAGCGCAAGGTTGCGTTGCCGTTAGTCACGATCGCCGCGAGCGGTTGATTGACTTCATGCGCGATCGAAGCAGTCAGTTCACCGAGAGTCATGACGCGAGTGACGTGGGCCAACTCCGTCTGAACTTTTTGCAGGGCCGCCGTTCGTTCTTCAACTCTCAATTCGAGTTCGTCACGCGCTTCGCGTAGCGCTCGCTCGGCGTGTTGGCGTTTCGCACTCATCCAACTGGTCAGGATCGCGAGGATGCCGAAGACAATCAGGAAGCTCGCCTGCTTTGCATCCGGACGAAGGGTGTAAAGCGGTGTGATGAAAAAATAGTCGAGTGCGAAGGTGGCCAGCACAACGGCCACGAGTCCTGGTCCCATGCCACCGAACCATGCACTGATAATGATGGCCGCGTAAAAGAGAGGTGTTAGATCGGTGTATTTCTCCAGCGCGCTGGTCATTGCCAGCGCTACGGCAACGCTAACAACTGCCAGACCGTATCGTCCTATCGTACGCATCCGAATTTCCCTCACGACAGCAATTCGTTTGTATTTTGAGCAAAACAGCGCAAGACCGCCACTCAATTCGCGCCTGTGGCCTTTTTCACCTGCCACAGAAAGAATGCCTCAACTACCGTCGTTCGGACCATCACGATCAATGGTCCAACTGAATGGCATGCCAATTTCTAGTCGTCGTGTGGGTCGAGAATTTGATTTATTAGAGGTAGAAATCATGAGAAAAATTTTGGGTGTGATGTCGGCAGGGGCGGCCACGGAGTGCCGCCCCTACAATTTTGCCCGTTGAAGATCCGAGTTCAGGGCACTACTTCAAAACTGATCGTGTTTGAATCAACTGTTGGACCACCGCAACAACTGAGTCGCCGCTGAAGCATGAGTTCATATTTGCCTTCCGGCAACGGATCGTACCAGGTGTCCGCGCCGCTTAACTCGTTATCGACAAGCACCAGCCAGTCAGCAAGTTTCGATTCATTCGCTTTGAGCATCATCGGCTCGGGCAGGTTTTCCTCTTCACAAACATGATTGCGCTGAGTGTTCAGCAATTCATACGACTGCCAGTTCATGTACGGCACCAACTTGCCATCACGCGTGAGTTTCGGCACGTCCTGGTAAACGTCGGACGAAATGCACGTATACACAGGCTCGTTCGAGGTGTTGGTCATCGTGATCGTCACCGGAATCTGTTCGCCGACTTTGTAACGATTCGCAGGTGGTCCAAGAAAACCTTTCGTCGTTGCGATCGTTACTTTGATCGGACTGTCTTTTACGCTCGTGGGCGTCTGTGCCATCACGACGGCGAATGCGATCAAAACCAAAACACCAAATAACAGCAGCGGCTTAATAAAAGTTTTTGACTTCATAATGGCATACGATAAGCGCCACGGAGGTCGCGCGTCTTACTCCTAGTTGCTTTGAGTTGCCCGGCTTTGCGTCTTTGCGCCTTGGCGCGAGAAAATGCTTTGCCAATGATTGCCCCCAAGCTCATAGTCCTGGCTCTCTTCATCTCTCTTTCGGCGCAACCGATATTCAACGACGTCGCCGAACGGTCGGGACTCAAATTTCGACACTACAACGGCATGACCGGAAAGTTTTACCTCCCGGAGATCACAGGCAGCGGCGCAGCGCTATTCGATTTTGATAATGACGGCGACCTCGATGTTTTTCTCGTTCAAGGCAACGTCCTCGAACCAAATACAAAACCCTCCGGCACGTTGTCTCCATGGCGCGGTCCGGAGTCGCCTCGAGGCAAACTCTTTCGAAACGATCTCACGGTCAACAAAGATGGCAGCCGTTCGCTTTCATTCACTGACGTCACAGCGCAAAGCGGCATCGTGGCTACCGGCTACGGAATGGGCGCAGCCGTCGGCGACATCAACAACGATGGCTTACCTGATCTCTACCTCACGAATCTCGGTTCCAATCAAATGTATCTGAACAAAGGTGGGGGGAAGTTTGAGGATGTAACCAAAGAAAGCGGCACCGATGATCCGCGCTGGAGCACGAGCGCTTCGTTCTTCGATTACGATCGCGACGGTTGGCTCGATTTGATGATCGTCAACTACGCCGATTTTTCCGTGACGAATAGCCCGAAGTGCTACGCCGCCACCACTGCGCGAGACTATTGCACGCCGCGCGTTTTTCGTGCGCCGGGCAACCGGCTGCTGCACAACAAAGGCAACGGAGTCTTTGAAGATGTAACGGTCGCCGCGGGTGTGAGCAAAGAATTCGGTCACGGATTGGGAATCGTCACTGCTGACTTCAACGATGACGGCTGGATAGATATTTACGTCGCGAACGACGGGGATCCGAACCAACTCTGGATCAACCAAAAGAACGGCACGTTTGTTAACGACGCGCTGTTGGCCGGAGCTGCGGTCAACAGAAACGGACAAGCCGAAGCAGGCATGGGCGTCGATGCGGGTGACGTCGATGGGAACGGTACCGAAGACATCTTTGTGACGCACTTGATGGACGAGACCAACACGCTCTTTGTTAATCTCGGTCAGGGACTGTTCGAGGATCGTACTCGCGAAGCGGGCTTGGGAATGCCGGGTCGTCGGTTCACGGGTTTTGGGACACTCTTGTTTGACTATGACAACGATGGTTGGCTTGATCTGTTCGTTGCGAATGGAGCGGTGCAGCTTCCGTTGGGCCAACCGAATCAGCTCTTCCGCAACACCGGGAAGGGAAGCTTTGTCGAAACGATCGCCGAGGCGGGACCGGAATTTCCGTTGCTCGAGGTCAGTCGTGGGGTGGCCGCCGGTGACATTGATAACGATGGTGATACGGATCTGCTGGTCACCGACAATAATGGACCAGCCAGGTTGCTTCTTAATCAGGTTGGCAATCGAAACCACTGGATCGGACTCAGGCTTGTCGGGAGGAGCGGTCGGGACATGTTAGGTGCGCAGGTTGAGATCGTTACGCCGACGAACGACGTGTTGCGGCGGCGAGTGCGGACTGACGGCAGTTATCTTTCGGGAAACGATCCGCGCGTGCTCGTGGGGTTGGGCCAGGCCACGAAAGTGAAAGTGGTGCGAGTGCGTTGGCCGGACGGAACGAAGGACGAGTGGAAGGACCAACCGGTCGATCGATACCTGACGTTGAAGCAGAAATGAAAAACATTTGCGTGAAAATCTTTCTCCTGCTATTGGTCATCAAGCCTGTCCATTCGCAAACACCTGACCTATCAAACCTGGAACCGAGCGTTCGCGATCAGATCACAACGGCTCGAGCCGCGCTTGCCACATCCACAGAAGCAACACTCAGCGACGCGTACGGTCGTCTCGGTGAGATCTATCACGTCTACTCGCTCACGTCCGCGGCCCGCGAGTGTTATCTGAATGCCAATCGACTAGCCCCAAAAGATTTTCGCTGGATCTATCTGCTTGCGAAGTTGGACCATCAGGAGGGTCGTTTCGATGATGCGATCCGCCGGTACCGTGCCGCGCGCATACTGAAGCCGGACTACATCGCTACACTGGTCAACCTTGGAAACATCTTTCTCGAATTGAACCGTTTGGACGACGCGACCGAAAGTTTCAAGGCTGCGTTGCGGTTGGACGAAAACAATCCGGCGGCCCACTACGGCCTAGGACAGGTGGCAATCTCAAAGCGCAGCTACGCCGAAGCAGTGGACCACTTTGAAAAAACACTCGCGCAAGTCCCGGAAGCTAATCGTGTTCATTACTCGTTGGCTATGGCTTATCGCGGCCTGGGCAATCGTGACAAAGTGAAAGCGCATCTCGCCCAACAAGGAACTGTCGGTGTGCGAGTATCGGATCCGCTCGTTGATGGTTTACAGGATTCGATCGCCGGAGAGCGTCTGCATCTCAGTCGTGGCAAAGTCGCGTTCGAGGCGCAGCGGTATGCTGAAGCTGCGAGTGAGTTTCGCAAAGCGGTCGAGGCCAACCGTGACAATGCCGCCGCGCGCGTGAATCTCGGAGCCGCGCTGACACAGATGGGTGATCTAGACGACGCTGTCGAGCAGTTTGAAGAAGCGCTTCGTATCGAGCCTGGCAAAGCAAACGCTCATTACAATCTCGCCGTACTCCTCGTGCGCCAAAACAAACACGACGAGGCGATCGCACATCTGCGTTCTGCTTTGAAGGTTGAGCCGAACGATCTGAGTGCCAGGTTTCTGCTGGCCCAGGAGCTAAACAGACAGGGGCGATCGGATGAAGCGCTGACTGAGTACTCGAGTGTGGTCCAGGCTGATCCCGATAATGAAGCGGCGCTGCTCGAACAGGCGCGACTCTTGTATCGAAAGGGTCAGGTCAAGCAAGCGCTCGATGGCCTTGAGAAAGCTCACGCGCAATATCCGCAAAGAGGTCGTACGGTAGTGATGCTTGCGTACCTGTTGGCAGCGTCACCGCAGCTTGAGTTGCGCAATGGCGGGCGTGCGCTTGAACTAGCCGAGCGTGTGTATAACGCGACCGGGGCAGTGCAACACGGCGCTCTCGTAGCCCTCGCGCTTGCGGAACTCGGGCGTTGCGGCGAAGCGAGCGATTGGCAACAGCGAATGATCGCGGCGGCCGAGCAGCAGCGCAATACAGCTCTGCTCGACAAATTAAAAGTGCTGAAGTTGAACGCCCAATCCTGCCGCGTCACAAGCGAGACCTTCGCCGACATCTTGCTCTTCGAAAAGAACTGAACTTGACGTTGCTGCGGCTCCGCCGCCTGGTGTGAGGCGGGGCTCAGCCCCGCCGTCAATTTAAAATAAATCAATTTGGGCTATGCCCTCGGTTGGGGCTTCGCCCCGATATTTCAGGCCAAGGCCGAACCAGGGGCATAGCCCCAAATATATTACTCAGGCTACCGGCGGGG
>DATDFT010000240.1:0-10558 GCA_036522475.1 Pyrinomonadaceae bacterium | reverse complement strand
TCGTGGTTCCTGTTCGGACCAGAGTGGATGCGGAGATGAGAGACTCAGCGGCGTGGTGGCGCTACCGACCACACGTCCTTCCGGGTCGATTAGCAGCGCCTTTGCCCCGGTTGTCGACAGATCGATTCCCAGCAGGAGTGTCATTTGCAACCTATTTGTGCAACATCTCTCCCGTCGCCGTCAAACGTGTGACTATGAGAGCGCCAACGGCGCTCCAAATCGCACTCGTGGAAAGTGTTCTGGAGCATTGATCTCCGATTTCTCGATTAGCCGACTTGCAGCTCTTCGTCGAACTCAACTTCGAACACGCGCTCCGCGGGTCGGATGAAACCGCGCTCGATTAAATACGAGATGATTCGTTCGGCGTTTTCCTCGGCGGTGCAATTAACTGTATCTAGCGTGAGTTCGGGAGTCAGCGGTGGTTCGTACGGATCGTCAATTCCCGTAAAGCCTTTTAACCGTCCTGCACGCGCGAGAGCGTACATGCCTTTCGGATCGCGATCCTCGCAAACCTCGATCGGCGTGTCGACAAAGATCTCGCAGAAACGATCGCTGTCAATCATCGTACGACACTCATCGCGCGTCGTTCGATACGGACTGATCGCCGCACAGATCACCCCGCCACCGTGTCGCACAACCTCCGCGGCGACGAAACCGATGCGGCGAATGTTCGTCTCTCGATCTTCCTTGCTGAAGCCAAGCCCCTTTGAGAGATGCGTACGAATCACGTCGCCATCGAGCACCGTCACCTGCCGGCCATGCTCGAGCAACATAATCGTCACGATGTCAGCGGTCGTTGATTTTCCGGAGCCGCTCAAACCCGTAAACCACAAGCAAAAACCTTGTCGATGACGCGCCGGGTGAGCGGCACTCAAGATTTCCGCCACTTCCGGACGCGTAAACCACGCGGGCAACAGCCGCCCACGTTGCAGAAAATCCTCGCGCACCTTCGTGCCCGAAATCAACGCCGTGCGACGCCCCTGCGCTACCAGCGCCGACTCTTCGTAGCGCTTCTCTTCCGGGAGATAAACCATTTCCGAAAAGAACAGCGGTTGCAATCCGACCTCTGCGGCATGCTCAGTCATCAACTGCTGCGCATCGTATGGACCATAGAACGGTTTCTCATTCGAATCGACACCCGGGCTCGCGTGATCTCTCCCGACGATAAAGTAGTTTGCACCGAAGTTACGGCGGATGATCGCATGCCAGATTGCCTCGCGTGGTCCAGCCATGCGCATCGCGAGCGGGAGCAACGAAAGCAAGGTCGAACCTTTGTCGTAATATTTTTCAGTCAGCACTTTGTACGACTGCACACGCGTGTAGTGATTGATGTCGCCGGCCTTGGTCATGCCAACCACCGGATGAAGCAGCAGCGCGCCGTCGATCTGTTGCATCGCTCGCTTCGTCATCTCTTCGTGCGCGCGGTGCATCGGATTGCGCGTTTGAAAAGCAACCACTCTTTCGTGGCCCAACTTAGCCAATCTTGCTCTGACTTCCGCGGGCGTGAGCCGCAGTCGACGAAAGTCGTAATACTTCGGCAGGCAGACCACCTTCAACTCACCCGAGATACACACTTCACTCCAGGCTTGCATCTCGGCTACCAACGGATGATGCAGATCAGTGGTGCCGTAAACTGACTTTGCCTCCTCTTCAGGATCCCATTCGTAGATCTCCTCGATGCGCATGATTGCCAGCAGATTGTTTCGCTCGTCAGCAAGTGCAACGTCAGAGCCTACGGAAACGTTGAGACTTTTCGAGACTGGCAGAGTAATCGGGATCGGGAACAGCGTACCATCAGACAACCGCATCGAGCGCAGCACGCTGTGATAGTCTGCGCGACCCATAAACTTTCGCAGCGGTGAAAACCCGCCGGTCGCCAGCAGTTCGAGATCGCAGAGATTGCGCTGCGTCAACTGGATGCGCGGCAAGAGTGCCGCGAGCGTCATCATGAGCTCACGTTCTTTCTCGGGCACCAGGAGATCGACCAGTTCACCACCATAAGGCGTGATCAGGCTCGCATATTCCTCGTGAAGTGTCATCGGAATGTTCTGTTCAAAACGTAGAGGATACACTAAACGCGGCCGAGCAGCGTGTCCTCGATTATTCGAAGAACCGCCGGTTGTTGCTGGTTAATGAAGAAATGATCTCCTTCGAGCATGCGCACACGACAGCGGCCGGTGGTCTGCACGCACCAGCCTTCGAGTTTCGCTTGCGTAGCAGTATCATCGCTCGTTCCTCCGATCAGCGTGATCGGACACTTTAGCGGCGGACCCGGAACGTAGGTGTAAGTACGAACAATGGCGAAGTCGCCGCGCAGCATCGGCAACAGGAGCTTCATCAACTCAGCGTGTTCAAGCACTTCTTTTGGTGAGCCGTTCAACTGTTGGATCTCGGCCAAAAATTCAGCGTCCGGCAGGTTGTGAATCTCGGGATCCTGCTGCGGCAGTTGCGGAGCACGTCTCGCAGAGATGAAAAGATGTTCCGGTTCAATGCCGCGCTCCAAACGCAACCGGCGCGCAAGTTCGAAACTGATAATCCCGCCCATGCTGTGGCCGAACAATGCGAACGGCCGATCGAGCAACGGGAAGATCTCGCGCGTGAGCGCTTCGACGAGCGGTTCGAGACGCGTGTAGGCGGTTTCGCGCAGCCGCAACTCTCGCCCCGGCAACAACGCGGGAACCACTTCGATGTCGGGATGAATGTGTCTTGTCCAGGGACGGTAAATGCTGCTGCTCCCGCCCGCATAAGGAAAACAGAACAGCCGAAAGCGAGCGCGCGAGTCACGTCGTACCTGAAACCACGGCTGCGGTGCGGTTGTTCTGGAGTCCATAAAATGTGATGGGGGCGCGGTAGCGTATACTAACACGGTCAACCATTTTAGAATGCCTGAGGCAAACATGAATCCAGCAGATATCCGACACCTCTTCGACTACACCGAATGGGCAAACGACCTCGCCATGGACGCGTCCGCAAAATTGTCAGACGAACATCTGCGACGCGACTTCGGCATCAGTCACAAATCGATCTTCGGAACGCTCGTACACATGGCCGGCGCTGAGTGGATCTGGTGGGAGAGATGGAACGGTCGTTCACCCGCTAAAGCTGAAGCGTGGTCATTGTGGTCGACGGAGTCGTGCGTCGATCTGGTGATGCTGAAGCAACGTTGGAATGAACTGGTTGATGGTCGCGCTCAGTTCATGTCGAAACTCGATGAAGAGCGACTCAGTGCGGAGTTGCCATTCAAACTCCTCAGCGGCGATCCAAACTCGATGCGACTCGTCGATCAAATGCAACACGTCGTCAATCACGCCACGATGCATCGCGGACAAATCGTCGGCATGATTCGACAACTCGGCATCGATCCACCCTCGACGGACTTACTCTTTTACCTGCGACGAGACGTGTCACCGCGATGATGGCAGACATTTCACGCAAAGGCGCAAAGATCGGACGTAAAGGCGCCAATAGGATACTTGCTCTCCTTTGCGGCTTTGCGTCCGAGCTTTGCGCCTTTGCGTGAAATATTTCTTCGAGGCTGTGTTAAATTCATCGCAGTATGAAAATCGACCGTCGTAGTTTTCTGGCTACTTCGTCCACTGCCCTACTCCTGGCCAAACATGAATTGTCATCCGCGATGGGCGTGCAGCGCCCATCAACCAGCAATACGTCTGTCGCGCGACGGCAAGTCACCGTCTACACCACCGCCGACAAAACCGATCATCGTCTCTCAGCCACCGGTACCTTCTCGTTCAAGCCAATGGGCCAACCACTCGAAACCCAGATCTGCGTTTTCGTCGATCCGGCTAAAACATTCCAAACGATCCTCGGGGTCGGCGGCGCACTCACAGACGCGTCCGCGGAAACGTTTGCAAAACTTCCGAAGGCGAAGCAACAGGAGTTTCTGAATTCTTACTACAACCGCGACACCGGCATCGGTTATACACTCGCGCGCACGAACATTCATAGTTGCGACTTCTCGAGTGCCAGTTACACTTACGTCGACGAAGGCGACAAAGAGTTGAAGTCGTTCAGCATCAAGCACGATCAGGAATTCCGAATTCCGTTCATCAAGCAGGTGCTGGCAACGACGGGTAATAGACTCAACATCTTCGCGAGCCCGTGGAGCCCGCCGGCGTTCATGAAAGATAACAACAACATGCTGCACGGCGGCAAGTTGAAGCCCGAGTTCTACCAATCCTGGGCCAACTACTTCGTCAAGTTCATCAGGGCTTACGAGAGCGAAGGCATACCGATCTGGGGCGTCAGCATTCAAAACGAGCCGATGGCGACGCAGACGTGGGAGTCGTGCATTTACTCCGCCGAAGCTGAACGAGACTTCCTCAAGAACAATCTTGGTCCAACCATCAGGAAAGAGCGTTTGAGCGATAAGAAGATCATCGTGTGGGATCACAATCGCGACTTGATTTACCAGCGCGCCAGGACAATCCTGACTGATCCGAAAGCGGCGCAGTACGTTTGGGGCATTGGTTATCACTGGTACGAGCCGTGGAGCGGCGGCGAACCGATGTTCGATAACGTGAAACTCGTGCGCGACGCTTTTCCTGACAAGCACCTCATCTTCACTGAAGGCTGCGCCGACTCGTTCAACGCCGACAGGCTGCACGACTGGAAGCTAGGTGAACTGTATGGACGTTCGATGATTAACGATTTCAACAGCGGCACTGTTGGCTGGACGGATTGGAATGTTCTCCTCGATGAGACCGGCGGGCCAAATCACGTCAAGAATTTTTGCTTCGCACCTGTTCACGCCGATACGCGCACTGGAGAGTTGATCTACACAAATTCTTACTACTACATCGGTCACTTCTCGAAGTTTGTGCAACCGCGCGCGAAGCGTATCGCGAGTTCGCCGAGTCGCAGCCCGTTGCTGTCGACGGCGTTTGTTAATCCGAACGGGCAGGTCGCAGTGGTGGTGATGAACAAGACCGAGCAGAAGATTCGTTATTTCCTTTGGCTCGATGGCCAGGCCGCCGAGGTCGAGAGCCTGCCGCACTCGATTCAGACGCTTGTGTTTTAAGTTGCGGACTTGATAGAGGATTTACAAGATTCTCAGGGTTAACAGGATGATCCTGTCAAATCTTGTAAATCTTGTAATCTTGTAAATAACTACCGGAGAAACTCAGATGCTGCGGATTCGTGTAGGCGTTTTGGTATCGCTAATCGCTGTTGGAGGGTGGCTCGTGTGCGCTCGATTTGCAGACGCGTCCGACGCGACCACCACGGCGCAAGGACTGGCCGCGTGGGAGCAGGTCTATTCCGTCTTAACTTCTGCGCGCTGCATCAACTGTCACACGGCCACCAACTATCCGCAACAAGGCGACGACCGCCATCGTCACGTCGCGAACGTCGTGCGTGGTCCCGAAGGTAAAGGCGTGCCCGGTTTGAATTGCGCCGGTTGTCATCAGGAAACGAATGCGGACAGCACCGGCGTACCCGGTGGTCACAACTGGCACCTCGCGCCACTCTCGATGCGCTGGCAGGACATGAACGATCGCGTGCTTTCGAGTGCTGACGTATGTCGCGCAGTCACTGACCGTTCGAAGAATAACAACCTCGATGGACCAGGCTTGCTGAAACATCACGAAGAAGAACCGCTCGTGAAGTGGGCCTGGAATCCCGGCCGCAGACCCGACGGCTCGGCGCGCACACTGCCGCCGCTCACGCATGAACAGTTCATCACTGCCACGCGTCGTTGGGTCGAAGCCGGCACACCGTGTCCAAAATAGGAGTTGCAAATGGCTACTTTTCAATTGACTGTGAACGGAGAACGCCGCGAAGTGAACGTCGATCCTTCAACGCCACTGCTCTGGGTGCTGCGTGATGATCTCAAGCTCACGGGAACGAAATTCGGTTGCGGCATCAGCGCATGCGGCGCGTGCACCGTGCACGTCGGCGGCGTAGCAACACGTTCGTGCATCGTTCCGATCTCGCACATCGGTGATCGTCCGATCGTGACAATCGAGGCCATGTCCGGAGATCCGGTCGGGCGAGCAGTTCAGGATGCCTGGGTCGCCGAAGACGTGGTCCAGTGCGGCTACTGCCAGAGCGGACAGATCATGGCCGCCGTCGCACTGCTCAAATCCACGCCGCAACCTTCAGAGCAAAACATCGAAGAGTCGATGGGCGGCAATCTCTGCCGTTGCGGCACCTACCCGCGCATTCGCGCAGCAATCAGGACTGCATCCTCGCAACTTCCGAAAGGAGGTGCATGATGGTTGCAACCGCTATTAATCGCCGCGGTTTCCTGCACGTCTCTTTTGCCGCAGCGAGTGGTTTACTCGTCTCTCTGTACCTTGACCCGAACGCGTCGGGCCAGGAAGCACCGATGCCTGTGCAGCAGCCGAAGGTCTACCCGACGGACGCGTTCGTCAATATCAGGCCTGACGGAAAGATCGTGATCCAGGTTAACCGTCTCGAGTTTGGTCAGGGAGTGCAAACTGCCCTGCCGATGGTGCTCGCGGATGAGATGGACGCTGACTGGACCAACGTCATCGCCGAGCTCGCGCCCGCGGCCGACGTCTACAAAGATCCGGTGTTTGGAATCCAGATCGTCGGTGGTTCGGGTTCGATCGCACATTCGTTTCAGCAGTATCGTGAGCTCGGCGCGAAGACTCGCGCGATGCTCGTTGCCGCAGCCGCCGAACGCTGGAATACGACACCTGACAAATGTCGCACAGACGCCAGTGTGGTCCATGGACCAAACGGACAACATGCGACTTACGCCGAGCTTGCACCCGACGCAGCGCGCAAGCCTGTGCCTGCGAAAGTTAACTTGAAGACTCCGTCGGAATTTCGGCTCGTCGGCAAGCACGTCAAACGAATTGACAGTCGTCCGAAGTGCAACGGCTCGTTGAAATTTGGATTGGATCTGGATTTGCCCGGAATGAAAGTGGCGGTGGTGGCACATCCGCCTGTCTTTGGCGGACGCGTTAAGAGAATCGTTGACGACGAGTCGCGCCGCGTTGAAGGCGTCGTCAATATCTTCGAGATCCCGCTTGCGAAAGGTACTGGAGTGGCTATCGTTGCGGACAAGTTCTGGCCCGCGAAACAAGCACGCAGCCGTCTGAAGATCGACTGGGACGTCACTGACGTCGAGCAGCCTGATACCACTGAGTTATGGACCAGGTACAGACAACTCGGCCAAACACCCGGCAATGTTGCCGTCAATCGCGGCGATGCGAACGCAATCGACAAGATCGCCGCGGGCAACCGTATCGTCGCCGAATATGAATTTCCATTCCTCGCTCATGCACCGATGGAGCCGCTGAACACGACGGTGCGCTTCGACGGTGAACGCGCCGAAGCGTGGGCCGGCTCGCAGTTTCAAACTGTCGATCAGATGGCCGTCGCGGAGGTTCTCGGACTCAAACCCGAGCAAGTCACTTTTCATACCGAGATGGCTGGTGGCGGCTTTGGCAGACGCGCCGTTCCTGACTCACACATCCAGCGCGAGGCTGCAGTGATCGCGAAACGCCTGCGAGGCATGCCAGTCAAACTGATCTGGACGCGCGAAGACGATGTGCCGGGTGGTTATTATCGTCCGATGCACTTTCATCGCGTTGAGGTTGGTGTTGGACCAGACGGACTACCTGCCGCATGGCGGCACGTGATCGTCGGCCAATCTATCCTCGCCGGCACTCCTTTCGAATCTATGCTGGTGAAGAACGGCGTGGACGAAACCGCGACTGAAGGAACCTCTGACACACAGTACAATATTCCAAACATGCACCTCTCGGTTCATCATCCGAAGGTGAACGTGCCGGTGCTCTGGTGGCGCTCGGTCGGTCACACGCACAACGCGTTTGTGATGGAAACGCTGATCGACGAACTCGCGACACGCGCACGCATGGATCCGATTGCTTATCGACGCAAGCTGCTCAAGCCCGACGCCAAAAAGCTCTTGAGCACGCTCGAACTGCTCGATAAAGCGAGCGCTGGTTGGCGCAACAGGTTGCCGCCCGGACATGCACTCGGAGTTTCGTGTCATGAATGTTTCGGAACCGGCGTGGCTTGCGCTGTCGACGTTTCGATCGAGAATAAGCGGCCGAAGATTCATCGCGCGACTGTTGCTGTTGATTGCGGCATCGCCGTGAATCCGCTCACTATCGAGAGCCAGTTTCAGGCAGGCCTCGGATTTGGTCTGACACAGTTGGTGCCGAGAGGCGCGATCACGTTGAAGAACGGAATCGTGGAACAGAGAAACTTCGATGGCTACGCTCCACCGTATATCATCGATGCCCCGACGGCTGTTGACGTTCACATCGTGCCGAGCAGCGAAGCACCAACTGGCTGCGGCGAACCACCCGTTCCCGTAATCTCTCCGGCCGTCGTAAACGCACTCGCGCGTCTGACCGCAAAGCGTTACCGCTCGCTGCCGCTGACGAGTTTATGAAAACACTCATCCTTGTATCCCTGCTGGCGCTGGTCCCGTGTGTGCGAGCGCAACAAGTCGGATTGATCACCAACACTGAAGGGCGAAAGATGATGAGCCTTGATGGTCAGTGGCAAGTAATCGTCGATCCTTACGAATCCGGCTACTACGACTACCGTTACCAACCGAGTGACAACGGTTATTTCAAGAACGCGAAACCGAAGTCGAAAAGCGATCTGATCGAATACGACTTCGATAAGTCAGCGACGTTGAAAGTTCCCGGTGACTGGAACACGCAGACGGACCAGTTGTTCTTTTACGAAGGCACGGTTTGGTACAAGAAGTCTTTCGATTACCAGAGGCGTCCGGACACTCGACTCTTCGTCTATTTCGGAGCTGCCAATTATTTCGCAGACGTGTATCTCAATGGCGAGAAGCTCGGCCAGCATGAAGGCGGGTTCACGCCGTTTAATTTCGAGGTAACAAAACTCGTTCGCGATACCGGTAACTTTCTCGTCGTCAAAGTCGACAACAAGCGGCGGCGCGATGCTGTGCCGACGCTGATGACAGACTGGTGGAACTATGGTGGACTCACGCGCGAAGTGAAGCTTATCGAAACGCCCGCGACTTTCGTGAACGACTACATGGTCCAACTTCAGCGCGGCTCGCGAGATCATGTGACTGGCTGGGTGAAGCTTGCGGGCGACAAGCTCACTCAAAAAGTTTCGGTTCGTATTCCTGAAGCGGGTGTAACCAAGACTTTTACCGCGGATGGAAGCGGATTGGCGGCGATCGATTTCAACGCGGATCTGAAGCTGTGGTCGCCGGAGAATCCGAAGCTTTACGAGGTGTTTATCGAAGCTGAGACGGATCGAGTGCGCGACCTCATCGGGTTTCGGAGTATTGAAACTCGCGGCACCGATATCCTGCTAAACGGTCAACCGATCTTCCTGCGCGGCGTCTGCATTCACGAGGAGGCGCCGCTTCGTGGTGGACGCGCATACAGTCGCGAGGACGCGGTGACCTTGCTCAGTTGGGCCAAAGAGCTGGGCGCGAACTTTGTCCGGCTGGCACACTATCCGCACAACGAGTTCATGATTCGCGAGGCTGATCGGATGGGAATCATGGTCTGGTCGGAGATTCCGGTTTACTGGACCATCCAGTGGGAAAATCCAGCCACACTCGAGAACGCTCGCAATCAGTTGGGCGAGGTGATCGCACGCGACAAGAACCGGGCTGCGATTGTTATCTGGTCCGTAGCGAATGAAACTCCGCTCAGTGACGCGCGACTTTCGTTTCTGCGAAATCTGATCTCACACGCGAGAACTCTCGATCCGACGCGTTTACTATCAGCCGCAATGGAACGTCACTACTTGGACGACAAGACGCAGATGATTGACGATCCGCTGGCCGAATATCTGGATGTTCTCGGCTGCAACGAGTATGTCGGCTGGTACGATGGTCTACCTGAGAAAGCTGACGGGCTCGAGTGGAAATCGAAGTATCAGAAACCGCTCGTGATGAGTGAGTTTGGGGGCGACGCGTTGTTCGGACACCACGGCGACGCGCTGACTCGCTGGACCGAAGAATACCAGGAGGACATCTACCAGCATCAAATCGGCATGTTGAAACGCATCCCGTTCCTCCGCGGCACTTCCCCCTGGATCCTGATGGACTTCCGCTCCCCACGCCGCCCGCTACCGGGAATCCAGGACTTCTGGAACCGCAAAGGCCTGATCTCAGATCGCGGCGAGAGGAAGAAAGCGTTTTACGTCTTGCAGCGCTGGTACCAGGAGTTACACTGATATGGCCCAGCTCATCGCCGCTCTCTTAACGATCACTTTGGCAGTTGGGACCGCGCCGGCTGCGCGGCAGGAACAGTCGACGGTTACCGAGCAGGAGCGGCAGGAGGTTCAGGCGTTTGCGAAGCGCTTTGTGGCGAGATTTCTGAAGATTAGGGATGTTGGACCACTGATACCCGAATTCTTTTGGGGCGACTTCACAACTCTTCCGAAGCAGGATTTTTACGAGAAAGTCTCGCCCGAGTTGTTCGCAAAACTCACTAAGAACGAGCGAATGCGTCTCTTCGTGGCACAGGAGAATCTCGGCTACATCATCACGCTCGACGTGATGGCGACGGACGCAACGGCTACGGACGGTCTTCCG
>DATDFT010000239.1:0-14689 GCA_036522475.1 Pyrinomonadaceae bacterium | reverse complement strand
ATGAGCGCCAAAGGCGCGGAATATAAAAGCCAGGGGCAAGCGCCGAACAACGTGAGGCGCGTCGCCCCTGGTACAGAAACAAATGACGATGAAGCTCTGAAAGAGCGAAATAACTGACGTCGGTATTTCGCACTTTCAGTGCTCTGTTCAAATTGTTTTCCTCGTTACCAGGGGCGACGCGTTCCGCTGCGCTTCACGCTTGCCCCTGGCTATTATTTTTCGCGCCTTCGGCGCTTCACGCTTAACCCTGCTTTCATATTTCGCGCCTTTGGCGCTTCATAGCGACTTTTTGTGCAAAGCGTCTTGGACGTTTTCTGCAAACGCCTCCGTGTGATGTTTTCCGATCATTCGCCACTTCACAAATGAAGTAGGCATTCAAACATACGACGGAGAAATTTATATGAGATTAATTCGCAGTCGATCACGGAAGCTGATCGTATTCCCTACACTGATGCTGCTCACACTTTCAACTCTCGTCACAGCAAACCCGCCAGCTCCGACCGTAGTCACGTTGAGTGGCACATTCCAGGCGGTAAACAACGGACTCGGCGATCAAACAGAACCGGACCTCGACTGCAACCTGACGGCGTACACCAGTCAGGACGGTCAGGGCCTTGCGCGAATCCATTACTCAGCGCCGCCGTCAAACACGGATTTCATAATTCCAGGCAATGGTTTGGACAGGCAGCCGGACGTAAACGGAAATCGCATCGGCTTCACTGAAGATACTCCGACGGGTCCGATTGTCGCGGTTTACGATGCGACGACGTTGTTCCGCACCGATATTCCCGGAGCTAACCGCAGTCATCCGGCCATCGGCGGTGATTTAGTCGCGTACGAAGACAGAAGTTACTTCGCCGCTCCGAATCAAAGCGAACTCGGCGTTTACGATTTGGGCACCCAGACCGACATTCGACTAACGAACGATTCACTTTTCGACAAGAACCCGGCCATCAGCCCAACGGGTAACGCTGTGGTGTGGGAGAAGTGTCAAACGGATGGTTTTGGCTGTAACGTCTACGGTGCGGTTCAAACGTCGCCCGGCGTGTTCACTACCAGAGCACTCACAACCGCGGCAGGCGAGAATCGTTCACCTGACACGAACGGCCAGATCGCAGTTTATATCTCAGATCGTAGCGGCGAGAACGACATCTATTTCCAACCCGTCGCCGGCGGAGCAGAAACTCGGATTGCCATTCCCGGCGATCAGCGAGATCTCAGCATTTCAGGTAACCTGATCTCGTTTGAGTCGCAGTCTCAGAATCAGACTGAGTACGACATTTTTGTTTACGATCTCAACACCGCAACGCTTTACCAGGTTACGAACACGCCTGCCGACGAGTTTACGGGTCGCATCGCGTACTGCAACGGCGTCGGCCGTATCGTCTATGTTTCCGCCGGTACGGACTTCGACGTTTATTCCTTCACGTTTCAGCTCCCGAGTGCTCCTCCGCCTCCACCTTCACCCGCCACTGAGATCAACAATCTCATCGCGCTGGTGCGCAGCTTTAATCTAACGCCGTCACTCGAGACCGCTCTCGTAGGCAAACTCCAGGATGCGCTTGCGGCAGTTAACGCGGGGAACACCGCTGCGGCGTGTACGTCGATGTCGTCGTTTATAAGTAGGGTGCAGAGCCAGTCAGATAAGAAAGTAGACCCTGACGAGAAGAGTCAAATGATTACTTCGGCAAACCAGATCAAGACGCACCTGGGTTGTCCGTGAAGCTGATGCACCGGGAAAGCACACTAGCGCGGCAACAGTTTACAGCCCATGTTGCCGCGCCACTTTCTTCGGCAGCTTCGCGCGTACGAGGTCGTACGATTGGCGCACGTAGTGCGCCCACTCTTTGCGACTCAGTTTACTCACGTCTTCAACGAGCACCCATTTGTAGCGCGCGACGTATGGCGCGGGACGCAGCCCCGGCGAGTTTGATAGTTCATCAAACTCGTCGTCCTTCACTTTAAAAGACACGGTCAACGGTCCCTCCAACGCGGCAACACAAAACATCTTGCCCGCAACGGAGAAGCACAGATCGTGTCCCCACTTGATGTCTTCAGTGACTGCCGGAAGAGCGCGGCAAAAATCTCTTAAGGTCTCAATATCCATCTACTTACGATCCGCTTCAGCAACAGCTTTGTAACAACATCGCAACCCAGTCTAATCGATTGTTCCTGTAGTCTTTCCCGGTTCGAGCGGTACCCCTTCAGAAATCGTACCCGGCAATTCGTGAAAATTTAGCGACCGATTTACCTATTCCCCAATCGGAGGGCAAATGTCTATCTCCCAGGTGTGTGCGGCTCTGCGGAGCGTTTCTCCCAGAACAAATTATCTCTTCTCTTCCCTGTTCATCTTGTTCATCTCGGCTTCAACCAGTTTTGCAGCCACTCTCGTCGTTCCGAACGGAGGTGATCTGCAAGCGGCCATCAACAGCGCCGTACCAGGCGACACGATCGTTCTCGAAGCAGGCGCTACTTATCGCGGCCCTTTTACGTTGCCGAAAAAGACTGGCGACTCCTATATAACGATTCAGTCGTCGAGAGCAACAGAAATTATCGGACGTGTCTCCCCGTCGCAGAGCAGTCTGCTTGCGAAAATACGTTCCAGCATTTCCGATCCGATAATCAGAGTTTCGCCCGGCGCTCATCACTACCAGTTGATCGGACTCGATATCTCAACGTTCAACGCCACCGATGTCATTTACGATCTCGTTCGGCTTGGCGAGTCGAATCAAACCGATCTTTCAAGTGTGCAACACCATCTGATACTGGATCGTTTGTGGATTCACGGATTTGCTACACAAAACGTCCAGCGCGGGATCAGTCTGAACAGCGCCGACACGTCGATCATAAATTCTTACATCTCCGACATACACGGCATCGGCTTCGACACGCAGGCAATCTGCGGCTGGAATGGACCAGGCCCTTACCAGATCATCAACAACTATCTGGAAGCGTCGGGAGAAAACATCATGTTTGGCGGTTCGCTGCCGTCGATCCCGAATCTCGTTCCGGCCAACATCGAGATCCGGCGCAATTACTTTTTCAAGCCGTTATCGTGGAAGGTGGGCGATCCCACTTACGCAGGAATTCACTGGTCGATCAAAAACCTCTTGGAGCTGAAGAACGCTCGCAATGTGATCGTTGACGGTAATGTTTTGGAAAACTCCTGGGGTGACAGTCAGATCGGTTATGCGGTTCTGTTCACAGTGCGCAGCGAGTCTGGCCTGGCGCCGTGGGCAACAGTAGAGAACATCACCTTCACGAACAACAAAGTGAAGAACAGCGAACAAGGGTTCCAGTTGCTGGGTACCGATGCTCCGTATCCGTCAGGTCGCGGTAATGGTGTGGTGATCGCAAACAACTTGTTCACCGGCATCGCGAATCGCTTTCTCACCATGTCCGGGTTCTATAACGTTACCCTCAATCACAACACGCATTTTCAGAGTGGTAACGTGACGGCTTTGTACGGCGAGGTCTCAACAGGCTTCGTTTATACGAACAACATCACCACTCGTTCAGGCTACGGTTTTTTTGGTGACATTGTCGGGGAAGGCACAGCAGCTCTGACGACTTACACGCCGGGAGCCGTGTTTCAAAGAAACTTGATCGCCGGAGCGTTACCGTCGCTGTACCCGGCGAACAATTTTTATCCGTGGACGATCACGGGCGTGCTTGATTCCAGCGTCCAACTCGTTAACTCCATATATAAATTTGCCGGCACTGACGGAAAGGATCTTGGTTGCGATATTACCGCGTTGAACGCTGCACAATCAGGCACTGCGCCAAGCCCAACGCCTACTCCAACACCAACACCTACTCCAACACCAACGCCCACTCCGACACCAACGCCAACTCCTACTCCGGCGCCAGGTGCCGTCATTCAATTTAGCGCTTCAGCCTACAGCGTGAATGAAAACGCGGGTTCGGTCACGATTACCGTAACTCGAAGTGGCAATACTTCCTCGAGCGCGAGTGTGCAGTACGCCACGGCGGATGGCAGTGCAACAAGTGTCGGCGACTATACAGCGATTTCAGGGACGCTCACTTTTGGACCAGGTGAGTCGGCCAGGAGTTTCAGTGTGCTCGTAACGGATGACGGTGTGAAAGAGTCAAACGAAACGTTCAGCGTCTTACTGAGTAATCCGTCCAACGCGAGCCTCGGAAGTCCGGCCAGCGCTACTGTTACCATCTTCGACAACGACAAGCGAACACGAAGCCCGCGAATCGCGTCGCCAAGAAAACGTATCCTCTTAGACTGAAACGCCTAAGAGTTTCACGCAAACACGCCAAGGAATCGCGAAGCCGCAAAGAATGATCTTCTTCGCGGCTTTGCGTGCTTCTTTGCGCCTTTGCATGAAACCTGTTTACATTAGCGCACGAACGGCTTCATCCAATTTCAATCCGATACAAGGAACCGTACATGAGCAAGATCAGAATCGCGCTTGTCGTTCTGCTGTTGTGGTCCATCATGCTGCCGGCTATCGCCTTCGCCCAGACGCAAAAGGCTGCATGGCAAAACGCACCTGAGCTCGAGCGTAAAGTCGAGGCACTCCTCAAACAGATGACGCTCGAGGAAAAAGTGGGACAGTTAAACCAGTACTCATACGGCGCACCCACCGGGCCGGGCACAGGCCGCAGCAAAGTCGAAGAAGCCATACAGCGCGGTGAGATCGGCTCGTTCCTCAACGTGACGGACCCCGCGCTAAGCAACCGATTGCAGCACATCGCGATGGCGCAGTCGCGCCTGAAGATCCCAATCATTTTCGGTCTCGACGTGATTCATGGTTATCGCACCACCTTCCCGGTCCCACTTGCGCTCTCCGCGACCTGGGACGCGAACCTTGTCGAACGCGTCTCTCGCATCGCGGCGGAGGAGGCCACCTCGGCGGGAATCCGTTGGACGTTCTCGCCGATGGTTGATATCGCGCGTGACCCGCGTTGGGGACGCATCGTCGAAGGCGCGGGTGAAGACCCGTATCTCGGTTCGATCATGGCGCGTGCATATGTCCGCGGCTACCAGGGTTCGAGTCTTAACGATCCGCGATCGCTGGCGGCGTGTGCGAAGCACTACGTCGCGTACGGTGCGGCGGAGGCGGGTCGCGACTACAACACAGTCGACATGTCCGAGCGTCAGTTGCGCGAAGTTTACCTTCCGCCGTTTCACGCAGCGGTTGACGAAGGCGTCGCGACACTCATGGCGTCCTTCAATTCGCTCAACGGCGTGCCCGCTTCAGCCAACGAGTTCACGCTGACGCAGGTGTTGCGCGGCGAATGGGGGTTTCGTGGTTTCGTCGTCAGCGACTGGGGCTCTGTCGGCGAACTGATCCCTCACGGTATCGCCAACGATCTTCCGACTGCCGCACGCAAAGGTTTTCTCGCAGGCGTGGATATGGACATGGAAAGCAACGCTTACTTTCAACACCTCGCCGCAGCGGTCAAAGCCGGCGCGGTGTCGCAGTCTGCGTTGGACCAGGCTGTGCGACGCGTGCTGCGTGTTAAGTTCGCGCTGGGTCTGTTCGATCGCCCATACGTTGAAGAGCAGAACGCGATCACGTCTCTGCCCGCAGCAAACGTCACAGCCGCGCGCGAAGCCGCTGAGAAGAGCTTCGTGCTGCTCAAGAACGACTCAAATCTCCTGCCTCTACAAAAAGGGGTGCGCACTGTGGCTCTCATTGGACCACTCGCGGACAGCGCGCCTGACATGCTCGGTGCGTGGAGCGCGCGAGGTGACGCCAAAGAGGTAGTGACATTGAAGGCAGCGCTCGAGAAACGAGCGGAGCGCGATGGGTTCCGTCTGATCTACGCGAAGGGTACTGAGATTCGCGGCTCTTCAGATGCGGGATTCACTGAAGCAGCGGCTGCGGCCGCGCAGGCAGACATCGTGCTGCTCGCGCTCGGCGAAGATGCTTCATGGATGAACGGTGAAGCAGCTTCACGCGCCTTCATCGATCTGCCCGGCAACCAGCAGCAACTTCTCGAACGTGTCGCTGCCGCAGGCAAGCCGACCGCGCTCGTCCTTTTTAGTGGTCGACCTCTGGCGCTCACCTCCGCGGCTGCACGCGTTCAAGCGATCATCGAAGCGTGGTCTCCCGGCGTGCAGGCTGGACCGGCTTTGGATCGCGTGCTCTTCGGAGAGGCGGCGCCGGCAGGCAGGTTGACTGTCACCTTCCCGCGCAGTCTCGGGCAGGTGCCCATCTATCACAGCGTGCTGAACACGGGCCGGCCGGCTGTCGGTCTGGACCTGACGCGCCCGCCCACCAACGGCGATGAAAAATTCAAGTCGCGTTATATTGACGAGCAGAACGTGCCGCTCTATCCGTTTGGCTTTGGTCTCACGTATACAACCTTCGAGTATTCGACTCCGCTAGTTGACGCGCAACAGGTCAGCGTGGATCAACTGAACGCGGGACGTGCGCAAGTGCGCATCACTACCGAAGTGAAGAACACGGGCTCACGCGCGGGCGACGAGGTGGTCCAACTCTACATAGGACTGCGCGGCACGAGCGTCGCGCGACCAGTGCGCCAACTGAAAGGCTTCCGCCGCATCACTCTCGACGCCGGCAAGTCGCAACGCCTGGAATTCACTCTCGGTCGTGACGAATTATCGATCTGGCAGCGTGAGGCGAAGTATGCAGTCGAACCTGCGGAACTGAACATCTGGGTCGCCCCCAACGCCCAGAGCGGCACACCGGTAAAGGTGATTCTAAAATAGCTGTTTAGAGCCGCAGGCTGAAACTCATATCAACGATGGAAATCACAGAGAAATTCACGAACACCGATCACGAGCAGGTTCTGATCGGGCGCGATGCCGCGACGGCGTATCACGGCGTCATTGCGATTCATAGCACCGCGCTTGGTCCGGCCGTCGGGGGAACACGCTTTTGGAATTACAACAGCGAAGAAGATGCAGTGACTGACGCCTTACGCCTCTCCCAGGGCATGACTTACAAGACTGCACTCGCTGGGCTGCCACTCGGAGGCGGCAAGGCGATCATCATCGGAAATCATGCAACGTCTGATCGCGAAGCTCTGCTGCATGTACACGGACGCTTCGTTGAGACGCTGAAAGGTCGCTACATCACCGCGGAAGATGTCGGCACGAGTCCGGCGGACATGGAAATCGTGCGGCTCGAAACTCAGCACGTCGCTGGTCTGCTCGAACGTTCAGGCGATCCTTCACCGATCACTGCGCGCGGAGTGTTTCGTGCGATACAAGCCTCGACCAGATTTGTGAGAGATACCGACGATCTGTCCGGATTGTCCGTTGCGCTTCAAGGCTGCGGACACGTTGGTTACAACTTAGCGAAGTTGCTGCATGAAGCAGGGGCAAAACTGATCGTCACCGATGTTAATGAAGACAGCGTGTCACGACTCGTTGATGAGTTTGGCGCAGAGTCCGTGCGACCCGCCGATATCTTTAGCGTACGCGCAGACATCTTCGCTCCCTGTGCTCTCGGGGGTGTGATCAACGACGAAACGATTCCGAAACTGAAGGTGAAGATCGTTGCTGGGGCCGCCAACAACCAACTGCTAGAGGAGCGTCATGGAGCGATGCTTCGAGAAAGAAATATTCTGTATGCACCTGACTACGTCGCCAATGCCGGCGGCGTTTTCAATGGCTGCATGGAACTTCTCGGTTGGAACGCCGACTACGCGTTAAGCAAAGTCGACGCGATTTACGACACGATTCTGAGTATTTTCGAAAGCGCGCAAGCCGAAGGAATAACAACCAACAAAGCCGCCGATCAGCTCGCGGAACAGCGATTACGCAGCGCCGCAAGGTTGTAATCACCTTGACTCACTCGGGCTTTGTGCATAAATTCAACCCGCTAGCCTAAGGAGGACCATGTACTCAAAACTGCTGCTATCGCTAGTGCTGCTTGTTGTGTTCGGTGTGAGCGCACTGGCCCAAGAACCACCCCATACGAAGTTGAAGGTCGGTGATCCCGCTCCCGAGTTTTCGCTTCGCGCTACTGACGGAAAGATCTACAAGCTCAGCGACTTCAAAGGGAAGAAGAATGTCGTGCTCGCGATCTATGTTCTCGCGTTCACAGGTGGTTGAACGAAGGAGTTGAAAGCGTATCAGGCTGATATCGCTAAGCTCGAATCAACCGACACTCAGGTTTTCGGACTGAGTGTAGACAGTGTTCCCGCCAACCGCGAATTCGCAAAACAAATTGGGATTACGTTTCCGTTACTCAGTGACTTCAAACGCACCGTCGTCAAAGACTATGGTGTCTTCAACGAAGAGCAAGGTTTTGGAAACCGCGCCACCTTCGTGATCGACAAAGACGGCATCATTCAACACATCGACGAAGGAAACGTCGCCATCGATCCGAGCACCGCTATCGAAGCATGTAACGTGCTCACGCATCGAAAGGCATCGCCCTAACATCGAGTCGATCCAAAGAGCCACAAAGAGGCACAAAGACGCAAAAATCTTTTGTGGTCGATGTTCCTTTTTGTGGCTAACATTGCTTTCGAGGCGAGTATCAACTAATCTCTGCTTCGCAGGAGCCCTTCTACTAACGAAGTCCCCAAAATCGCATACGCATGATCCCCGGCATCCGTTGTGTGCGCGCTGTCTGGCTGCTTTTTGGTTTTATTCTCGTCAGCGCCCAAGTCTCATCCGCCCAGGAGCGGCTGTGCGACCCGTCGTTCGAAGACTGCTACACACCTCTGATCCAAACCGTCCAGGCTGAAACTGCCGGAATCGACGTTGCGCTTTACACGATCGAACTGCCGGGACTCGCCGACGCGATTATCGCAAGGTATCAGGCAGGCGTGCCGGTGCGACTTACAGTTGAACTGCGTGCGAGCGCAAAGTTTCCGATGAACCAGACGCTGCTCGATCGTTTCAAAGCCGCGGGCATTCCGATGCGTTACAAGCTCTGCGACGGCATCGTTCACGCGAAGATGGTGCTGTTCGCCGGACAAAACAAGGTCGTCTTCAGCAGCTCAAACTTTGGCGACGGCGATCTCAGACCTTACGAACCATATGCCAACTACGTTGATGGAGCGTGGTACTTCACTGACGACCCGACCGTCGTCAACAGCTTCAAAACGCATTATGACGACATATGGACCAACACGAGCCTTTACGGAGACTACGCGAACATCTCCGCTCCTCCGGCGCGCAACTATCAAAGGTACGCAATCGATCCGTCGCTCGATTTCCTGCCGACCAAATACCCCGCCGAGGATTACGGCGCACGCACGATTGCACTGATCGATCGTGAAACTCGCAAGATCGATATCACGATGTATCGCCTCACAGAAACAAACGTCTGTGACGCGTTGCTCAGGGCGTTGGCGCGTGGCGTGCAGGTGCGGCTGCTTGCTGAACCCAACGAATACCGTTTCGACGCGACCCGAGCGGGAGCCGAACTCACCGGACCTTACAACGTCGACCGCCTTTACGCCGCGGGTGTACAGATCCGCATGCGCAAGCATCTCGGCCTCACTCATCAGAAGTCGCTGTCGCTCTACGCACAAGGCCTGACGATCTTCGGCTCATCGAATTGGAGCTGGCAATCGTTCAACTACCAGGAAGAGCATAACTACTTCACGAACAAGCCGTGGTTCTTTCAGTGGTTTATCAACCAGTTCAATCGTAAATGGAATTCGGCGACCGAGTTTGAGTCGTTTGTTCCGCTTCCGCCCACGGCGCCTGTGAACTTGTCCCCGGCCAACGGCGCGATTGTCAACTCATCGGTTCTACTAAACTGGGAAGGCGGACGTTGGGCACACAAGTACGACGTTTATCTTGGTCCTAACGAAAACAACCTGTCGCTGATCGCCGCAAACGTGGTTACAGGCACGCTCGGCACAGACGGATCTGAGAGCTATCAGGTTTCGGGATTGGCAAATGGCGTTTACTGCTGGCGAATTGTCGGAAAGACGATGGCGAACCAGTCGGCGGTTGGTCCAACATCCTGCTTCACAAGCTCCAACACTGCACCACCTCCCGCACCAATCACGTCAACGACGATGCAGTTGCTGCTTGACTTGACTGGCCCAACCGTCGATCAGCTTGCTACTTTCGATTCAACGTTCTTCGTCAAAGAACCATTCCCCGTTGTAAGCGAAGCGAACGCGCTCAACCTCGGGATTGATCGAAACACTAGAGTGATTGTGTTTGTGAGGAATCTTCCGCTAGCCCAGAGTGAACCGCCCACCGCGGTAGTGGCGAGTCTGATCGACAGCAACAAACAATCCTACGACGTACCGGCCGAGAGTGTGCGTGCAGTCGACAACACCGACTTTACGCAAGTGATTTTCCGACTTCCGGATAATCTCGCGCCGGGTGCCTCCACTGTCACCATCAAAACTCACGGGCAGGCAAGCAACACCGGCACGATGAGAATCAAGAATTAACTTGTGTGCTCTTTTTTGTCTTTTTGCGGCGGAGTTTTCCCGCAACGCCGACCAAACCCGCTCCGAGCAAAGTGATCGTCATCGGTTCAGGGACCGGAGCGCTCGTAAAAGTGTAATTGATACTCTTGAAATCCCAGATATCAATTCCATTCACGTTTCCGGAGTAGGAGAATACGACGGTCACGAATCCCTGGCCTACTAACTGTTGCGTGGGAAACGCGACGTTAGAGCAGATCAGACCTGAATCGAAACAACCCTGGATCTCGCCGGAAAAACCGAACGGCTGGGTCACTGTAATGTCCTGAGTACCCGATAGAAAAACGGAGCCGCCGCCGATATTGAACGTGCCGACGAATTCGAGGTTATTGAACGTCGTGCCATTGAGCGTGGCTGAACCGGTGCCTAAGCTGGTACCGACAAAGAAACCGCCGAGCTGCACAGGATTGAGCGGGCCGCCGCACGGATGGCACCCTGTCACTGGAGCATTTCCTTCATCTCCGTTGGATCCAGTAAAGGTAAAGTTTGTTCCGATAAGGTTATAACTGATTCTCGCAGTTTGGCTGATGGACGCTGTACCACTTGTGATGACGAGTGGATCAGCGTTAACAGAGGGCGTAATCACAAACATCAGTAACGCGCACAGACCAATAACGACTCGAGACATGGGCTCCTCCTTGAATTTTAGAAAAACCGATCTGGGCTAAAGCGTACTTGTCCCCGGTACATCGAGGAGAGTTGGGGAAAAGGGGTGTGGCCTTATACCACACAACGGGACGGCCTGTGAATACCCCACCTTTAATCGTTACGAATCCGTTGAAAAGGTGACAGTTCTGCGACTAGACTCTCGCGCGGAGCCTCTGGGAATTCAAAATGAGCGGAGCTTACGAAGAAACCTATCGTGAATGGCTGCGGGATCCGGAGGGTTTCTGGGCCAGGGCCGCGGAGTCGATTCATTGGTACAAGAAATGGGACCAGGTGCTCGATGCTTCGCGCGCTCCGTTCTACCGCTGGTTCTCGGGAGGCCTCGTCAACACTTGCTACAACTTGCTTGACGTGCACGTCGAGAACGGGCGCGCAGAACAAGTCGCTCTTATTTATGATAGTCCGGTCACTGGCGTCGTTAAGTCGTATACCTATCGCGAGCTCTTGAACGAAGTTGCGCTGTTCGCAGGCGCACTTCGAAATCATGGAGTTGAAAAAGGCGATCGTGTAATCATCTACATGCCGATGGTGCCTGAGACTGTGATCGCGATGCTGGCTTGCGCCCGCATCGGCGCGATTCACTCTGTAGTCTTTGGCGGTTTTGCCGCTGACGAATTAGCGACTCGAATCAACGACGCGCTTCCGAAAGTGATCGTCTCAGCATCATGCGGGATTGAAGTGAGCCGCATGGTGCCGTACAAGCCGATGCTTGATAAGGCGATCGATTTGGCGCAGCAAAAGCCGAAGACGTGCATCATCCTGCAACGCCCGCAGGTCGAAGCTGAGCTCGTCGCCGGGCGCGACATCACCTGGCCCGAGGCGTTGGCCCACGCGAACGCCGTCGATTGCGTTCCAGTAGCCGCCACGGATCCCGTTTACATCCTGTACACATCGGGCACGACCGGAATTCCGAAAGGTGTGGTGCGCGATAACGGCGGACATCTCGTCGCGCTCAAGTGGACTATGAAGAACGTGTATGGTGTCGAGCCGGGCGAAGTTTATTGGGCGGCTTCGGATCTCGGGTGGGCCGTCGGTCACTCTTACATCGTTTATGGACCATTGGCCCATGGGAACACGACCATACTTTACGAAGGCAAGCCGGTTGGCACGCCCGATCCCGGCGCATTCTGGCGCGTGATCTCGCAACACGATGTCAGTGTGTTCTTCACCGCGCCCACTGCCTTTCGCGCGATCAAGCGCGAAGACTATGACGGTGATTACCTGCGACAGTACGAGCTTAAAAAATTCCGCACGTTGTTTTTGGCGGGTGAGCGCTGCGATCCGGATACGCTGGCGTGGGCACAGAAACAACTCGGCGTGCCTGTCATCGATCATTGGTGGCAAACGGAAACTGGTTGGCCTATCGGCGCCAATTGCGCCGGCGTTGAATTACTGCCCGTGAAACCAGGCTCGTGCGGCAAACAAGTGCCGGGATACGAAGTGGACGTGCTCGACGACGAAGGTGTACCGGTTTCTGAGAACAAGATCGGAAACATCGCGATCAAACTGCCTTTGCCTCCCGGCTGTTTGCCGACGCTTTGGAACAGAGATGACGCGTACCGCGAGTCGTATCTCGATTCATATCCCGGTTATTACAAGACTGCGGACGCCGGCTACAAAGATGAAGATGGGTACCTGTGGATCATGAGTCGCACAGACGACATCATCAACGTCGCCGGACATCGACTCTCGACGGGCGCACTCGAGGAAGTGCTTGCCGCACATGCGGATGTTGCGGAATGCGCGGTCATCGGTGTTGCTGACGAGCTGAAAGGTGAAGTGCCGCTCGGACTGGTCGTGCTGAAACGAGGCGTCGAAAGACCGGACGAACAAATCGTTGCTGAACTGGTCCACTTAGTGCGCGAGAAGATTGGACCAGTCGCTTCGTTCAAAGTCGCAACGGTCGTAAATGGTCTTCCGAAGACTCGCTCAGGCAAGATCGTACGCGGCACAATCAAGAAGATCGCCGACGGCGTTGACTATCGAATCCCACCGACCATCGAGGACGCCACCGTACTGGATGAAATCACCCAAAACCTAAACGCGCTCGGTTACCCACGCCAGGCGTGAGTTTGAAATTTCCAACGCCGAAGGCGTACTTGTTTCAAATTAAACTGACGAGCGCCTTAGTTCGCGCCCTTCACCTTCTCGATCAACTGCGCCGCGCGTTTCATCCACTCCTCGCCTTCATTGCCGAAGCCGATGCCTTCAAACATCACTTTGCCGTCAAGGCTGACGACCCAGTTGCGTGGGATGCTGTTGATGCCCTGACTATCGGCGTAGGCCTGACCCAGAAGCACCGGAAAAGTAAACTTGTTCTCTTTCATGAACGGCTCGACTTTGCCGATTTCCTCGTCCGTGTTCAGCGTGAGAATGACGACGTCTTTTCGATCTTTTAACTGCTCGCGCAACTTCTGCACGTAAGGCAATTCGGCGCGGCATGGACCACACCAGGTCGCCCAAAAGTTGATGAATGCCACCTTGCCCTTCAGATCCGCGAGTGACCATTTGCGACCTTCGAGATCAGTGAGATCAAACTCCGGTAACTCTGTGTTCTTGCTGTCCCACGTTGCGAGCTCTGCACTCGCAAACTTTGTCTTCGACACCTCGTTGCGCGCAAGATAAGCTTTCCAACCCTGGTCTGTGCCGCCGAGTTCTTTCCACAAACGTTGCGTGTTGTCACTCAACTCATCTTTGCCTTTTTCAGGAGTGAGGCGCAAAGCAAGCGCGGTTTGATACGCCGTCAACGCGTCGAGTTTGCGCTGTTCAATGTCGGCAACTTTGCCGACTGCTCGCCAGTAGACAGCCTGGTCGTACGCGGCACTACGCGTCTCTGCGTCACTCAACGACCCCGAAGATTTCTTCGGCGTCGTAATGTCAGCGAGTCGGGCCAACGCAGCCTGTGCTTTCGGGGGCTGTTTCAAACGCGCATAAGCTTCAGCCAGAAGCGGCCAACTATCCAACCGCATGAACTTGAGATTGCCGCCCTCATCGACGCCCGCGGGGCGAGGATATAGATCTGACTGCCCAGTGCTCTTCTCAATCTGCTCGATCTCCGCCAGTCCTTTCAGAATCAGATCAGGCACGTTTGCGAGGTGAAAATTGTGAGTGAGGTAGAAGCGGGCTACGCCAATTTCGAGCGGCGGAATCGAGTACGACGCACCGCCACGATCGTGCGCTTTAGCGTAGGCGTTGTAAGCAGCCTCAACTTCGACATTCGAAACTTTCTCCAGTCCCATCAGCGAATAGACGCGACTGGACCATGAGTGCTCATCGTCAGGCCAACGCTTAATCCATTCGCCGGTAGCCTGCACAACTGCTCGATGGTACGCCTGCTTGTCCGCTTCCGAGGCTTCGCCTTTCGGAAATGGGTGTTCGTCATAGAAGCGCGACTGAATGATTCGCCGTGCGACTGCTGAGTTTGGCAGCAACCGCACGAGCTCGTCCTCAGCCCAACGCTCGCTGGCCTTGTCACCCGCCGGCTGCGCCGCCCGCTCGGCAGCAGGCGCGGTGGAACGCTTCCGGCCGGCTGCGCCGCCCGCTCGGCAGCGGGCGCGGTGGAACGCTTCCGGCCGGCTTCGCCGCCCGCTCGGCAGCGGGCGCGGTGGAG
>DATDFT010000238.1:0-3755 GCA_036522475.1 Pyrinomonadaceae bacterium | reverse complement strand
CTTTAGAAGTCGTAAGTCAACGTTCCGGTAACCTTCACCGTGATTCCGTCCTGCGTCGTCGGTGCAAAGGTGGCCTGACGCGCCGCCGCTTCAGCAGTCTCACGCAATGGCGCCGGCCCATCGATCGCTTTCGCCGAGATCACCTTCCCGTTTTCATCGACTACAACACGCACGGTAACTCGACCCGAAACTCTCAGGCGCTTCGCTTCCTCGGGATAGACAGCCTTCGGCAACGATGTCGCTTTCGAGTTGAGCACACCGCCTTCAATCGGCTTCGAGTTATTAGACTCTTCAGTCTCACCAACCTCAGTAACCTTCAAGGTTGCGCGCGACGGCGTGAAGTCTGTGTAGCGCACTTTCATACGTACGTGCAGCGAGCTGCCGTTATCAAAGATCAACTCTTCGTCAGCGTATGAATAAGTCGGAAACCAGTAACGGCCGTCGATGTGTTCGCGATAAGTCTCAACGGTCGGAAATTTATTTTGCTTGGTTTCCGGAACGCCTTTGCCTTTCGTCTTCACGATCTGCAAATCCTGATCGTCAACCCAGATGCGTCCCGAGAACAGTCGATCCTTTGGCTTCTTCGAACTCGGCATTACCTTCGGAGTGACGTCGAAGATGAAGAGGTCGAGCTCGTCGATCTTTTCCTTACCGACGTAACGAATGTTGTATAGATCGATCTTCGTCGGATCGAGTGCAAACGGTTCGACGCCGCCGAGATCCTCGATGTCTTCAGCCGTGACTTCAGCCATCGTCGGCATCGGGAAGAAACTGATCTTCTCGTATCGATTTCCCTGATCGTCAAAAGTGAAGTTGGAAACGCGATGATACTCGCCGACTACCTGGCCACCCATACCGATACTCTGAATCAACGCATCGCGTTTGAATGAGTAGCTGTTGAGCGCGCGTCGAAATTCCGCTTCCTTCGCGGTGAACGCGTGAATGATGCGATCGGAGTCAATCGTATTGGCTGGTCCAGTCGCGGCTGTTTGCGGTTGGACCTGGGCCGACGTATAGGCAGCCGTTAGGACCAGCAAGGCCACGGCGACAACGAGCGGAGAAGTCCTCATGAGTGCAGTTTTCATATCTACCCTAAGCGGAAAATATCGTCCTGAATAGTGGAATTCTGACGGTCTTGAGATGCCTTGACGAAAGAGTCCTGTTGCCAGTGGGAGGGAGGGCTGGAGAGGCCTCGGAGGCTCGACCGCGATTTTCCTGTTGCAAAATTTCCTGCATCTAGTGTAAGGTGCCTTTACTAGAATAAGTTATAACTTGACTAGCGGCACGAAAGACAGTGAAAAGGAGCCCGATAGACCTCGAAAAGACGCGGCTCGCTAGTTTTGAAAGATTAAAGTTTCTCAAGGTCCTCATGTCGGCAACAGGCACTCGTCCCAACATCCGTGGAGCTTTACGGCGCGGGAGCGCAGACGTGACGCCGAGCGGCGGCGTTGCTACACGGCGCGGGCGATAAATCAAGCTTTGGGAGGAGCTTGGTTTTATGTGGTCTGATGTCGATGATGTGCGCGGTGATTAGCTGCCCCTTCTGGGCGGGGTGGCTTAATAAAATCACCGCGCACACCCCAGCTTACTTAGCAAATTCCTAATAAAACACACGAACAGTTATCTGATTACCCTTTTCCGCCTAAATCTGCGGCCAGCTTACTCTTCGACGAAGTCGACCTGTACTTCGTGAGGAATCACACCTTTTTTAAATCCCTCCTCCAAGAGCAGCCGGACGGCCTCGCGGCCACGCTCTGTGTAGTCGAGCGTCAGCTCGTTGACCCACATCGCCACAAATCGGTCGGCCAGCTCCGGGTCCATGTCCCGGGCAAACTGCATCGCGTACTGAAGCGCGTCCTCCCGGTGGCTCAGGGAATACCGGATACTCTCCCGTAACAGGGTTGAAACTTTTTTAATCCGATCCGGCCCGAGGTCGCGCCGGATGGCATTCCCACCCATCGGCAGCGGCAGGCCGTGCTGCTCGTGCCACCACTCCCCCAAGTCCAAAACTTTATGCAGCCCCTTCGACTCGAAAAAAAGTTGTCCCTCGTGAATCAGCAGCCCGGCGTCGCAGGTTCCGTCCTGCACCGCCTCGATGATGCGGTCAAACGGGACGACCTCATACGCGAACTCAGAATTAAAAATCCGCAGCGCCAGAAATGCGCTGGTCAACTTGCCCGGGATCGCAATCTTAAGTTTCGGAATGTCTGCCGGGGTAGCCGGATGGCGCGACACCAGGATTGGGCCGTAGTTGTCGCCAATCGAAGCGCCGTGGGGTAACAGCGCGTACTTGTCGTGAATGTAAGCGTACGCGTGAAAGCTGATCGCGGTAACGTCATACGTGCCGCGCATCGCTTCTTCGTTTAGCGTTTGAATGTCTTTGAGCAGGTGTTGAAAGTTCAGCGTACCCGTGTCCAGTTTGTGCGTCGCCAAACCATAGAACATGAATGCGTCGTCGGAATCAGGTGAATGTGCGAGTGTGATAGTTTCTGACATGTGTTGCTAGACCACGCTAACGCTGTTGCGTTCGATACGATTGTAGACAGTGTCGCGCTCGACTGCTTCAAAGCCGGCGTCTTCGATCAAACCGATGAGTTCTGTCTTACTCATCTTCACTTCGTTGTTGGCTTCGACCGAGTAACTCGTCGTCAACTCGCCGCCTTCGGTGATCGTGCCGTCGATGTCGTTGGCGCCGTAGTGCAGAGCGACTTGCGCCAAACGTTTGCCGAGCATCACCCAGTAGGCTTTGATGTGATCGAAGTTGTCGAGCATCAGGCGCGCGACTGCCATTGTCTTCAGCGAATCGACACCGCTTGGACCAGGCAAGTGCGCGAGTTGGGTGTCCGGCGGATAGAACGCCAGCGGTATGAAGCACTGGAAGCCGCCCGACCTCTCCTGCTGTTCGCGCAACTGCACGAAATGATCGACACGATCTTCGATCGACTCGATATGACCATAGAGCATGGTGGCGTTCGTCTTCAGACCGGCGGCGTGAACTTTCCCCTGCAACTCGAGCCACCGATTCGCGTCGCACTTGTGCGCGCAGATCATCGAGCGCGTCGGTTCATGAAAGATTTCGGCGCCGCCGCCCGGGCATGAATCGAGTCCGGCTTCAATCAGCTTCTGGATCACTTCTTCATCCGGCATCTTGTAGAAGTGCGCGAAGTGATCGAACTCCACCATCGTGAACGCTTTCAAGTGCAACTGCGGATACTCACGCTTCAACGACGAGAGCAAGTCAGTGAAGTAACTGAACGGCAGCTTCGTATTTAACCCGCCCGTGATGTGCATCTCGGTCGCGCCTTCCGCAACTGCCTGTGCCGCGACTTTCAAACTGTCGTCGATGTTGTGTGTATAAGCGTCCGGCTGGCGCGGCGTGCGAAAGAAGCCGCAAAACTTGCAGTCGGCGTAACAGATGTTCGTCGGGTTCAGATGGCGATTGACGTTGAAGTACGTCGTGCGGCCGTGACGGCGGCGACGAACGGTGTCCGCGAGTTTACCCAGTGCCGGCAGATCGTCGGTCGCATAAAGCGCGACGCCGTCGGCGAAAGAGAGCCGCTCGCCCGCTTCGACGCGTGTCGCTATCTCGTTGAGTTTATCGTCGTGTGAAAAGATCATTTCCATACTCACTGCGTTATCGATTCAGAAAAACAGCGCTGCCGAAAGTGGCCAGCAGTATCACGCTCACAAATGCGTTCGTCGTGAAGAAAGCGGCGTTCAGGCGACTGAGATCGCCGGCGCGAACGAGTCGATGC
>DATDFT010000237.1:0-18937 GCA_036522475.1 Pyrinomonadaceae bacterium | reverse complement strand
ATTGCCGTAAAGGATTTGCCGGAAGATCGACTCCGCTGACGGCACGTTCACGTCACTCTCTTCCATCGACGAGCCTGCGGGAAACCAGCGACCGGCGGCTACGTACTGCTTCACGCGCGCAAAGTCCGCGGGCCAGTACTCTTTCATCATGCGATAACGATTCGCGCCGCTGAAGTTGAAGATGTAGTTCGGATACTTCTCGAAGAGCGCGAAGTTGTCGTGCATCGTCTTCGGGATGTATTCGTTGATGACACGCGGATATTCCCAGCGCCACTGCGTGTCGAGATGTGCGTAAGCGACGACGTAAAGTGTCGGCTGTTTAGAAAGATCCGTTTGCGCGGAAACGACCAAAGAACTTGCGAGTAAAACAGCAAGAAGCTTCGTTAATGCTCGCATGCTTGTGGGCTCCTTTGATTGACAGAATAACAGAATCGTCCGGTTCTGCTAGAATGCGCGGCCATGGCAATTTCATTCTCGGATCGCGTGCGCATGGCCGAAGACGTTCTGATTTCGAGTCTCCAGGAAGAATCAGTGATTCTGAACCTCGATAGCGAGCGTTACTACGGTCTCGACAACGTGGGCACACGATTCCTCTCCGTCCTCAACACGTCTGATTCTATAGAAGCCGCATACGAAGTGCTGCGCGACGAATATGACGTTGATGCTGACGGCCTGCGACAAGATCTGCTCGAACTGGCCGAGGATCTCGTGAAGCAAGGAATTCTGATCCGGTGCTAATCCGTGACAATCTGCGGCTACAGGCAAACGCTCGCATCGATGATCGCAAACATTTAAACGTTAGCGATGAAGAATTGATTCTTCAGGCTTACGAAGCTTGGGACGAAGACTGCGTCAAGCACCTCATCGGCGACTTTGCGTTTGCGATTTGGGATGGGCGTTTGCAGCGTCTGTTCTGTGCCCGCGATCATTTCGGCGTCAAGCCGTTTTTCTACACACACGTTGGCGGCGATTTCAAATTCAGTAGCATTTTGAATGAACTGCGTAGCGACTCGAACACGCTGAACGAGATCGCGATCGGCGATTATCTGTTGTTTGGCGTGAATCAGGATAACTCGACGACGATCTTCAAAGACATTCAACGCCTGCCGCCGGGTCATACGCTCACTGTTGCGAATAATCAGATCAAGATTAAGCGCTACTGGACGCCGTCGTTGCCCGCGGAAGTCCGGTTTCGCGATCCGACGTCGTACGTCGAACGTTTTTCGGAACTGTTGTCACATGCGGTGCGGGATCGATTGCGGACGGATCGTGTCGCGATTTCGATGAGCGGCGGGCTTGATTCGACGAGCCTTGCGGCAATCGCGTCTGAATACGCGGAAGTTGCGGGTTTTGCGGTTGTTTATGACAGTTTGATTCCGGATGAAGAGCGTCATTATTCCGATCTAGCGGCGCAGCATCTCGGTATTCCGGTTACGCATTTGAGTGCGGATCAATTTTCATTATTTGACGGAAGAATGGATCAGGCGGAGCCGTTTCTGATATCTGCGTTGACGGGGCAGTTTAATGAGCTGTTGCGGTTATGCGCGCAGTTCGGATCGGTTGCGCTGACGGGATACGATGGGGATGCATTGATGCATGAGCCGCGCGTGAAAATCCGTACGCGGATTAGACGGATGCTTCGCAAAGCGGATTCGATGCCGGAGTGGGTCGATGAGGGGTTTGCGCGCAGGACGGATCTCCAGGAGCGTTGGAAGCAGTTTTGGGAGAATCGGGGTCAAGGGGGGAAGAGGCCGGCGGCGATGAGAGCGCTCAACTCGAAGATGTGGACGTCGCTGTTTGAAGGTTACGATCCGGGTTCCACGAAACTACAGTTGGAAGTTGGTCATCCTTTTCTCGATCTCAGGTTGATCGAGTATTTGTTGGCCATTCCGCCGGTGCCGTGGTGTGTCGACAAGCACATTCTTCGGCGCGCGATGTCGGCTAAACTACCTGCCGCCGTACTTAACCGACAAAAAACAGGTTTGATGGGCGATCCGGCTCTTCAATTGGTGCAGCGCGGTGGTGTAAGATGGCTCGACAATTTTGAGGTCAGTCCGCAGCTCAGAGCTTTTGTTAACTTAAATCGTCGACGACCAGTTGCGGAAGAAAAATCTTCCGATGCCCTCTGGGCTAGTCTTCGAGTGTTCGCGTTGAATTACTGGCTCACGCACTCCCAACCGAAGATGGAGACAATGCATGGAACGTAAACCTGAAGCCGCTGAACCGGTAACGGGACAGGAAACCAAAAAGCCTTATCACAAGCCCGAAGTGATCGTTTATGGAAACATTCGCGAGATAACCCGCAACGCTGGTCCCAAGGGTAACCTCGATGGCGGTGGTGGTTCAGCAGCCGGACCCAAAACCGGCGTTTGATCTCACTTCAGGCAATGACTTGCTTTCATGGATTACCGGTGCTCGATCTATGGCCTTGGAATTGTCACCAATAGAATAATTCCCGGCGTTCCCGCCTCAACCATAGCATCGGAAGACCTGCGCATATCTTTCGGCTCGTTGCCCGCGTGGCATCATGCACTCAGCGCTGCGCAGGCCGAAGCCTGCTACGTCGCCGACTACAAGGGTGAATGCGGCGAACCGGCGCTGCGAGTTTTTCGCTTGCTCGATGGCGAGTATTTCAGGTTCGACTACGCGGACGAGACGCAGTTTGTGATCGATCGATCCGGCAGTGAAGTTTGGGCTGAGTGGTCTGTGCCGCTGACTCTCGAAGATACTGCTACGTATCTGCTTGGACCAGTGCTGGGTTTTGTGATGCTGCTGCGTGGCATTGTCTGTTTGCACTCGAGCGCGATTGCGATCGGAAACGAAGCGATCGCATTGCTCGGTCCGGCTGGATCGGGTAAGTCGACGACTGCGGCAGCGTTTGCGGAGCGCGGGTGCAGTGTGCTCGCGGAAGATGTGGTGACGCTTGACGATCGTCACGGTGGATTTCTCGTGCGACCGGGTTACCCGTGCATTCGTTTGTGGCCGCCGGCGGTGAAGGCGCTTTATGGATCCGAAACGCATTTGCCGAAACTCACGCCAAACTGGAACAAGTGTTACCTGGATCTCAGTGAGCGGTTTCAGGGAGAGCCGTTGCCGCTCGCTGCGATTTATCATCTCGGTGAACGGCATCACGATGCGCGCGCGCCTTACGTTGAGATGCTCGATCGATCGCATGCTTTGATGGCGCTCGTTGCAAATACTTACGCGACGAAGTTGATGGACAAGCAGATGCGCGCGCGTGAGTTTGAGTTGTTGACGCGTGTCGTTGGTAGCGTTTCTGTGCGACGCGTCACACCGCACTCAGACCCGGCACGGATTGGTGATCTGTGTGACAGAATCTTAAACGATTTCAGCCGCAGATGAACGCGGATGAATCTTGTTTCAAAATGTATAGCCTGCACTTCTACGGCCAGATGCTTGCCGATGCACCACGGATGGACGCGTATACGGCTGCGCTGCGCCGTGCGGTCAAGCCGGATTCAGTCGTGCTGGATCTCGGATGTGGGCCGGGAGTGTTTGCGCTACTGGCGTGTAAGTTTGGCGCGCGACGTGTTTATGCAGTCGAGCCGGACAACGTGATCGGCATCGCGCGTGAGGCGGCGGTTGCGAATGGCTATGCCGATCGGATCGAGTTCTTCGAAAGCTTGTCGACTGACATCACTCTGCCTCAGCCTCCGACTGTCATCATTTCGGACTTGCGCGGCGTGTTGCCGTGGTTTGAGCAACACATCCCTTCGATCATCGACGCTCGCGAGCGACTGTTGGCGCGCGGCGGCGTGCTCATTCCGCGACGTGACGTTCTCTGGGCTGCGATCGTCGAAGCACCCGAGCAATACGAAGATCTGGTTGGACCGTGGAAGAGATTCGATCTGGATCTGTCGGCAGGCGAGCGGCTAATCACTAACACTTGGCGCAAGTCGTATTTGAAGCCCGAACAGTTGCTGGTCGATCCGGTCTGTTGGACCACGATTGATTACTACGAAGTTAAAAACGCTGACATACGCGCTGAGATTTCCTGGCGAGCTGCGCGCAACGGCACCGCACACGGCATTGCGGTCTGGTTTGATTCCGAGCTCGCGGACGACGTCAGCTTCTCGAATCATCCCGCGGCTCCGAAAATGATCTACGGCGTCGGCCTGTTTCCGTTTTCACAGCCTGTCGAAATCATGGAAGGCGAACGTATCGAGCTGCGACTGGCAGCCAATCTGGTCCAGGACGGTTATGTTTGGCGTTGGGATACCGCATTCTTTGCAGGAACAGGTGTGAAAGCGAGTTTCAAACAGTCAACCTTCTACGGCGTGCCGCTTTCGCTGGCTCAGTTGCGCCAGTCAGCTCAGTAAACGATGTTCAGTTCCGTCAAGATTCTCAGCAGCAAGCTTCGCAAGGCGCTGGCCCAACTGCCGTATCTTCCGCGTGCCCTCAATCTCGTCTGGGAAGTCGCACGGCCGTGGACGACTGCGTGGATCGTTTTGCTGATCGTGCAGGGGCTCGTTCCGGCGGCGATAGTCTACCTGACGAAACTGGTAGTCGATGGCGTTGTGATCGCGCTGCGAAACGGTAGCCAGTGGCCTGACGTGCGACTGGTTCTGATGCATCTCGTAGTGCTTGGCAGCTTGCTGTTACTGATGGAGTTTGTTCGCAATGCCGTCAATTGGGTGCGCACCGTCCAGGCCGAACTTCTGCAAGACCACATCACTGCGCTGATTCACGAGAAGTCAGTGAACGCCGACCTCGCGTTCTACGAGCTTTCCGATTACTACGATCATCTGCATCGCGCGCGTGCTGAAGCTCGCTATCGCCCGGTGGCGTTGCTCGGAAATCTCGGCGCGTTGCTGCAAAACAGCATCACGCTGGTCGCGATGGGTGCAATCCTGATCCCGCTTGGACCATGGCTCGCAGTCGCGCTCGTACTGAGCACGTTGCCGGCATTCTACGTCGTGCTTCACTACGCGCTCGCGGAGTATCAGTGGCGACTACGCACGACTGCCGACGACCGCCGCGCATGGTACTACGACTGGATCATGACTACCGCTGAGGCCGCCGCGGAAATCAGGCTCTTCGGACTCGGCAAACATTTTCAGTCGATTTACAAAGGACTGCGCCAGCGATTACGCGGCGAGCGTTTGCATTTGACGCGTCGTCAGGGTTTCGCTGAATTGGCAGCCAGCTTGATCGCGCTGCTGATCGTTGGTGCGGCGCTCGGATGGATGGTGTGGAAAGCGTTGCACGGTCTCGTGACGTTGGGTGAGCTGGCGCTGATTTATGCGGCGTTCAATCAAGGTCAGGGACTGATGCGCACGTTGCTGGAGAACGCGGGCCAGCTTTACGGGAACAGTCTGTTTCTCGGGAATCTGTTTGAGTTTCTCGCGCTGCAGCCGGTGATAATGGATGGTCAACACAGCCAGGTGCCGGAGGTCAAAGTTGGGATTGAGTTCAACGGCGTGTCGTTCAGTTATCCTGACGCGAGTGGGAAGGCGCTCGACGATTTTACGATGACGATTCCGAAGGGAAAGATCGTCGCGATTGTTGGTCCAAACGGCGCGGGGAAGACTACGCTGCTCAAGCTGCTCTGTCGCTTTTACGACCCTGATGCCGGAAGCATTGAGATAGATAGCCACGACTTGAAGGAGATCGCTGTCCGAGATCTGCGACGAATGATCACGGTGTTGTTTCAGCAACCGTTTCACTACAACACTACCGTGCAGGAAAATATTCTTTACGGAGATCTGAATCGACAGCCGTCCGGTGTCGAGTTTAATGCCGCGATCAAAGCAGCGGGCGCGGAGGAGATCGTTGCGCATTTGCCGCAGCAGGAGCAGACGTTATTGGGACGCTGGTTTGCAGGAGGGACTGAGCTCAGTGTTGGCGAGTGGCAACGCATCGCACTCGCGCGTGCGTTCCTGCGGCGTGCTCCGATCATTATTCTCGACGAGCCAACGAGCGCGCTCGATCCGTGGGCTGAAGCGGATTGGCTCGAACGTTTTCGACAACTCGCGGCTGGACGCACGTCGATCATCATCACACATCGCTTCACCACTGCGATGCATGCCGACGTGATTCACGTCATGGACCGCGGGCGGATTGTTGAGTCAGGCAGTCATCAGCGATTGTTGGAACAGAGTGGACTCTACGCCGAGTCGTGGTCGCGACAGATTTCCTCTGCGGTCTCTGCGTGAAAAAATGAATAACGTTGCTGAAAACCAGTTACTCCTCATGGTTGCCCGGCGCGATCTTGCCGGTAACCTGCGACCCTTCGTACAAAGAGAGCTGAACTGGGACTACCTCTTCGCAACAGCGCAAGCACACGGACTGCTGCCCCTGCTGCATAAACACCTCACGAGCGCCGCCGATCTCATTCCTAATCACTTATTGTCACGGCTGAAACGCGAGTCCGTCGCAAACTCGCAGAACGTCCTGCACTTAATCGCGAAACAACTGCGCGTCTACAAACTTTTTAAAGAGAGCAACATCCCCGTCGCTCTATTCAAAGGACCGCTGCTCGCGCAGGTGGCGTACGGCGAGATCTCGCTGCGGCAGGCCGGTGATATCGACATCCTCATCAACCGACGTGATTTCGAGCGCGCCAGAGCGTTGCTCGAATCGCTTGGCTACGAAATGAGCCCGCGCTTAACGCCAGCGCAACTAGCTTCGCATCTGAGCAATCACTGCGAGCTACAGTTCATGCGCGACGAGTGGTTCACGGTTGTAGATCTGCACTGGGATCTCGCGCCGCGCAGTTTCGTCTTTAATCTGCACGCGGACGAAATCATGTCGCGGTTGCAAACAGTCTCGCTGGCCGGAACGGCAGTGGAAACCTTCAGCCCGGAAGATCTCGTGCTCTACCTTTCGATGCACGGCGCCAAGCATCTCTGGCGGCGCCTGGAATGGATCGCCTCGCTGGCCGAATCGCTACGCGCAACTCCAAATCTCAACTGGGACCTCGTGGTCCAACGTGCAGAGCAAGCACACGCGACGCGCATGCTCGCCCTCGGCTTGGGACTGGTAGAAAAGTTCTCGGATGTAAGTATTCCACCTCACGTGCTGGCCCAAGTTGACGCTGACTCGTCCATGCAGCGAATGTCAGAACAAGTTCGCGAACAACTCTTCAACACGTTCGGCGCCGCGGATTCAACTGAAACGAACCTCTACAACCTCCGCATCATGGACCGCAAAAGCGACGCACTAATCTCCACGTTGCGCGCGATCTTCGTTCCCACTCTACCCGACTGGCAGGCCCTCGCCCTCCCCGCACCGCTGCACTTGCTTTACTACGCATTCCGCCCGCTGCGACTATCCAAGGTCTACACGAGTTCACTCTGGCGCAGAATGAGACGCGATGCTTAAGCCGCCTTTGAAGTGGGCCGGCGGCAAACGCTGGCTGGCGCCACACCTGAAACCGATCTGGGAAGCAAACGCGCAGCGCAGATACGTCGAACCGTTTTGCGGTGGCCTCGCTGTTGCACTCGGTTTGCAACCGCAGCAGGCACTCCTGAATGACGTCAATCCGCACCTCATCAATTTCTACCGGCAGGTGCAGAACGGTTTAGTAATGCGTGTTGCGGCTCGCAACGACGAAAAACTTTTCTATCGTCATCGCGACCGCTTCAATCGACTCATTCGCAAGGGCGACGCGCAGACAGCGGAAGGCGCGCAGTTGTTCTACTATCTGAATCGCACGTGTTTCAATGGGCTCTGTCGTTTCAACAAGAGCGGCGATTTCAACGTGCCGTTCGGGACTTACAAAGAGATCAACTACGCGACGGATTTCTCGCAGTATGCGGCGGTGTTTAGTCAGTGGCAGTTTAGTAATGTTGATATCGAGGCGCTGGAGTTTGAGGCTGGAGATTTTATCTACGCCGACCCGCCTTATGATGTAGAGTTCACGACATACAGCGCCGGTGGTTTTTCGTGGGACGACCAGGTACGCACGGCAGAGTTGCTGGCGAAGCATGATGGGCCAGTGGTGATTTCGAATCAGGCGACGGCGCGCATCATCGAGTTGTATGAGAGGCTTGGGTTTAAGTTGACATATCTTGATGGTCCAAGACGGATTAGTTGCACAGGAGATCGCACGGCGGCGCGCGAAGTGCTTGCGACGAGGATCTGATAGATAGGATTACAGGATTTTCAAGATTTACATGATTATCCTGTTAATTTTGAAAATCATGTAAATCATGTCTATTGACAATCAAACGTATCAGGCGTGGCTACCGGATTTGATCTACATCGACGGACGATTTCAGTCTGGTCACGCGGTCGTGTGTGATGCTAGCGGCAACATCGTTGAGATCACCGAGAATCCTACGGAGGCGATTCGGCTCAGCGGGCGCGCGATGTTGCCGGGGATGGTTAACGCGCACTCCCACGCGTTTCAACGTGCTATTCGCGGGCGGACCGAGCATCGTTCACAACATACGACGGACAGCTTCTGGACGTGGCGCGAGCAGATGTACGCGGCGGCGAACTCGCTCGAGCCTGACGAGATTTATACCGTGTCGCGCCTCGCGTTTCTCGAGATGGCGCTGACCGGGATCACTGCTGTCGGCGAGTTTCATTACATTCATCACTCGCGCGACGGCTCGCCATATTCCGATCCAAACCTGCTCGAACGCGAAGTCATTCGCGCGGCGCGCGATGTCGGCATTCGCATCGCGCTGTTGCGTGTCGCTTATGCGCGCGCGGGTTATCAAACCGAACCCAACCCGCAGCAGGTTCGCTTCATTGAAGACACACCAGATCTTTACCTGAAGAATCTCGAACAACTGCTCGATGTGAACGACGACATGGCGTGGATTGGCGTGGCGCCGCATAGCGTGCGTGCAGTGCCGCTCGATTATCTGAAGACGATCGTCGCGTTTGCCAACGAGCGCGCGCTGCCGGTACACATGCACGTGGCCGAGCAACCGGCTGAAGTGAGCGCGTGCATTGCGGAATACGGTCGCTCGCCGGTGGCGGTGCTCGAAACTGAAGGGCTACTGAGCAAACGTTTTACCGCGGTACACGCGATTCACGTGACGCCGAAAGCGATCGCCGCACTGGCGCGCAACCGCGCTTTTGTTTGCGCGTGTCCGACAACGGAACGAAACCTCGGCGATGGCGTGGTGCCGGTTGATACTTACTTCGACGCCGGCGTGCGCGTGTCGTTAGGCACGGACAGTCAAATTCAGATCGATCTACTCGAAGACGCGCGAGAGCTCGAGTATCACTTGCGATTGCAAAAGCTGGAACGGAATGTACTCGCACCCGCGCTTGCTAAACGCTTGTTTGATTGCGCGACCGTGAATGGAGCGGCGAGTATCGGGTTTGATGGTGGGCGGATAAAACCCGGTGCGCCGGCAGACTTCTTTACTGTCGATCTAAACGATCCGTCGATCGCGGAAGCTTCGGTGGATGACTTACTCACGAACATCGTGTTTTCGCTTTCGCAAAGAGCGGTGCGGGATGTGATCGTAGGCGGAAAAAGAATCGTTGAAAATGGGAAACATTAGACAAATACTTTCTGAGCTGGTGACGATCGATTCAGTGTCGTCGAGATCGAATGTCGAGGTTATCGAATATCTCGAGCGACGTTGTGAGGCGTTGAATCTGATCACGCAGCGATTTCCATACCTTGATGAGCAAGGCGTTGAAAAGATCAACTTAATTGCGCTGAGTGCGGAAGTGCCTGAAGTCGAGCTGGCACTCGTGGGCCACACCGACACTGTCCCTTACGATCCGCACTGGAGTGAAGCAACCAATCTCACCGAACGCGACGGTAAACTCTACGGGCGCGGCTCGTGCGATACGAAAGCGTTCATTGCCGCTGCGCTGACTGCCGTCGAGAACGTCAACCCAACCAAACCGCTCGCACTGATCTTTACTGCCGACGAGGAAATCGGTTTGCGCGGCGCAAAACAGTTGGTCCAACTAAAACCTTTGCGCGTGCGCTACAGCATCGTCGGCGAACCGACTTCACTCAAACCGATTCGCGCGGGTAAAGGTTATTCACTCGCGGAAGTTGTCGTAAAAGGACGCGAGGCTCACAGCGCTTATCCGGCGCTCGGCGCGTCAGCAGTTTTTCGCGCCGCGCGCCTGATTGGACGTCTAGAGTCGATCGCGGAGCAACTCAAAAACGATCAGCACGAGGCTTTCGATCCGCCGTACACGACCCTGAACGTCGGCTTGATCCACGGCGGCTCTGCCAAAAATGTACTGGCGGGCGAGTGTCGCTTCACACTCGAGTGGCGCCCGATTCCGTCCCAACCATCCGACCGCGTACTCGAACTCTTCCGCGCCGCAATCGAAGCAGAACGAGCGAGCGATCCGGAACTCGAGTGCGAAGTCGATGCAAACCGCCAGGACACAGGCTTCGAGACTTCACCCGATTCTCCGTTGATCAAGCTCCTGGAAAACGCCACAGGCAAAGCATCGGGCACAGTCGCGTTCGGCACGGAAGCCGCGCAGATGATGGCGCTCGGAAGTGAAGCGGTCGTCATCGGCCCCGGCGACATTCGCGAGGCGCATCGCACCGGCGAATTCGTGCCCGTGGACGAACTTGAGCGCTGTGCCGAGATTCTGAGACAATCCATCACGCAACTTTGCTCCCCCTAAGGCAACCGCTTGCAATGAAAGTCCATCGGAAGGTGCGATGCTCCGCATAAATACAGCCTTTTTAGCAATTATTCTGTTGGTTTCGTGTGTGGCAGTTTTGGCACAGGACTCCAAGCCGCTTACGAATCAGGAATTCGTCAGCCTGCTATATCAACTCCAGCGCAACCCGGACACGCGCGACGATCTCATCGAGCAGATACGCAAACGTGGCATCGGTTTTCCCTTGACTGACGGCATGCGCGGGCTCGTGGCTACGAAGAGCGGAAACGATGCACTGCTGCGACGCACGCTCGAAGAAGCTGAACGGCGTCGTGTTAACCCAACCGCCTCCGCCTTGCCTTCGGAAACGGAAGCAAACGAACTGCTCGAGCGCACACGCAACGTGACTCTCGCCGCAGCCGGCGCGATGCCCGACTTTCTCGTGAAACAGATCATCAAGCGATCGATCGCCTACGGCCAGACGGCGAACTGGAAACCGCAGGACAATCTCACGATTGCGGTGGGTTATCGGGCGAACCAGGGCGAAGAGTACAAAGTCCTTACTGTTGACGGAATGCCCGTTCCTGACGACGTCAAAGCAAGCGGTGATTACAGTAAGTATGTGCCGAAAGGCGCGTCGTCGAGCGGCGTCGAATACATCTCGGCACTCGCAGACCTCTTCAAGCCGGAATCGAAAACGGAGTTTCGCGTCGTCGACACGGACACGATCCAATCGCGCCGCACAGTCGTTTACGAATACACGATCAAGAAAGAGTATTCGCAGTTGACGCTGACCCTCGCGGATACTGGCGCGCGTGCGGTCGTCGGATCTCGTGGCCGCCTCTGGGTCGATCGCGAATTGGATCGCGTGTTGCGCTTTGAACAGATCGCGACCGAGATCCCGCCCGATTTTCCGATCACTGCCGCCAGCAGCCTGATCGACTACGACTGGGTTTTAATCAACGAACACAAGTATCTCTTGCCGTCTCACTCGGAAATACTACTGACGACCGTTAGTCCGAAGTTTGTGTTGCAGAGTCGGAATGACGTTCGTTTCCGTAGCTATCAGAAGTTTGGCGCCGAACTGAAAGTCGTCGATGAAGTCGGTGAAGACGACGACCCGCCCGTCAAGCCACCAAAACCTTAGCCGCAAATGAACGCGGCAGAATTGTCTACATCTGAGGACGCCAAACAGTCCCACTGTTCACATTTGTCCACACGCAAAATTCGTTGCAAACCTCGGAATCCGCTTTGTTTCCCACGTACGTACTTTAGTGGACAAACTGGTACAGGCTTTGCTCAAAGCTAAGCCCAGGAAGGCAGGAACCAGCCCGGAAATGAAGCCCAGGATTTTGATAGTTGACGACGACTCGGCCATTACCCAGCAGCTTTACTGGACATTGTGTGACGAGTACGACGTGATAACCGCGAACGACATGCAGACCGCGATTCGGCGCGCCACGTTTTACAAGCCGGATATTTCGATCCTCGATCTGCATATGCCGCCGGACAAGAACTCTCCCGCCAGCGGCTTGCGGTTGTTGGAATACATCAAGGGCCACTTGCCTCAGTCGCGCGTTTTGATCATGAGTTCCAACAGCGACATCGAGGTGCGCAAGGCGTGTTTCGCCGCGGGCGCCGACGGATTTTTCGCGAAACCATTCGAGCTCGAAGACATGCTTGCGAGTATTTGCAAGTTAACTCCCGTACACCGGCTCGAGTTGTTCGCACACATTCTCTGATCTTTGTGAGATCCGGACGTCCACTCCCTTTGGCGTCCGTAAAAGCACCGTAGATGAAACCCTCTTCATCGGACGGTGTGCTCGAGGCCCCCGCTGACGTTGCCCAACACGAATGCGGGGGCCGGTTTTTAGCGGCTAAAATGACTTCTGCTCACTGCTCTGCGATAATCCCTCTTTCCAAATGAGCGAAGCAAGCGACAAAGTGCGTGGCCAGCACGAACTGCCACTCTTTCCCCTTCCGGTGGTCCTGTTTCCCGGCGTGCCGCTGCCGCTGCACATTTTCGAGCCGCGTTACCGGCAAATGCTTCTGGACATTCGTGCCGGCAAGAATCTTTTCGGACTCGCGTATTTCGATCCAACGAGTGCAGAGAGTGAAGTTCCGCCTGCCGGTCACGTCGGCTGTGTCGCTGAAGTGACTGAGGTCCAGACGTTTCCCGACGGGCGTTCAAACATACTGACCGTGGGTGTGATTCGTTATCGCATCGAGTCGTATGTCGAACGGGGCGATCCGTATCTTGTCGCGCAGGTCAGTTACTTTGAAGACGACGAAGAAGACGAAGCGATGCTCGCCGCGCCGTCGAGAGAAGTAGCGGAAACGTTTACTCGCATCGCACAGGCAGTGCGGACGATTAACGACGAGCGCGCCACGTTGCCCGATATCTCGAACACTGAGCCGCAGCGCCTCTCGTTTCTCGTGGCGGCGGCGATGGAGATCGATGCGGAAGTGAAGCAGGAGATGCTCGAGTTGCGTTCAACTTCGGAACGTTTGGAACGGCTGCGCGCGATGCTCAACATCGCGGTGAAAGGTTATGAAGAACGAGCCCGCATTCATGAGCTGGCGAAGGGTAACGGGCACGGCGGCAGAAAGATTGAGATCGAATGAGTGACGCGGTGAAGGTCCGGGTGCTGTTTTTCGGGGCAGCGCGGGATGTTGTTGAAAACAATCCGATGGAGATCTCGCTCGAGGCGCCGGCGACGGTGGCGAGTGCGTTTCGCAGTTTGATCGGGCAGTTTCCCGACCTTGAACGGTTTGGACGATCGCTGTTGTTTGCAGTGAACCAGGAATACGCGACGGCCGATACGACGTTGAAAGAGAATGATGAGCTGGCAGTGTTTCCGCCGGTGAGTGGCGGGTCGCATGACTTTTTTGAATTAACGACTGAGCCGATCGATGTTGGTGCGGTTGCGCGACGCGTCGTTCTTCCGGAATGCGGTGCCACGGTTACGCTTGATGGGTATGCACGCGAGTGGACGAAAGGTAAACGCACGCTTTACCTGGTCTACGAAGCGTACGATTCGATGGCGTTAACGGAGATGCAGCGCCTCGGCGCCGAGGCACACAAGCGCTTCGAGATCGCTCATCTCGGGATCGTTCATCGAACTGGCCGCCTTGAGATTGGCGAAACCAGCGTCGTCATCGCCGCCAGTGCGCCACACCGGCAGGCAGCTTTTCAGGCCTGCGAGTGGGCCATCAAAGAGCTCAAACGCACCGTGCCGATCTGGAAGAAAGAAGTCTTCGAAAACGGCGAAGAAGAATGGGTTGAAGCCGCAGATTTCCGCAGATAAACGCAGATTAAATCCGCGTTCATCTGCGTTAATCTGCGGTCTAACCTGGGGTTTCTTCGGTCTCTTCCTCCGCGGCGGCTTCGACCAATGAGGCGCTGGTAACTCTGTCGCCCGCGTCGGTCTTGATCAGACGCACACCTTGCGCGCTGCGGCCTGTCTTGCGGATATCCGAGGCTTCGATGCGGATCAGTTTTCCCTGTTGCGTGATGATCATGATCTCCGACTCATCTTCAACCGGAAACACCGCGACTACCTTCCCTGTCTTCTCCGTCGTCTTCATGTTGATCACGCCCTTGCCACCACGCGATTGCAAACGATAAGTGGTAATCGGTGTCTGCTTGCCGTAGCCCTGCTCAGAGACCGACAACATTCGCTCCGTATCTTCAGCCGATACAGCGCAAACCGATACCACGTAGTCATCCTGCCGCAACTCGATTCCGCGCGTTCCTCGAGTCGCGCGTCCCATCGGCCTCGCATTCTTCTCGTCGAAGCGAATCGCGAGTCCGTTGTGGGTGGCAATGAAGATGCGCTTCGTACCGTCTGTGAGAATGACGTCGAGCAACTGGTCGCCCTCGTCGATATTGATCGCGATGATGCCGTTGGTGCGAATGTTCTGAAAATCAGCCAGCGACGTCTTCTTGATTACGCCTTTGCGCGTGACCATCACCACGTAACGACCTTCGGCAAACTCGCGCACGGGCACCACGCCGGCGAGCTTTCGGTCGGAGGGGATGTTGATGAGGTTGACGACCGCCTTGCCGCGCGCCGAAGCGGCTGCATCGGGCACTTCGTGAACTTTTATCTTGTAGACCATGCCGTCGTCCGTGAAGATCATCAGGTAGGCATGGGTCGAAGCGATGAAGAGGTGCTCGACGAAGTCGCCGTTTTTGGCGGCGGCGCCGAAGCGGCCTTTACCACCGCGTCCCTGGCGCGAGTACGTCGTGATCGGCGTGCGCTTGATGTAACCACTGTTCGTAACGGTGATCGCCACGTCTTCATCGGCGATCAGGTCTTCGATCGAGAGCTCGACGCCCTCATCGACGATCTCCGTGCGACGCTCATCACCGAAGTCTTTCTTTACTTCTTCCAGCTCTTTCGCAATCACGCGTCGCAGAGATCTCTCGTTGCCGAGAATCTCTTCAAGCTCTGCGATGAGCTTAATGATCTGCTCGTACTCGTCGATGATCTTTTGGCGCTCGAGAGCCGAGAGACGACGCAGTTGCAGGTCGAGAATCGCTTGCGCCTGGATCTCGGAAAACGCGAGTTGCGCCATCGCCTTCTCCACGCGCGCGAGATAAGTCTTGAGCTGAACGTCTGAAGGAACACCTTTCCACGTCTTCACTTCCGCGGTTGTTTTCAACTGCCCCATCAGCCACTGTCGCGCTTCGTCGACTGAACGCGAGTTGCGAATGAGCGTGACGATGTGATCGAGCGCGTCGATCGCCTTCGTGAGTCCTTCGAGAATGTGTGCGCGAGCGCGCGCTTTGCGAAGCTCGTATTCGGTCCGTTTGCGCACGACCTCGCGGCGAAACTCGATGAACGCCTCGAGCATCTGTTTGAGATTCAGAACGCGCGGCTGGCCATTGACGATCGCGAGATTAATCACGCCGAACGACGATTGCATGGGCGTCAGTTTGTAGAGTTTGTTGAGCACGACCTGCGGCACTGCGTCGCGCTTCAACTCAACAACGATGCGCATGCCGGTGCGGTCTGATTCGTCGCGCAGATCCGAAATGCCGTCAACTTTCTTTTCGTTGATCAACTCGGCGATTCGTTCGAGCAGCCGAGCCTTGTTGACCTGGAACGGTATCTCGGTGATCACGATAGCATCGCGTTCCTGCGCGCCGCGTCCGATGCGATCGATGCCGGCGCGGGCGCGCAACTGCAAAACGCCACGGCCTTCTTCGTACGACTTTCTGATCTCATCGCGACCGTAGATAAATCCGCCGGTCGGAAAATCGGGACCGGTGACGATCTTCGTCAGATCCTGGACAGTCGTTTCGGGATCTTTCAACAACGTGAGCGTCGCATCGACGATCTCAGTGAGATTGTGCGGCGGAATCTTAGTGGCCATTCCCACGGCGATTCCATCGGAACCGTTGATCAAGAGATTCGGAACGCGCGCCGGTAAAACTGTCGGCTCACTCAGCGACTCGTCGTAGTTTGGTTGAAACAGAACCGTCTCTTTTTCGATGTCGGCGAGCACTTCATTCGCGAGCCGCGCCATGCGGATTTCCGTGTAGCGCATCGCCGCCGCTGCATCGCCGTCAACTGAGCCGAAGTTGCCCTGACCATCGATTAGCGGATAGCGCATCGAAAAGTCCTGGGCCAAACGTACGATCGTGTCGTACACAGGCATGTCGCCGTGCGGGTGATACTTGCCGATGACGTCGCCGACGATGCGTGCGCTCTTCTTGTAAGCCTTATTGTAAGTGTTGCCGAGCTCGTGCATGGCCCATAACACGCGTCGGTGGACCGGCTTGAGGCCGTCGCGCACGTCCGGCAACGCGCGGCCAATGATCACCGACATCGCGTAGTCGAGATACGAACGCCGCATCTCGTCTTCGATGTTTATATGATTGCGTTCAGAAGTTGTTTCCATCTACTAGCCTTTCCGATACAATCCGCCACACAGTCTGGCCCAAGTGAAGAGATACCGAGCTTGAGTTTGGCGTTTTTGAGGGGAAGAAAAACGGGTAAAACATCCAGTTCAAAGTACCCGTATTTTAGCCTTTTTTGAGGCTGGTTTGCAAACTCAAAATTGGCGAAAACTCTAATAAAATCAATAGCTTCGTGTAGGCACTCCCGACGTTTTTCAAACCGCTTCCCACACCCGTCGGCTCCCATGAGTGAAGAACGAAATTGGAAACGAATTCGCGAGCGACTCCCACTGCAGTTGCCCGTTCGCGTGAGGGGCCGTGAGACACCGACTTTCGAATGGAATGAGATCACGAGACTCATCAACGTGACTCCGTTCGGCGCCGGTTTCAGGCTCAAGCACCCGACTGAAAAGGGCCGTCTCCTGCACATGACGATCCCCATGCCGCGGCAGTTGCGCGTGTTCGATCACGTGGAGGACCAGTATCGAATCTGGGCCGTGGTGAGGTACATGAAGGCCGAGGTCGTTGATAACAAGACTGTCTTCAACGTCGGCGTAGCGTTCATCGGCAAACGTCCGCCGGCCAGTTATGAAACCGAACCGTGGAAACGTTACGACATCAGCACAACTTCGTTTCAGGCGCTCGGGAAGCCGGAAGACATTCTGACGCCGTTTCCTTCAGCGGATCAGCGCGTCTACACCAGGCACAACATCGCGGTCGATATGCGTCTCGAATTGGTCGATGTCGACGGCGAAGTGAGTGAGAGTGAACACACAGTGACCGAAAACATCAGCGCCAGGGGAGCGACGATCTTTACCACGATGCAAATACCGCAGGGTCGCTTCATTCGCCTGACGAGCGAGCAATACGGCATAACCGCACACGCGGCCATTCGCTCGCGCAGCACCGGCTCCGATGGTGTTCCGAGAATTCACGTCGAGTTCATAGATAGGGAATGGCCGTTGTAAGATAACCGAGCTTGAGTAGCGACGGCACATTTCAAGTTAAGAAAGAGGGACGGGCGCCGAGCGGCCGCTCGATGTTGCCGCAATGGTCGCTTGAGTTAATCAGGCCGGTCGTTCACGCTGCGAGTCGGGTATTCTGGAAGATCGAGTTTCGTGGCGTTGAGAATGTGCCCACGCATGGCGGAGTGATCGTTGCCGCCAATCATCAAACCTACCTCGATCCGTTCTGGCTTTCACTTGCGATTAAGCGACCCACGCGTTATCTCGCGTGGAGCGATGCGTTTCGTTGGCCGGTTGTTGGGAGGGGTTTGGTCTGGTTGGGAGCGTGGCCACTCGCGCTCGAGGGGAGTGATCCGGCGGCAATTCGGAGATCGTTACAGTGGTTGCGAGATGGTGGTGCGGTGGTGATCTTTCCCGAAGGCGCGCGCAGCACGGTGAGCGGATCGCTAGATCGATTTAAAGCCGGTGCGGTGCGATTGGCGCTGGAAGCGCAGGTGCCGATTCTGCCGGTGACGATCAAGGGTGGGAATCACGTGTGGCCCAGGGGTTGGCGCTTTCCGAGAATGGGGAAGGTCGTGATCACTTATCACCCGCTCATCAACCCGGAACAATGTGCGAACGAAGAGACGCGTGCGTGCGCGCGCCGCGAGAGCGAACGCCTGGCGCAGGTTATCGCGTCCGCTTTATAGCCACAAAAAAGCACATAAAACACAAAAATAATTTTGAGCCTTATGTGCCTTTTTGTGGCTAATGTTTTAGCACGCGCATCATCGCTTCATGAATGAGCCCGTTACTCGCGAGGACTTGCTCGTTATAAATATCCACCGGCTCGTCTTTGAAGTTCGTCACCCTTCCACGTGCTTCGAAGATCAGTAACGCACCGGCCGCGACGTCCCACGGATTCAACCCGTCTTCCCAAAACCCATCGAAGCGCCCACAGGCCACATACGCCAGGTCGAGCGCCGCCGATCCATCACGCCTCACCGCTTGCGCATTCAACGTAAACTTCGCGAACTCACGCGCAAAGTCCGGACGTTCGCGCACGTTGTACGGAAAACCCGTACATACCATCGCCTGGTTCAACTCCTCCACATTCGAAACACGAATCTGTCGATCGTTGAGCGTCGCACCCTGCCCGCGCTCCGCGGCAAACATCTCGTCGCGCATCGGATCGTAAACCACTCCGACCTCGAGCACGCCCTTGTGCTCCAACGCAATCGACACGCAAAAACACGGATACCCGTGCGCGTAGTTCGTGGTCCCATCCAGTGGATCGATGATCCACTTCCACTCGCTCTGTCTCCCGCCTATGATCGCGGCCTCGCCTGATTCCTCGGCGAGAATCCCGTGTTGCGGATAGTGAGAACGAATACGCTCGATGATCAGGTTTTCAGCGGCGATGTCCGCTTCGGTGACGAGATTGATGTCGCCTTTGTTCGTGATCTTCGCGGAGCCGAGACGTTGGACCAGCAGATGGCCTGCCTCGCGGGCGATT
>DATDFT010000236.1:0-13484 GCA_036522475.1 Pyrinomonadaceae bacterium | reverse complement strand
CCACACTTCGCGCAGCGAAAGCTGTAGCAGTATCGAAATTAATAGAACTACGACAATCTTAAGCTGCGACATACAACCATTGCTGATCTCGGCCACAAAAAGGCACAAAACAAAAAATCACGGAAGGCATAAGAAAAAAAGGAATTACTATGTGTGGCTTTTGTGCCTTTTTGTGGCTCATCTCCTGGGTCTTTCTGCGTTCTGCGGGGTTTGTTCGGGCGTAGAACGGGGGGGCGGGTGATACAGGAGCACTGCAACTTCTTCCAGATGATCGAGTTGAGCTCCCGGTTGAATGAGAATCTGATGAGCGGTTGTCGCAGATCCGCTCCTCACGTCGACAACCTTGCCAATGTTCAAGCCCGGCGGATAGATGCCGTCCTGTCCGGTAGTCATCACAAAGTCGCCGACTTCAACTTTCTCAAGGCCGGAAACGTAACGCATTTCGATCAACGCGACATTCAGATCCGCCCGGCCGCGAATGGAACCGAGCGCGCCTGACTGGCCTAGTTGACCAACAACTGCACCGGCGCCGGCTTTCTCATCGGTGATCAGCATCACCTGCGACGCCCAGGGCGTGACAGTGATGACGCGTCCAACGATGCCGCCGGCTGTAACCACAGGCATGTTTACTTCGACTCCGGAACTGCTGCCGCGATTAATCGTGATCGTGTTGAACCAGACTGACGGATCGCGCGCGATCACTCGTGCGGGCACGGTTTTGATGTTGCTCTGTTCGGTGAGAGTCAGGAGCGCCTTGAGTCGCTCGTTTTCGGCAGTCGCCTGGCGTGCGGTGTGAAGCTCGGTTTCGACTTCAGCCAAACGCTGTTTCAGTTGCTCATTTTCGGCGGCGGTGCCGCGGAAGTTCCAGATCTGCTGGAAGAAACCGGAAGTGGCGCCGGTGGCTTTAGACGATGCGGTTTGAAGCGGCGAAGCAAACGTTTGCGTCCAGAAGCGAAGTACTTTTTGACGGCCGTCAGCATCGCGCGCGTCAACCGCCATGATTACCAGATTGGTGACAAGCAAGCCCACGAGCCAGATGGGAGCTCGCTGTCGAATCTCTCTTTGTGTGCGAACCGAAGCCACGCAATAAATCTCAAATCTAATCCGTGGATACTTTTAACTACATACCGCTCGTCATCGTGTTCTCCCACTTCACGCGTTTGAGCAGGTCGAAGTCCGATAACATTTTGCCAGTACCTAACACCACTGATGCAAGCGGATCGTCGGCGAGCGAAACCGGCAGCCCCGTTTCGATCGAGAGTCGCTTGTCGAGATTCTTCAACAGCGCGCCGCCGCCGGTCAGTACGATGCCGCGCTCCACGATGTCGGCGGATAGCTCAGGCGGAGTTCGTTCGAGAGCCACGCGCACTGCGTTGATGATCGTAGAGATCGAATCGGCCAGCGCTTCGCGGATTTCTTCGTCTGTGATCGTGATCGTCTTCGGGATGCCTTCGATGAGGTTACGGCCACGCACTTCATACGAGAGTGGTTCGTCGAGTGGATAAGCGGAACCGAGCTCAATCTTGATTGCTTCCGCAGTTCGCTCGCCAATCAGCAGGTTGTACTTCCGTTTGATGTACTGGATGATCGCTTCGTCCATCTCGTTCCCCGCAACACGAACCGCGCGCGAGTAAACGATACCGCTCAAACTGATGACTGCGATGTCAGTGGTCCCACCGCCGATATCAACCACCATGTTTCCATGCGGCTCAGTGATCGGCAAACCCGCGCCGATCGCCGCCGCCATCGCTTCTTCGACCAGATAAACTTCCGAAGCCTTCGCACGATACGCTGAGTCTTCAACTGCGCGCCGCTCGACTTGAGTGATCTCGGAAGGGATACCGATCACGACGCGCGGGCTGACCCACGTTTTACCGTTATGGGCCTTGCGAATGAAGTGCTGAAGCATCTTCTCGGTGACTTCGAAATTCGCGATGACTCCGTCTTTCATGGGCCGTATGGCGACGATGTTGCCGGGAGTTCGGCCCAACATGTCTTTAGCGTCGCGTCCGACGGCTTCGACCTGGTTGGTTACTTTATTGATCGCGACGATGGAGGGTTCGGAAACGACGATGCCGCGCCCCTTCGCATAGACCAGCGTGTTTGCAGTCCCAAGATCAATTGCGAGGTCGCTGGAGAACAGACTAAAAATAGATTTAAAAGCCATCTAGACTTATTCACTTCCCATGGATGTAGACTGGAACTTCGGGTGGGATTGGCGTAAATGTCGCCCAAACACGTCCGAAAGGCTAAGATACACTCTTAACATACAAACCGTAAACGGGAAACTTTACACGGTTTAGATCGAGATTGCACTCACGCGGATGGATCAGGCATTTAAATCTACGTGTTCTGCGATCTTCAGATTCGGGACCGTGCGGTTGGACGGCTCGCGAGAAGCTAAATCAGCAGCGAAGCGCACACAATTTTTGTTCGCGGCTTTGGCCTCATACATCGCCGTGTCTGCACATGCGATCAGTTGTTGGGGGGATGAAGCGTGTTTCGGAAACGCTGCGACACCGAAGCTCGCAGTCAATGAAAGTTGTAGTCGACGTCCACCGGTGAAGTTGTGACGTGTGATGCGATGCCGGATACGTTCCGCGACCTGGCCCGCGAGCTCCGTTCCTGTGTCAGGCAGAACGATCACGAATTCATCGCCGCCGTAACGGGCCACCGCATCAGTATCGCGTATCGAGGAAAGTATCACCGCGGCCATCTCCATCAGTACGTGTGAGCCAACGAGGTGACCGTGCACGTCGTTGATCTGCTTGAAATCGTCGAGATCGAGAAACAGGGCTGCGACGCTCGTTCCGTAACGGCGCGCGCGACGGATCTCGTTCAACAAGAACTGTCGCAAGTAGCGGGCGTTGTGAAGCTTCGTGAGATCGTCTGTTTGCGAGAGTCGTTCAGCCTCAGCGATGCGCACTGCGTTCGCGAGTGCCGAGGCGATTGGGAGTGCGAGTGAGTCGAGCAGGGCGACTTCTGTTTTCTTGAACGCGTGTGCTCCGCGGCCTTCACGAATGCCTTCGATAACGCCGAGGATGCGTTCACCGCAGATCAGCGGAACAGCAACGACGAATTGTCCGCGTTCTTTTCTCTTGATCGTGCCCATGCCGGCGGCGGCGCGTTTGGCGGCTTTAGTCTCCGAACCGAGAGGAAGCTCTGGTTCCGTATTCAACAGGCGTCCCCAGTCTTCTTCCGTCCTGTATTCGTGACCTGCTTTTCTGACTGCGATTGCTTCGAGCGTTGAGCCTTCAATTCCTTTGGATTCGGAGAACAAGTAGATGGCCCAGCGATCAGCGTTAATCAAATCCTGAAGACCGGCGAGTGCCGTGTTTGCCGCACCACTCTGGTCGCCGCTGAAGTGCAGAGAACAGACGAGCTCAAAAGCCGCACGCAAGTGAGTGAACTTGATCTTCGGCGGCAGGGACGACCTGCTTGTTTCGGCAGGCTCCTGAATCATCTCGGGAAATCGCAACTCACCCGAGTTACCATGACCTTCAATCTCGCGAAGCAACCCCGGAAGCTGTGCCTGCTTGTCAGCGATTGCAGCAAAGCCGAGACGTTTGAGAGTAGCGCCGTCGAGGCTGCGCAGGTTGTGACTCTGATAACCGTTCGTTTGACGTCGACACGCGACCAGCGGCGCTCCTGGCCAGAATGCCTTCGCATGATCGATCGCCGTGTGCAACTCGACCATGTCCGCGCCCGGAACGACTTCATAAAGCACTGCGAGCGGCGGTGGTCCTTCAGAGTCGCGCAGCCCCTCGCGCTTCTGCTGTTTGGCAAGCGCCACTTCAACTTCGACCTCACGCAAACCCTCGATCAGAGTTTTCACGCCAGCCGCACGCAACGCCTCGATCAACTCGTAGGCGGGCGCTTCGTGAGCGTCTGTCAATAGGATTACGTGACTCATCTGATCAGGTCCTGGTGCGGGGGCGTGCGGCCAGTGACACCTTGTATTGGCTGCTGTTGCCTTGTGAATCGCGTGCTTCGACTGCGAGCTCGCGTGCGCCGGCTCCAGCCGTAACTTGTACTTGAAATCCTCCGTCGGAAGCGGCGATCGTTTCGCGTCCGGACACGCGAATCGTCGTGCCGGGTTCGGCTTTGCCGCGCACGAGATAAATGTTGCCGCCTAAAAGTTCAGTACTGAGATTTGCGACACTGACCTGGGATCCAGTGCCTCTGGTCGTAACTATAAACTTCAGCGGATCGCTCCAGTCACTCGCCTGGCCACTCGCGGCAGTTGCTCTCACGCGCCAGAAGTAAACGCCGGGACGAAGATCACTCGCGCCAAACTCCGTCGCGACCAGTTGATCGCGCTCGATTACTTTTCCATCCGTGACGAAGAACGGCGACGTTGCAACTTCAACACGATAGTAAGCAGGCGTGCCTGACTGTGGTCTTCCCCACTTCAGCGCGACGTTTGCGGCTCCAGTTGTACCAACATAAACTTCCTCGAGATCGTGTGGCCTCGCCGGCTGCGGCACGTCGAGAAGCTTCTGCGCAGGCGAAATCCGCCCGGAGTTGTTTACCGAAACGTACTCGCCTTCCTTGATTGAAGTCTTATCGCCGGCGTGGTTAGTGGTCTCAATTTGACCTGTAGCAACACGAATTTCTTCAGTGCCTTCCGGATTGACTCCGAAACTCGCGTTCGTCTTTTCGCCGAGGGCGTTCTTTGTTTGCGGAGTTTCGACGACGTTGGTAGTTCCGGCCGCTTGTTCTTCAGTGCGAACTGACAATTGACCGCTATCCACGACGACGTGAACGTTGGTCTTCTTGCCGTCGTCAGCGCGGGCGTTATCGCGAACGATGATGGTGCTGTTGGGCTTCACCAGCAGAGTTGAGCCGTCGGCGAGACTGATGCGCGCTCGCCCGTTGGCCTGCGTCTGGACCGTGTCGCCCGGATAGAGTTCGGTCTCGCTGCTGGCAAAAATCGACTCGCGAGTGGCGGCTCGAACTACCTTGACGTCGCCCTCGAACGCGATGAAGCGAGCGCCGGCGGGGTATTTCATCTTGGCCACGTCGCGGAACGGGTTGCCGTACTTGTAGACGTAAAGGGCGGCGCCTGCGGCGAGGCCGCAGAGCATGAAAATGGCGATTACCAGATAGACGAAACGCTTCTGGATAATCCACCAATCAAAAGCAAAATGACTGGTCTTATTCCTAACCATTGGCTAAATCGAACTTGTGGAAGGGGCTCAACAAGTTGAGACCGGGTGTGAGTCCGAACGGTGTCGGCGGCCAACAGCCACCGGATCCAGGCAGCAACAACTACCGAATCGAAATTTAACACACGAGTGAAGCAGCGTTCAAGAAGTTTAAATTCGATATGAATTCGGTGAGTTTTTGAGGCTTTGGTGAAATTCGGCCACCTAAGTGAGGGTTTTTTGGGTTTTTTGCGGGTCTTCAGCCTGCCGATCCGCCTCGTTTAGCTCTTCACCAAGCGGCAGATCGAAGTCGGGAGGGAGGTCGACTTGGATCGTCGTGTCGCTTTCGGAGGGAATCAATAAGGACGCGATGACCGACCCGACCAGTACGAGAGCGACGAAAATGAGCGAGAGCTTGATGGAAATAATGACGCCTACGGCGCTCAGAAGCATCTTCAGACCGATGAAAGTCAGCACGATCGCCAGCCCGATTCGCAGGTAACGAAACTTTTCGACCACGCCCGCCAGCAGGAAGTACATCGAACGTAAACCGAGAATCGCGAAAACGTTCGAGGTGTAGACGATGAACGTGTTTGTCGTAATCGCGAAGATGGCTGGAATCGAGTCAACGGCGAAAACCAGATCCGTGACCTCCACCACCATCAACACGAGCAACAGCAACGTGCCGGCGCGTTTGCCGTTGTTTACGGTGAAGAACTTTTCTTCTTCATAATGACGCGTGATCGGGAGAAAACGAGTCACGAGCCGGACCAGCGGATTCTGTTCCGGTTGGATTTCGATCTCCTCCTGCTTGAACATCTTGAGGCCCGTGTAAACGAGGAACGCACCGAAGATGTAAATAATCCAGTGAAACTTATTGATCAGCGCAGCGCCGACGAAGATCATCGTCAGGCGCATAAAGAGCGCACCCATCACGCCCCAAAAGAGCACGCGATGCTGGAACTTCGAAGGGACCTTGAAGTAGGAAAAGATCAGCAGGAAGACGAATAGGTTGTCGACCGAAAGCGATAACTCGATGAGATAGCCGGTGAGGAATTCAAAGCCTCTTTGTGAGCCCTGGTAATGGAAGACAATGCTGGCAAAGATCATCGCGAGCGTCACCCAGACAGCGCTCCAAATCCATGCCTCTCGATATCGGATTGTGTGAGCTTTACGATTGAAGAGCCCGAGATCGAGGGCCAACATGGTGAAAATGAACAAACTGAAGCCTATCCATAACCATGTTGCGCCACTTAATCCATTCATGAAGGCCGTAAAATAGCATCTGAATTCGATCAGAGCAAACTTGTGTTGAGCCGCAGATTAACGCGGATTCACGCTGATCTAATCAGCTTGAATCCGCGTTAATCTGCGGCTCAACAGTTGCAGCCAATCCGGCCTGTCACTTACAATCCGCGGTTTCCGAAAGGTAATAAACAATGCTCAAACGACTAGCTCGCCTCGAACGAACCCGCAACCTCGTCATCATCGGATTTGCCGTCCTGATGGCCGTCAGCTTGATCATCTTCTACGCTCCCGGACGCAACAACACCCGCGATCTCGACCCGAGCCGCAACACCGAAGTTGTCGCGAAAGTCGGCTCTGACTCCATCACCATCGCCGATCTCGCTCGCGTCAGAGAGAACTACGCGCAGATGCTTGGGGGCCGCGTCAACCTGGCCCAACTCGGCGGCAACAAGCGTTTCCTCGATGGTCTAATAGGCAAGCTGGTGATTTCGCAGGAAGCCAATCGCTTGGGCCTCGGCGCGAGCGACGCGGAAGTCGCGGAGAAAATTCGCAAGCAGTTTGTGGATGCTTCGGGCCAGTTTGTCGGTTATGAGCGATACAAAGAATCTGTAATCGCGCGGTATGGGGACGTGGAAAAGTTTGAGAACGAGATTCGCGACGACATCGCACAGGAAAAACTGCGAGCATTCGTTACCGCGAGCGTGAACGTTTCTGATTCCGAAGTCGAACAGGAATACAAGCGACGCAACTCAACCTTTGACGTTGGTTACATCGCAGTCTCGGCGGACAAACTCGCCGCGAAGATTCAGCCGAGCGACGAGGAGCTACGCAGTTATTACGAGAGTCATAAGACTGACTATCGTTATCTCGAGCCGCAGAAGAAAGTCCGTTACATTTTCATAAACACTGAAAAAGTCGGCGCCAAGCTGAACATTCCGGATGCGGAACTAAAGCAGGAGTACGACAATCTGCGCCCGGAATTCAAGGAGGCAGGGATCAAGATCCAGCAGATCGTTTTGAAAGTTGCGCGCAAAGATCTCGATGCGCAGGTTGAGCAAAAGGCGAAAGACCTCATTACCAAATTGGCCAAACCAGGCGGAAAGACCGACGAAGCCGCGTTCAGTGAGGCAGCGAAAGGAAACTCCGAAGATCCAACGACCGCAAGGAACGGCGGCTTTTTAGAGAAGCCTTTCAAAAAGGATCCGAACAAACCGAACGGACTTTACGACCGAGTTGCCGACATGCAGCCCGGCCAGATCTCCGATATCCCGATTCGCTACCAGGGCAACTGGTACATCCTGCGTCGTGGCGATAGTGTTCCGAAGACGTTTGCCGAAGCGAAGCCGGAATTGCTGGTGTCACTGCGTAACCGTAAGGGTTATGGCGCTGCGTTCCAGGTAGCACAAAAAGCTCACACTCGTTTGCAGGAGACGAAGGATCCGCAAAAAGTCGCACAGGAACTCGCGGGCGACGCGAACATGAGCCCGGCAGACATGGTCCGTGAGACTCCTTTTGTGAAGCCCGGCGATGACGTGCCGGATATCGGCAGTAACCAGCAGTTTGAACAGGCAATCGAACCGCTGACGAACGCGAAGGACGTCGGTGAAGTGACGGGTATCAAGGGTGGTTTTGCGGTTCCCATCCTGGTCGAGAAGCGCGATCCTCGCATTCCGGATTTTGACGAAGTAAAAAGCAAGATCGCTGATGCGATGAAACAGCAGCGCGCGAAGGAGCAGCTCGAACAGAAAGCGAAAGATCTGGCCGCGTCGGTGAGCAGCCCCGATGCGCTCAAAGCTACGGGAGAGAAAGAAGGATTCGACTCGGGCCTGGAAGAGAATTTCAAACTCGGTTCGTCACTGGGCAAAGCAGGTATCAGCAGCCAACTCGACGACGTGATCTACAACCTCAAGGCGGGCGAAGTGAGCAGGACGCCCATCAGAGTCGAGGACAAGTGGGTGATTGTCGGTCTTGTGAAGAGGACTGATGCCGACATGACCGGACTCTTCGCACAGCGCGACACGTTGAAGCAGTCGATGATGAGCGAACGGCAGGACCAGGTGTTTGAAGACTACATCGCAGGCGTTCAGCAAAAGATGAAACGCGACGGCAAGATCAAGATTTACGACAAGGTGCTGGCCCAGTTGGAAGAAGAGGAACCAGCCGCCGAGCCCGGTTTCCCGGGTGGTTTGCCCGGCGGCATAAATCCCTGATGGTTTAGTAACCGAAAAGTGGCCCAACCTCAGCCTGGGCCACCGTCGTTCTGATCTGTAACTCGTTCGCGTCCGACACGATCTTCAGATTCGACAAAGCACTCTTAGCCAGCACACCCTTGGCTCCCGATAAACGTCCCACGAACAACGCGCCGAATTGTTTCAATCCTTCCAAAGTGTCGCCGAGGCTTTGCGCTGCTTGCGCATTCACTGCGCGCGCAGCGAGGAACAGTTGCAGATCGCTTTGGGTCGTGGATACTGACCCGTAAACCTGTCGCAGGTTTTTCAGATCGGAGGCGATCGGAGCGTTGCCGATGTCAAGGTTTCCGATGAGCTGCCGAGACATGTTGCTGCCGAAGCCGATGACCGCATTTGGATCGCGGCTGGCGAGGGCAATCAGTTCGGCGTTGACCGGTTTGCGCTGGCGACTCGCGTCGATCGCGCCGCGCACTGCGATTGGATCTCCGAGCGCGAGGACGTTGGCGTCGAGTGGCGCCGCCGCGAGCTCACCGATTCTGAAATCGAATAGTCCAAGCAGCTTGATGTTCTCTTCGAGCGTGAAGATGTAGAGCGTCTTGTCCTGGTATTTTTCTTCCCGGTATTTGCCGTTCGAAGCGACGCGCCCGGCGGCGACCATCGCGTTTGCACTGAAGCTGCCGTTTGCGAGAGCGACGGTTTGCAGTTTGGTGACGCCCTCGGAAGGATACGTGTATCGGACACCGATGGCGACCTGCTGAAACATCCGCGGGTCGAGTCCGGTGCGCTCCTGGAAGCGAGAGATACTCGCGTTGACTTCGCTGAGCTTCGTGGGATTATTGGCCAGGATCCGCGGCAGCGCTTCGTTCAGGAGTTGTTTCACTTTTACCTGCGCGACCGCGTCTGACTGCGGCAGCGACGACAGTAGCGTCGGAAGCGGCAGTGTGGTATTGCGACTGCGCGTCTGCGCCTGAATTTGTGAAACCGTGGCTAAAGCTACGAGAATGACTGCCAGGTTGATAAGTTTTCTTTTCACTACAAACTGCCTTTCTACCGGGAATATGGGGAGTTTAGTTGATGCCAGAATCGAACGCCGAGGTTGCAATTGTAGGGGCGGCACTCCGTGGCCGCCCCAATCGTTCGTCATTCGGGCGGAGGGGGCGGCACTCCGTGGCCGCCCCTCCAAAACGTTCAATGGGACGCCAGGTATTTTGCGAGCTCCGCAACCGGGACCTTTTTATAATCTGCCGGGACTTGAAAAAATTTTTTATCCACCTCGAGCGCCAGCTCCGAAAGTTCCATCGTGCTGCTCGAACCGTCGGACGACTTCGTCTCGGATCTGATCGGCATACCAAGCGCTTCATCAATCCAGATCAACGTCTCACTTGAGCTGACGTCTGCCGCGTTCGAAGCGTTAACAATCACGAGGTACTTATTTGTCTTCCTCCCTGAAATGACTTCACTACCGAGCTGCTTATAACTACTCGTGCCTGACTCGGTGTGTAGCAGTCTTTCCGGCGAGCTCTCGTCTTCGTATGGCTGGAGAGGAACGCCTTGCGTCTGGTCCATATAGACTTTTTTGTCAGGCACCAAAACAAACTTGCCATCAGGACCTTGCACAAAGATCATCCTCACAGAAAGGAACTCCGCTTCAAAACGACGGGAGTCGCCATCTCTTGCGATCGCGTACCGGACCGTCCTGGTCCTGCCATCAGTCGTGCTGGTCGTGATGGAGCGAATGGCGCGATAACGTTCCGGCTCTTTCGTTTTAAATGGCGGTGTCGCGGAAGTAAAAGTATCGGCGGTCGAATTGTTCGTTGCCGGCGCCCTGTTTTGCGTGCGACAGGAGGCGACAAATAAAAGCGCGAGTGAGATCAACGCCTGCGCTTGTTTTCGGCGGAGAATCATGCGCGTTCCAGCAGGAGGGCGAGTCCCATGCCGCCGCTTACGCAGAGGGTTGCGAGTCCGAGTCGCGACTGTCGTTTCTGCATCTCGTGAATGAGCGTGGTGGTGATGCGCACGCCGGTGCAACCGATGGGATGGCCCAACGCGATCGCCCCGCCGTTAACATTCAATCGATCGGCGTCTAAATGAAGTTCACGATCGCACGCGATGACTTGTGCGGCAAAGGCTTCGTTCAGTTCGATCAAGTCGATCTCCGGGAGGTCGAGGTTTTGTCGTGACAATAACGCGCGCACAGCAGGCACTGGTCCAATTCCCATGATCTCCGGAGCGACACCGCAGATCTCGTAATCGACGACGCGTGCCTGCGGCGTTGCGCCAAATCGTTTTAGTCCTTCTTCACTCAAGACGACCACGGCGGCGGCGCCGTCAGTAATGCCTGATGAGTTGCCGGCAGTGACACCGCCGTCTTTGTAGAAGACGGGCGAGAGTTTCGCGAGATCTGCGAGCGTTGTTCCGGCGCGACAATGTTCGTCTTTAGCGAAGCTGGTCGTCTCACCTTTTTTGCGGCTGACTTCAAGCGGCATCACTTCGTCGTTGAATCGTCCTGACTCACTCGCGGCTTGCGCGCGCTGCTGCGATCGGAGAGCGAATTCATCCTGTTCCTGTCGAGAGATCTCGTACTGGCGCGCGAGCTTCTCAGCCGTTTGGCCCATCAACAGTCCTGAAAGCGGATCGCTGAAGCCGTCGCGATACATGCCGTCGACGAGTTGCGTGTTGCCCATGCGCATGCCCCAGCGCGCGCCTTCCGCGAAATACGGGACGCGCGACATGCTTTCCGTACCGCCTGCGAGGATGGCATCGCTGCGGCCGAGCATGATCTCCTGCGCTGCGAGAATGATCGCCTTCAGGCCCGAGCCACAAGCCTGGTTGATCGTCGCTGCTGGGACCGTTTCGGGTACGCCGGCGCGGAAAGTAATCTGGCGCGCAACGTTTGGTCCGCCTCCCGCCTGGCGCGCGCAACCCCATATCGAGTCAGTGATCTGATCAGGCTCAACACCAGCGCGGCGCAGGCTTTCTTTCGCTACCGCAACACCCAGATCGGCGGCCGTCCAGGAGGCGAGAGTGCCGCCAAATTTGCCGATCGGAGTTCGGACTGCACCCGCAAGATAAACGTTCTTCATATTGACCAAAAATGTAGCACAGGGTAGATCTTTCAACCACAGGAGACCTCATACATGCAACACCTCACGCTTGAATTCGCCTGCCGGCAGATTAGTGAACTTTTCCGCGCGCATGCGGAGTGGTTATTTGTGCCGAGCGAGGGCGCGCCTCAATCGTTACGCAGAGACGAACTCGAAATCGCGATCGCTCATGGAAAACTCGTCTTCTCGTGCTGGACTGAGAACGGAAATCGATGGTGGCACGTTCTCGACTGGCACTGGACCGGGCGGTTGCTCGAGTTCGAAACGTCGCGCCGTCTCGGTCGTGAGCGCGCGTTCATGCAGCTCGTGCCGCGTGCGTCCGCAAAGCACGTTGCGGTGATGATTCGTGCTGCGCGCGAGATGCGTTGCACGCGTCTCGCGGAACTCGCTGCCGCGTTTGAATCACAGACAAAAATCGAGCGTATGTCTTTGAGTTGCGGCACGCAGCCAAGTCACCCTGGGAGATACGCCCAGATTCTGCTGTTGCGGCGACGCGAGCGAATCGCTGTCACCGGTCCAGTCGTGCCGAGTCAGCCGGCAGTTGTAGATGCGTTCTTGTCGTCGGCGTTGTTGTGGTTTCGACGCACCTCAAATCGTAGCAAGCCTCCATTTGTCGAGCAGCTCTGGTTGATCGTTTCGCCGGAAATGCTCAAACCGCTGCTCTCTCGCGTGGCGCTCTTGCGCAGTGGTTTGCGAGATATCATCAGGGTTTTCACAGTCGACGATGAGCTGACGTCGTTGCGTGAAGAGCGTTGCTCGGACAAGCAGGAGCTGTGGAGAAAGAAGCTGGCGCGTTTTCCTCCTGTCGCTGTCGCAACGAACAGCGAAACGAGCGACGCGATCATTGCCGAAGCACCGGAAGCGATCGATGTCGTGCATGCGCGTTATGGTGAGACGCTGCGATACTTCGGACTTCCTTTCGCGCGCGTCCGTTCGTTGCTTGGTCGCGAAAACATTTGGTTCGGCATCGATCGTGCGCATCGACGGTTGCTTGATGACACAACGTGGAATGAATGGCAGGAATTGCTGCGCGACTTGCGCGAGCATCGATCGGCCGCGGCTGTCGATCATCGTCATGCGTTTTATCGCGCAGCGCCGGAGGCGTGGCTGGAGTCGTTGTTACGTCGCGACATCACGCGGTTGGATCCGGGGTTGATCATCGCGCCGCTGCACGCGCAGTTTCGAACAGCGCGCGCCGCGAAGCTCGGGATCAGACCAATCGACCTGCTGGCGCTGCGCCAAGACGGCCGGCTCGTTGTGATTGAACTGAAAGTCTCCGAAGATCGCGAGCACGTGTTGCAGGGCGCGGACTACTGGCGTCGTGTCGAAGCACACCGCAGGCGGGGTCACATTGCGAAAGCGAAGCTCTTTGGCGAGCGAGCGATAAGTGACGAGTCACCTTTGGTCTATCTCGTCGCACCGACCCTGCGCGTCCATCCTTCTTTCCAGACGCTGGCCCAATGCATCTCAGCGGATATCGAGATCTATCGCTTCGACATCAACGAAGACTGGCGCTCAGGCGTCCGCGTCATGCGCCGCAAAAAAGCAAAAGAAAGTGTGGCTAATGTTTGACGAAGATGCTGTCGCGTTCGTTACTGACTGGGGGTGGTGTGACCATCGCTGTTGCGGGGGTGGTCATTTCGGTCGCGAGCGTATCGTCCTTGGAGTAGATGCCTGAAACGCGCATTTTGAACTCATCAGGATTGGTCGCGTTGTGAATCGCTTCTTCCTGCGTGATGAGGCGCGACTGCCAGAGTTGAAACAGCGACTGATCGAACGTCTGCATCCCGTACTGA
>DATDFT010000235.1:0-6861 GCA_036522475.1 Pyrinomonadaceae bacterium | reverse complement strand
CACTTGATGGGCCTGATCATGAAAGTGGATCGCACGCGCAACGAAGCGTCAGTGCGTTTCGGCAATTTCACCGCGAACTTAACAGCGGCCGAGATGGGTTGGGGCAAGCGCCAGCCGCGAGATGAGTTCAAGGCCGGCGACCTCGCAGAGTTTGAAATCAAGGAAGTCGACGAGAAGAACCGGCATTTGAAAGTTGAGCTGGAGCAAATTCCGGCAGTGCAGGGTGCGATGATGACGCTCAACGCCAAAACCGGTGAGATCATCACGATGGTCGGCGGCTACGACTTCTACACCAACAAGTTCAACAACGCCCTGCAGGCTTATCGCCAGACAGGATCGTGCTTCAAACCATTCATCTACACCGCGGCAGTTGAATGGGGCATGACTCCGGACACGCCGGTGAGCGGCGCTGCGATCAGCATTGGCGACTGGCAACCACATAACTACGACGGCTCGCTTAGTTGCGCCGACATGCCGCTGAAAACCGCGTTGGCGAAGTCGATGAATATCCCGGCGGTGCACCTTTTGCAAACTGTCGGTATTCAAACCGGCGCGCAGATGGTTCGCCGTTTTGGGATCAAGGTACCGATGTCACCTTATCTGCCTTCCGCTCTGGGCGCTACCGAAGTGCCGTTGGATCAAATGGTATCGGCGTACTCTTCGTTCCCGAACAAAGGAATACGCGTTGAGCCACACCTGATTCGCAAAGTTCTCGATCGTGACGGCGCCACACTCGAAGAGTGGGAACGAACTACCTACAAGGTGATGAATGAATACGTTGCCTTGACGATGGTTGGCATGATGCGCGGCGTCGTGCAAGGTGGAACTGCGAGCGCTGCGCAGGTGCTGGGTGTACCTCTCGCAGGCAAGACCGGCACGGTGAACGACCACACCGATGTCTGGTTTATCGGTTACACACCGACTTACGTCACGGGCGTTTGGATGGGTTATCCCGGAAAGAAAAAACCACTGGGCAACGACATGACCGGCGCGCACGGTGCGCTGCCGATGTTTATCGACTTCATGAAGACGTTCCTGAAGGACAAGCCCAAGGAAGACTTTCCGAAAGCTCCGGAAATGCCGGAAGACATGCGCGAGCTCTTCAAGCAGCGGCAACGGGAACTGGCCGCTGAGCGTGCCGAATTCGCCGCCGACGCTGACAAGGCTGAAGATCAGAATGCTCTACCGGCCGGATCAACGGAACCAAAGCTGGAACAAGTAACACTGCCGCCACCACCCAAGGCGGACGCAGATTCAGCCAAGCCACAACCGAAGCCCGAGGTGACAACTCCGAAGGTCGAAGCGCCGCCTCCACCCACGACACGCCCCCGCGAAGTTGAACCAGCGAAGAAGAAAGGCAAGAAGGGCGACGGCGAGCCGTAGATAGTCGCAAAGAACGAACAAAATATAGGTCCTATTCGTCCTATAGGATCTATATTCTTGGCCATGCGAATCGTTTCCTTTCTTCCCTCAGCAACGGAGATGGCCTGCGCGCTCGGGCTCGGTGATTCGATCGTAGGCATCACGCATGAGTGTGATTATCCGCCGGAAGTGAAGAGCAAGCCGGTCGTAGTTCGCAATGTGTTGCCGATCGAAACGATGACTCAAAGCGAGATCGATCGCGCGGTTGCCGAACGAATTCGCAGTGGCGAGAGTCTCTACCAGATCGACGAACAACTGCTGCGCGATCTCGCTCCTGATCTGATACTCACGCAGGACCTCTGCCAGGTTTGTGCACCTTCCGGCAACGAAGTCTCGCAAGTTCTGAAAGCACTTCCCAAAGCACCCCAGATCCTATGGCTCACGCCGCAATCGCTTAACGAGATCTTCGATAACGTTCGCGATCTTGGCGCCGCAACCGATCGAACCGAAGCTGCGGAAACGTTAATCAGTGATTGCCAACAGCGCCTTCGGGCTTTAGCCGAACGAACCGCCGGCGTTCAACGTCCACGAGTGTTCTGCATGGAGTGGTTGGATCCCGTTTATGCGAGCGGTCACTGGGTGCCGGAGCTAGTGAAGATTGCGGGCGGCGTTGATGAAATCGGGCGCGAACGTGGTGAGTCGGTGCGTGTGCCGTGGGATGACATCGTTGCATGGGCGCCGGAAGTGCTGGTGATTATGCCTTGCGGGTTCAACCTCGAGCAGACACTAAAACAGATCTGGAGCGTCTTTGGATATAAATCATCTCCATTCTTCGATCTGCCGGCAGTGAAGAACGGGAGAGTTTTTGCAGTCGATGCAAATTCGTTTTTCGCACGTCCTGGACCGCGCGTTGTCGAAGGCGCAGAGTTGTTGGCGCGATTAATCCATCCTGAGTTGTTCGACTCAGCGCCAGACAATTACTTTCAGCCCGTCGACGTCTCTCTACTAAAAGGTCAACTAACCGAGGGACGTGACTACTACCTCGAAAACGGCGCGATGGTCTTTACCGCGAGCTATCTCGAGCGTCGCGGTTACTGCTGCGGCAGCGGCTGTCGTCACTGTCCGTATTAAGGCTTGATAACAATCTTGACGTTGTTGTCGGCGAGGACCTTGTTGAACGCCGGCAAGTCCTGCTTCAGCACCTCATCCATGCGCTGCTTCTGCTCCGCCAGTTGCTGCTTCAACAGCGCCTGCACCTCACGCTGTTGCTTCGTCGGCCCGAAGTCGCCACTCGCCAATCCATTCGCCAGATAGTTGATCTTCGTCATCAACAACTTCGGCGGCCAACGCACCGCATCCTGCCCCTGTCCCGTAAGTTTGCGCTGGATTAAGGTTTCCTCAATTTCGATCAATTTTTTATCAAAGCCATCGACCGCAGACTTCACGGCCGGCACATCCACCTTCTCTAGCTGGCTGCGGAGAACCTCGATCTGGTTGATCATGCGCGCTGCCGTATCAATATCCTTCCACAACTCGAGCATCATTGCGTTTTGCGCCGCGATGTCCGCGTCAGTGCCACCTGAATTTGGATCCTTCTTAACTATCAGCGGCTGACTCAGCTCCTGGCCCGCCACTAAAAGCTTAACGGTGTAATTGCCGGGTGGTAACAGTATCGACGCACGACCCGCGCCCGGCGCGTTGCGCGTACCATCCGGTCCGAGCTTGATGTCCGGAGCGTATTCCGGACTCGTCCTCATACGCACTTCAGTGGTTTGTTCGCCTTCGAGGTTCCAGGTTATTCGATTGAGCCCGATATTCTTCGTGGCGTTCAGAGTTCGAACAAGCTGCCCCTTCGCGTCTTCGATCTTCACTTTCACGTCGCCTGACGGTGCTGACTTGAGGTAGTAAGTGATCGCAGCTCCGTACTGCGGGTTCTGTCCCGCGGAAGGATCGTCCGACATCGTCACAGGCGTCACACTCGGTCTGAATCGATACGTCGGCCGTGGTGGAAACAGGCTCGCATTCGCATCGCGAACCTCTTGTTTCATCTGCTGGATCGGCGTCAGGTCGTCGAGAATCCAGAATCCGCGGCCGTAAGTTCCAACGACGAGATCATTGAAATGCTCCTGCACGACCATCCAGTAAACCGGCACGCGCGGTAAGTTCGCTTGCAACGGTTCCCACTTCTCGCCGTCGTTAAAAGAGACGTAAAGCCCATTCTCCGTTCCGACGTAAAGCAAACCGCGTCGCACCGGATCCTCACGAATGCAGTGCGCGTAACTCAGCATGCTGTGCGGAATGCCGTTCGTGATCGCAGTCCACGATTTGCCGTAGTCCTTCGTCTTGTAGATGAACGGGTCGCGATTGTTCACCTGGTGAAAATCGACTGTGATGTAAGCGACGCCGGGTTCATAACGAGACGGCTCGATGTTGCTGACCGTTCCCCACTGCGGCAGGTTCGGAATGTTCTTCGTGACGTTGGTCCAATTCTTCCCGCCGTCACGCGTCACTTGCACAAGCCCATCGTTCGTGCCAACCCAGATCAATCCTTTCTCGCGAGGCGATTCGGCGATCGCAAAGATGACTGAGAAGTACTCAACGCCGATGTTGTCGCCTGTCAGTCCGCCGGAGAAACCCTGTTTGCTCTTGTCGTTAGTTGTCAGGTCCGGACTGATGACTTGCCAGCTCTGACCATCGTCAGTCGTTTGGTGAACAAACTGGCTGCCGACGTAAATCTTCTTGTGATCGTGCGGCGAGATCGCCAGCGGAAACGTCCAAACAAATCGATACTTCACATCCGCTGCCGGCGAGCCGTTCACTTGATCCGGCCACACTTCAACGCGCCGCATCTGTCCATTCCGCAGATCGAAACGCTCGACAATCCCGCCGACACTTCCCGAACCCGAAGCGCTGGACCAGACGATGTTTGGATCGACAGGATCCGGCGTGGCCCAACCACTCTCGCCACCACCGACCGACTGCCACGCACTGCGCGGAATCGATCCACCACCGTTAGTCCGGCTTGGACCACGATACGACGGATCATCCTGCTCGTTTCCGTAGACGTAATACGGAATGCGATTGTCGACCGTCACGTGATACATCTGCGCGATCGGCAGTTGAATGTGAAACCACGTCTGACCGCGCGTCGTGGAGATCGAAACACCTCCGTCATTCGCGACCGCCATGCGGTTCGGATTTGTCTGATCGATCCAGATGTCGTGATTGTCGCCGCCGGGACTGTTGTTGCCGATCATCAGCCTCGCTGTTTCGCCGCCGTCGGTCGAGTGTGCGAAGCCGGACGTGAGGTAATAAGTTTCGTTGTCGTTGTCCGGCGCGACGGCCACGCGAAAGTAGTAATGAGTGCGGCCGCCGAGATTGCGATCGTAACTGACGAGTTTCCAGTTCTCGCCACCGTCATCGGAACGCCAGAGCTTGCCGCGATCGGTTTCCTGTCCGTTCAGCGGAACGCCGTCGCCGGTTTCGATGAGCGCGTAAATGCGTTTGGAGTTGCTGGGCGCAATCGCGGGAACGATCTTTCCGGTCATGCGAGTTGGGAGACCGTTGCCCGAAAGCCGTTTCCACGTAACACCACCGTCAGTCGACTTGAAGAGCCCGCTGCCGGGTCCACCACTCTCACGTCCCCACGTGTGAATCTCGAGTGGCCACATGCCGGCAAACAACACCTTCGGATTGTTCGGGTCCATCTCGAGGTGAGCACAACCGCTCTTCTCATCCGTGAAGAGCACGCGCTCCCACGTCTTGCCGCCGTCTGTCGTGCGAAACACGCCTCGTTCCTGCTGTGGTCCATAGGCGTGACCCAGGGCTCCGACTAACACGATGTCCGGATTCTTCGGATCGATCACTACACGACTAATCCGTCCGGTCTTTTCGAGACCCATCAACTTCCACGTCTTGCCTGCGTCAGTCGACTTGTAGATGCCTTCGCCCACCGAGATATGACTGCGTATCCACGGTTCGCCAGTGCCCGCCCAAACGATATTCGGATCGCTGGGTGCAATCGCGAGCGCGCCGATTGACGAGACCGGCTGCGAATCGAAGACCGGATCCCAGTGAACGCCGCCGTCGATTGTCTTCCAGACACCACCTGACGCTGCGCCGACGTAGTAAATGTTCGGTTGCCCGGGAATGCCAACGACTGAAGTCAGACGATTGCCGGTTGGTCCAATGTGCCGGTAATGCAGCGCGCCGAGTATGTCCTTGTTGGCTTCCTGGGCGTTCAGGGTCGAGACAGAGATCGCAAGCAGTGAAAGTACCAGGATGATTCGTTTTCGCATCAGCATAGTGAGTCTCCTCGGTGACACAAAAGTGGCATCGCAATCAGAAAATATTAACGACGAAAGCTATAGCTTGATATTCTTGCTGAGTCTTGGGGGCGCAGTATATCAAATGAGACTTTAGGAGGAGCCCATGATTATCAGAAGCTTGTTGGTGATGGTCGCGATTTCGTTGTTCACCAGTCCCGCGTTCAGCCAGTTTGGGCAGTCAAACAGCCGCCTGAGCGATCTGGCGGACAGGTTATCGCGCGATGCGAGCGACTTTGCTGACGCCAGCTACAGCAATTTCACAAACAACTCGCGCGCTTTGCGCAACGACATCGATGCGGTGATGCTGGCGCACGAGTTTGCCGGAGCCACTCGCATTTTCTATCGCATGGCGGTTGACCGTCGTCGCAACCAGGATCTGCGCGATGCATTTGACACGCTTCAAAACCTCGCGCGTTCGATCGAGCGCGGCAACGTGCAAAGAAGCAACTGGTACAACATTCAACGTTCGCTGAACGACATCTCGCGCGAGCTCGGTAACAACTCGACGGGCGGAGGCGATCAGTATCCTCCGGACACCGGACGCGGCGGGCGCATGACGTGGCGCGGGCGCGTTGACGACGACGTGCGCATCAGAATTCGTGGCGGCTCGGCGGACGTTGAGACCATCGGCGGCACACCGTACTCAGACGGCCAGCCAAACTTCTACAATTCGCTGCCGCCGCGACGCGTGACAGTGCGATTGACGGCGAAGCGTGGCCGCGGCGATATCTTCATCGAGCAACAACCGTCGCGCGAAAACGATTTCACGGCCATCGTGCGGATCAAGGATCCGAAAGGCGGCGCGTCGGATTATGAATTCGAGTTGCAGTGGTAGGTTTTTTAAATAGGTCCTATAGGACTTATAGGACCGATATTAGTTCACCAAAATTTCATCCACGAAGATCCACGTCTCGGGGCGGAGATGGACCGCACGGATGCGGATGTAGCGCGCTTCCGTTGGCGCGGTCGTTTTGACGAGGTCTCTGATAACAACACCCTCCTGTTTGTCAGAGACTTCGTTCGCGATCACTAGCGGCGGACCAAAGGTTTTGCCATCGACTGAGGTTTCGATCTCGACGCGGCTGGGCATCCAGATCCACGATCCGATGTCCTGCAGGAATCCGGCGCCCACTTTCGAAACCTTCTGCACACTGCCAAGGTCCACAATCGC
>DATDFT010000234.1:0-5485 GCA_036522475.1 Pyrinomonadaceae bacterium | reverse complement strand
AACCGAGACCGGGTTGCCTGTGTTTGTTGCTGATGACCCGCTGACATCCGTCGTGCTCGGCGCGGGCAAGATGCTTTCCGACTTCGCGCTGCTCAAGCGCGTCAAGTGGGAAAACACGCTACAGTATTAATCTCCTGGACCATGCTTGAATCAGACGAGCAGAAGAAACGCGCTGAACTCATCATCACGTTGCTGGCAAAGCTCTACGTCGTGCTCGAGCTTTCAGGCGACGACTGCCCCGTCTGCCACAAAGCTCTTCATCACGATACCGAATGCCCCATTTCCCTCGCCTGGTCGCTGCTAAGTGAGGAACAACAACACGACGCGCGCTCCGCCATCCGCGCCCTGGCGCTCACCATCGGCAACGAGGAATCGTTAAGCGACTCGTTGGTGCATTAATCTGGCGTCGTAACCTCATTACCTGACCCGCTCAAAAACTATCTTCCAGTCTCCGTCAAGTTTCAGATGTTTTACTCGGGGCTTGGTTGAGGTCACCTTGCGTGATTTTGAACTCTGCTTCCGTGCCTTCTTTCCGGTTGGATTACCAGTCCTACTGGACTTACCACAAAAGGTTGCTACAAGTATCCCGCTCTCTACGTCCTCCGACTGGATACAGATCACTTGTTGGGGCATCCGAGATCTCCTCTCTCTCTGTTGCATCTAGCGCTGTCACCTTACTCTCTTTTGAGAGTGTTTGCAAGCTTGGTTTTGAGTTAGGACGGTTATTTTTCTGAGGCAACGCTCTTAGTGGAGGGATCTGTAGCGAGCTTTTGTCGGAGGCGTCTGAATTTAAAACTGCCGGGCAGCTTGTCGGGCAAGGCGGCTTCGTCGTCGATAAGACTCTCCAGGTGGATCGCCGCGATGCGCCCGTAAGCCAACAGCACCCACAGCGCCGGTTCACGTATGCCGGACTCGTATTCGGAGATCCTCGCCGCCGAGAATGTTTGCTCGGCTCCTAAACATCGCAGCATTTCCGACTGCGACAATCCGAGAGCCTTTCTGATCTGACGTAGCTTCCGAGCGAGGTTTTTGGGCCGGTTGCGCGCTTTTGTCCCCATAGCCGACATACTACTCACAACTGAGAGTGTCGACAAGCGAATTTACCGAAGAGCCTTCGGTCCAGGACCAGGGCTGTGCTATTCCGAGATCGGTTTCAGATTTACCGGAGGAGTGGTTTCTTTGATCTCACGATGTCGAGGTACGTGAGGTGGGCTCGTTTGATTAATGTTTACGCAGTTCATAGCGCGAATCGCTCGCTCGGTTACGTACGTAACCGCCTGCCGCGGCTTCTTCCATAAACTGCGGTAAGCGTGAGTTCCTCATTTGGGTATCAGTATGGCAGCCATTAGCGGGACAACAACTCTGCTTCATCTACTACGTTGACATTTCCGGTTTTTCAACGTAAGAATTAGCTCCCGGCCAGTTAATTGATTGGGCCACATTTTTTCATTGACCTGGCCCAAACTTGAATTTTTCTATTTACGTTTGATGCCCTGTCGTTTTAGGATGCATCTGTCTTTGACAACTCAGCAACGGCAAAATGCGCGGCTCAGCCTCCCACATTAAAGAGTGATGAGCATCGCCGTTGAGCATGAAAGGTTCATACTCACGGCGAAAATCAAAAGCGAACGCAGTATACTCCCAACTGCGAGTATAGGCCGGCGGGTCTCATCAGGAGGCAACTACTGATGGGAAACCCGCGTCCCCGTCCGATGCGACTGGCTGAAAAACTCCTGCAAATACGTGTTGGTCTCGGTCTCTCACAGACCCAGATGCTCGAGCGCCTTGGGCTGGCCGAGTCGATGCACTACGGTCGCATCTCCGAGTACGAACAGGACAAACGGGAACCCACCCTCATGACCTTGCTTGCATATGCGCGCGCTGCGAGCGTCCATCTCGAAGACATCGTCGACGACAATTTCGACCTGCCACGCAAGCTCCCCGGCAACGTCAACTACCGCGGCCTCGCGCGAAAATCAAACCGAAAATAGGTCCAATATCACCTATTTGCTAATATCCCCGCGTTGAGAGTGCGCAGATTATTCCGAATCTTCTTCCTGGTGGTGGTGGGCGCCGTAATCGGAGTTATCGGTTACGAAGCGATCATGTTCGTCCGCGTGATGTTGCTGCGCCGCGGCAATCCAACATCCACGTCGTTGATCGACACACGTATCGCCGAAGCAGAAGCGAAGGGCCAACCACCGAGGCGAGAACAGGTCTGGGTGCCGCTCGACAGGATCTCACCAAACCTTCAGCGCGCAGTGCTCGCCGGTGAAGATACGAATTTTGTGACACATCACGGATTCGATTACGAAGCGATCCAGAAAGCTTTCGAACAGGCGCAGCGCGAAGCCGCGAAACAGGCAAAAGCTGAAGGTGAAGACGACGACTGGCTGCCCAACCTGCCGGAATTCAAACGCGGTGGTTCAACCATCAGCCAGCAGCTCGCGAAGAATCTTTATCTCTCGTCGCAACGATCGTTTTTGAGAAAGGGTCAGGAAGCGGCCTTGACCGTCATGCTCGAACGATCGCTGACAAAACGCCGGATACTCGAGATCTATTTGAACGTGATTGAGTGGGGCGATGGGATTTACGGAGCGGAAGCGGCCGCGCAGCATTACTTTCACAAACCCGCGTCGGCGCTTTCGGTAAACGAAGCGGCTTTTTTGTCGGCAATGATTCCCAATCCACGGACTGTTTTTAATCCTCTGATCAATCCGCGTCGCGTCGCGCGCCGGCAACGGATTATCTTGCGAGGGATGCCTTACGTGAAGTTGCCTTAGCAGGGCCAATAGTGAATGACTTCAAGAAGCGCGTCACGTTCTCATCCTCTTCACCGTATATCACCGTGCCCATATACACCCGGCGCAGGTTATCGACTACTTTCGTAAAAATGCGCAGGCGCGCCGGCGCCACGCACGAAGAGAGATCGTATTCGACTCCTGCGTAGCCGTTCTGCGACATGTTCTTCTGAGACCGCGGCTGGCACTTAAAATCGTCTTGACCGCCGCCTCGCTGATAACCTTCAGCGGCTCCTTTCAGGTAATCCCTGAGTAATGCCTTGAACGCAACGTCATCCGTCTCGCCAAAAGTAGGTTGCTTGAACCAGGCCACAGAATAAAGAGCCCAACCATCCCGCACCATGTAGGTTGTGACATCGACCGTCTCGTTACCCGCTGGAATCGAGGTGGTCAGGCGCTCACCATCCTCAGGCATGTCGACTGAAAAATCCTCACCAGGCGGTTGCAACCGGCTCCAGTTCTTGCGCACCGTGGAGCGAGCCCAGGCACCGTCCGATTCAAATGTCGACGATCGCGATGAAGCAGCATTAATTCCTGCTGCAATGAGCGACATATTTGTTAATTCCGGAACTGGACCACTGCGTTTCGGCTTTGCGTCCGGAACGATCTCCTTCACGCTCGCCGCGGAATTCCTTCGCATCTTCTCCGTTTTGATAAACTCCCACGGGGCAATCGGGTTCTGCTGTTGCCACAAGCCACGTTTCTCGGTTCGCGCTGCTTGTTCCGACTGCTGATAAATCTCGCGATCGTTTGCGCTCAGCCGGTTTCCGGTGGTCGGATCAAACCACGCCACACCGTCGCGAATCATCTGCGCACCGATGTCTGCGTCGTTCAAAAGCACTCGTCCGGTTAAGCTGCTGTCCGGCGCGATGCCTGCGTATTCGACTAAGACTGATTTCTCGAAAACGAGATCCGCAAGATGCTTTTTCGCGACGTCGCCAAAGGCCTGGTTCATCTCAGGCGCAGCGACGCCCATCAATTTCACGCGCACCGGACGATTCAAGTTGTAAATCGTGATCACGTCGCCGCTGGCGACGTCGACCACTTTGCCAAACAGCGACGCCGCATCAGCGGAAACGAAATACGAGACGATAAATGCAAGGACCAAAACGTAGCGTTTCATAGTCAATCCTTAGAAAAATCTCCCGCAAAGACGCAAAGGCGCAAAGAAGATGATCCTTTGCATCTTTGCGCCTTTGCGGGAGAACTAACGGTTAAAGTGCGAACTCTTTCGCGAGCTTCAACTCTGCTTTGCGCAACTCGAAACGCGCACGGCCCAGGTTGCCCTGCGTGTTCAACGCCAGCACGACAAAATAGTCGCGACTCAAAAGCCGCATCACCATCACCGCACCTTCGAGCGAAACAACGAGCTCGCGCAAACCACCGAGTCCCGTGTCCGTTCCTGCACGTTGAGCACTGCGCACCAACGAAGTAAACTCCGCCGCCGCAACGTCGAGATTCGCTTCCATGCCGGCTTCGCCGAGAACTTTTTCAACAGCGATGCCGTCCGTTCCCATTATCAGCGCACCGAGGCTGCCCTCGGCGCGTCCGATAATCTCCTCAAGCATTTCCTTGAACATGTGGCCCTCCAGTTACGGACGTTGACCGCTGAGTGTTCCCGGCCGCGCCGTGGTCGTACCGGTCGGACTATTCGGCAGCGGAGCACTCAACAACTGCGGCTGAGTCGGGGTGACCGCCGGCGGCTGCGACTGCGGCTGCTGCTGCAACTGAGTCGGCGTCGGCGTGTTGCTCGGCGGATTCCCCAGCGGAACCGGTTGCGGAATCGTTACCGAGCGTTGACCGCTGGACACTGTTCCCGCCGTCGGCCGTCCCTGATAATCAGGACGGTAGATGTGCGGCGTGATGAAGAAGAGGATCTCACTGTTTTGACGCGTCGTTAGTCTTCTCTTGAAGAGATTGCCTACGACAGGAATTGAAGCGAGGCCAGGTGTGCGTTGTTGCGCTTCACCTTCGGTGTCGGCAAGCACGCCACCCATGACGGTGGTGCCGCCATCCGGGACCAGCACTTCTGATTGCATGCGCTGTGTGTCGATACCCGGAACGCCACCAACCGCGATACCCGTGTTGAGTGTGTTGTTCTCGATCGTGACTCGCAGCACGACTGTTCCCGCGTCCGTGATCTGCGGCGTGATTGAAAGACGCAGCGGCACAGACACGAAAGTTGTCGTCACGACCGCGGTACCACTCGCAGCCTGCGTTGTTTGCACCGGAATCTGCGAACCGCTTTCAATCTGCGCGGGTCGATTGTTCAAGGCGGTAACTCGCGGAGTCGCGACTGTTTTCGCCTGACCACGCGATTCAGCAAGCGTGATCAGCGCGCTGATCTGAGCAGTGCCGAAGAGTCCCGTCGTCAAACCAATGACGGTGCTCGCTGCGGCCGCCGCCAGGTTATTGCTCGGCACCGGTGTACCGGTCAACCCGCCGAAGACACCAAACGGATTTGGACCAGACTTCGCTCCAGTGCTTCCGCTTCCCGATCCGGATCCTGAACCTGATCCGGATCCCGAGCCGGAACCACCACTTCCGCTTCCCGAGCCACTGCTCGAGTTTTGGGACGGCAGTGTCGAGATGTTCGCCAAACCGCCACGACCGAGGTTCGCGATACCCAGCGAGAGCTGCGCGCCGAGATCGCGACTGAAGTTACGCTGCGCGATCACGATGCG
>DATDFT010000233.1:0-13130 GCA_036522475.1 Pyrinomonadaceae bacterium | reverse complement strand
AGTCGTTTCCTGTCGAGCGTTCCATCCGCGTTCAGAATTTCTGTGCCAAATGATTCCGTCAGTGCCTTGAGTCCCGGCGTGCCGGGCATTACGACTTCGCGGGCCGTCAGATCCGCATCGATCACGTGACACCCGAGCTCCGCAAAGATCGAAACGACAAACGATTTACCAACGCCGATCGAGCCTGTCAGTCCGACACGTAACATAATCACTGCCGTCGCAAGGTCGCGGCCTTCAACGTATTCTTCATCAACATTGCCACCGTTAACAGACCGACACCGCCGGGCACAGGCGTCAACTTGCCTGCAACCTCCGCCGCCTGGGCCGGATGCACGTCGCCCACGAGCGTCGAGCCGCGCTTAGCGAGCACCTCGAGTCGCCTGTCAGCATCTTCACCAAATAACTCGCGAACCTCGTCCTCGTCTGAAAACCTGTTCATGCCGACGTCGATCACCGTCGCGCCCGGCTTGATGTGATCGCGACCAATGAAGCCCGCACGCCCGATCGCGACTACGAGCAAGTCGGCAGTCCTCGTTACAGCTGCCAGATCACGCGTGCGTGAATGACAGATCGTCACTGTCGCATCTCTTTGCAACAACAACTGCGCCATCGGACGTCCGACGATTTGACTGCGACCAACCACACACGCGTTCGTTCCGCGTATCTCAACGCCGTTGTCGTCGAGTAATTCGATAATGCCCGCAGGAGTACATGGCACGAAGACCGGACGCCCGAGCGCCAATCGACCGACGTTGACCGGATGAAACCCATCAACGTCTTTCGCAGGATTGATGGCTTCGATGATCGCGGTTTCGTCGATCTGGGATGGCAAAGGAAGTTGCGTCAGGATGCCGTCAACGTCGTCACGCGCGTTTAGCGACGCGATGAGTTCGAGCAACTCCGCGGTGCTGGTCGACTCCGGCAACGCGTGATGTTCAGAACGAATGCCAACTTCCTCACACGCGCGAATCTTGTTTCGGACGTAAACTTCGGATGCCGGATCGTCGCCGACACGCACCGCCGCGAGACCAGGTCGCACGTTCATTCGCTCGATCGCGTTTTGCACGTCCTGCTTAATGCGGGCCGCTAATTGAGAACCTTCAAGTTTGATCATATTGGTTGCAAGATTTTTCCCGCAAAGGCGCAAAGACGCAAAAGAAAGGCGCTAGGTATTCTTTGCGTCTTTGCGCCTTTGCGTGAAACTGCTTTGTAGTCTCATTATAATCTGAAGTATGTCATTCCTGAGAGTGGTCCTTATTTTCGTCTTCCTGGGCGCGGCTGCGCTGACCGCACTGGCCCAACCAGAGCGCATCACCGCGGCCGTTGAGGCGTCCGATTGGCAGACTGCGCGAGCCGAGATCAACAAGCTGCGCTCGACCAACGAGGCGCTGTTTCGCGACAAGAATTATGACTATCTGATGGGACGCATCGCCGAACGCACCGGTGATCTCGCCGCCGCGACCGCCAGTTATCAAACAATCGCGGCCAACAATTCGAAACTTCGAGAATACGCACTCTGGCGACTCGCAAAGCTCGCACGCGCCACCGGCGATCTCGTCCTCGAGCGCGAACGACTGCAACAACTAACCGCCATCGCACCGTCAAGCCTGCTCTTCGAGGCCGCGACTTTGCGACTCAGTGAGAGTTTTTTCGAAAGCGGTGACTTTGCGACTGCGGCTGGCAGCGCCAAACCCTTGTTGCTCTCGAAGAACGTCAACGTCGCGCGTGAAGGAGCAGCGTTGATGGGTGCGGCTTACACAGGTGCAGGAAAACTGGCTGAAGCGCGCGACGTTTACACCAAACTGGTGATGCAAATGCCGGATGCATCTCGGCCCGACGACTTCGCGCTGGAAGCTGTCAGGCAACTCGACGCTTTCGACAAAAATTCACCAAACCTCAGCGAAGCCGATCACTTGCTGCGCGCATCTGTCTACCAGTTCAACCGCGACTTTGCCGGCGCGCGCGTTCATTACCAGGCGGTTATCGATCGTTTCCCGCAGAGCAGCACTGTTCCGAACGCAATGTTTCAGATCGCGCGCGGGCTTTACAACGAGTCGAAGTACGACGACGCCGCGAAGCTTTTTCAAAAAGTTTTTGATTCGTATCCGCAGACGACCAGCGCGCGCGACGCGCTCGGGTTTCTTGGTTCGAGTTATGTGCGGATGAAACGAGTCGACGACGCGGTCACAGCCTACAAGCTGCTCATCGATCGATTTCCCGATGCACCGAGTCCGGAACGACCGTACTTGAACATCATCGACGCACTGCACGAAGCGGGTCGCTACACGGAAGCGCTCAACTGGGTGCAACAAACGCGCGCTCGCTTCAAAAACGATCTCGGCGGCGCGCTCGCCCTGTTTGCGCAACTGCGTATTCACATGGCCCAGGCAAGCTGGGCCGCCGTTGTGCGCGATGCGGAGGAGTTGTCGAAACTTTCGGATCTCGGTGGGACTCGCGTTGGCGGCGGCACGACTACCGTCGAGGTCAATTTCCTGCGCGCTTACGCGCTCGAGCAACTCGGCAGGACTGAAGAAGCGATCGATGCGTACCTATTAATACCTGACGGGCGCAACGAGTACTACGGCACGCGAGCGACGCAGAGACTGCTCGCATTAGCCGTAACCGACAAGACGGGCGTGCTGGTTCGTAATCGTCTCAATTCGTTTTTGAGCGAAGGCAAAGCTGCGGACGCTGCGGGCCAATACGAGCAATCGCGAGCGGCAGCACAAGCCGCATGGAGACTTACCGGCGAGGCGAAGATCCGCGGCGAACTGCTCAAGCGGTTGCAGGCTGCTTACAGCGCGTTGCCAACGTATCGCTTACCGCAGTTCAACCGGATCTCTCTGCTCAAACAACAGCCGCCAAACGGCGCCCACGAGGAGCTCGCCGACAATCTGTTGCTGCTCGGGTTGTACGACGAGGCACTGCCTGAGTTGCTTGCAACACGCGTGGCGAACAAAACGGCCGGCGCGACGGACGAGGATTACACGATCGCGCTGCTGTCGTTGCGCGCCGGAATTCCGAATCGTGCGGTGCGGTTTGCGGAGCAAGTCTGGAAAGCAGTACCGGCCGATTACCTGATTGAACTCGCGCCGCGCGAGTTGGCCGAGATGCTTTATCCGGCGCCGTTTCGTGATGCCCTTTTGCAGAATGCGAGCCCCGAAGTCGATCCGAGATTTGTGCTTTCAATCGCGCGACAGGAGTCACGCTTTCAGGCGGATGCGAAATCGGTGGCCGCAGCTCGCGGCATGATGCAGTTCATCGCCTCCACTGCAAACGAGATTGCGGAGCAACTAAGATTGCAACACTTTCAGCAGGACGATCTCTACAACCCCGACACCTCGATTCGTTTCGGCACGCAGTATCTCGCCAATCTGTTCAGGCAGTTTCCGAACCAGCCGCAGGCGGTGGCCGCTTCGTACAACGGAGGCGCTGACAACCTCGTGCGCTGGATTACTCGTTCGCGCGGGAACGAAGCTGATCGCTACGTCCCCGAGATCGGTTTCTCACAATCCAAGGATTACGTTTACAAAGTGCTGACGAACTTCTGGACCTACCAACGTCTCTACGACGCGAAACTCCAACCCAGATGAGGCCACAAAAAGGCACAAAAGGCGCGAAAACAAGGAAATCACTTTTGTGGTTCTTGTGCCTCTTTGTGGCGATCTGGCCGGGATGCAGGCACAGCAACGAGAAACATTACGACTTCAAGGGCAAGATCGTGGCTGTCGACCCGGACAGGCATCAGGTGACGGTTTCGCACGAGGACATCAAAGGCTACATGCCGGGAATGACGATGCCGTTCACGGTGCGCGACCAGATCGATCTTAGAGAGCTTGCGCCGAACGACACGCTAACCGCGACGTTGGTTGTTGATGGATCGCATACATGGCTTCAGGATCTTATTGTCACGCGCGTAAGTGAAACCTCGCCGGCGCTGCCTGCGGTAACGCTCGCGAAAGAGGGTGATGAGGTTCCAAACTTCACGCTTCGCAATCAAAACAATCGCGAGATTCACGTCCGTGACTACCGCGGCAAAGCATTGTTGCTGACGTTTATCTACACACGCTGTCCCGTTCCGGACTACTGCACCTTAATGTCCGACAACTTCGCGCAGATCGATCGCGCGTTGGGCCAGGATCCGGAGCTTTACGGAAAGACGCATCTGCTGAGCATCACTATCGATCCCGGTTACGACACGCCGGAAGTGCTAAAGAGTTACGGCGCGGCGCACACCGAGCGTTATGAGAACGAAACGTTTGCGCACTGGGAGTTTGCAGGCGGTACGACTGAGCAGGTGAAGAAGATTGCGGAGTATTTTGGTCTAACTTATTTCCCCGAGAAGGACCAGATAATCCACGCGCTCCGAACGGTGATCATCGGTCCGAACGGAAAGGTCGTCAGGATTTATACCGGAAATGATTGGAAACCCGAGGAAGTAGTGGAGGTGATGAAAAAACTAGCCGCAGATTGACGCGGCTAAATTCCTTTGAGCTTTTTGATCTCTTCGGTGAGTACGGGCACTGCTTCGAAAAGATCACCGGCGATGCCGTAGTCCGCGATGTCGAAGATCGGCGCTTCGGGATCTTTATTGATCGCCACGATCGTGCCCGAGTTCTTCATGCCAACGAGGTGCTGGATCGCGCCCGAGATTCCGAGTGCCACATAAAGCTTCGGCGCCACGGTCTGCCCTGACGATCCAATCTGACGGTCAATCGGCAACCACTCGGCATCGCAGATCGGACGCGAGGCAGCGAGGTCTCCGCCCAATGCCTCAGCGAGTTTCTCCGCTAGCACGAGATTGTCCTTGCTCTTGATGCCACGCCCAACAGCAACGATCACTTCCGCCTTCGTGAGATCGACAGCCTGCTTCGCTTCCTGGAACGGCGGCTCCGGTTTCATGCGTACATCACCGATCTCAACCGCGACGTTTTCCACTTGAGCGCTGCCGCTCTTCGTCGCCTGATCGGGTCGATAGGCGCCCGTCTGAAACGTCGCAAACACCGGCGCTTCACCATCCGAAACCACATCAGCATCGAGCTTGCCGAGAAAGATACGTCGCGTGAATCCGATCTTGCCGCCGTCCGCCTTCGCCCGAATGCAATCACTAATCAGCGACTTCCCAAAACGCGCCGCGAGCTTCGGTGCGAAGTCGCGCACCTGATACGTATGCGTCAGGAATACAAAACTCGGATCGACCTGCTTGACGATCTGCTCCATGCCGTCGGCATAAGCATCGGGAGTGTAATCCGCGAGCTTCGGATTCGTCGCCGCGATAACTTTCGCGACATCATACGCAGCGATCTCTTGCGCTAGCGAAGCGACATCCGCCCCGAGCACAACCGCACTGACGCTCTGCTGCAACTGCGATCCCAATGCCTGCGCCGCCGCAATCGCCTCGGCCGAAGTCCGGGTCGCCACGCCGCCTTTGTGCTCTATGAAAACCAATATCCCGTTACTCATCTAATTAAAACACCCGTGCTTCGACGTGTAATTTCTGTGCGAGCTCCGCCGCGCCCGCTTTCGCATCTCCGTTCCCAAGCATCTGCGTCTGCTTCATCTTCTGCGGCAGATAAATCTTCTCAACACGTTGATGCGAAGTGCGTCCAACAATCTCCGCCGCGGGCGTCACTTCCTTAATCTCTTTCTTCTTCGCCGCCATGATGCCCTTCAACGTCGCGTAACGAATCTGGCTAATGCCCGACTGGATTGTTAACAGGGCAGGTAATGGCATCTCGTACCACTGATACCAACCGCTTTCCAGCTCTCGCTTGACGCGCAGCTTGTCGGCCGCTGCATCGAGCTCGATGACGATCGTGGCGTGCGGCAAGCCGAGCAGCTCAGCCATGATCACGCCCGTTTGCCCGTAACCATAATCATCCGACTGGAGTCCAGTCATTACGAGATCGGGGGTTTCATCCCGAATCGCATCAGCAAGCACGCTCGCCGCCGCGTACGGCGTGAGATGCGTCAAATTATCTCCAACCACATGAATCGCTCGATCGGCGCCGCGCGCGAGCGCGTCCTTGATCACACTCTTGACGCGCTGTGGCCCCATCGAACAAACAATCACCTCGCCGCCAAGCTTCTCGCGTACGCGCAAAGCTTCTTCGAGCGCATAGCCGTCTGACTCGCTCACCTCGAACGAGAGGTCACCCTCCTCAATCCAGGTGGCGTCTTTGTTAATCCGCAGGATCGCGTCCTTGTTCGCGACCTGCTTCATCATCACGATAATCTTCATTAATCTTCGTACCTCTTGAACAACAACGCCGCGTTCGTGCCTCCGAACCCGAAGCTGTTTGAGAGCACGTAATCGACTCTTGCTTCGCGAGGTTCATTCGGAACGTAATCGAGGTCACAATCGGGATCGGGGTTCACGTAGTTGATCGTGGGCGGGATGACGTTGCGAGTCAGCGTCAACACACTGAAGACGCTCTCGATTCCGCCGGCCGCGCCGAGCAAGTGACCCGTCATCGACTTCGTTGAACTGACGGCCAGCTTGTAAGCGTGCGCGCCGAAAGTTTCCTTGATCGCCAGCGTCTCAAACTTGTCGTTATAAGGCGTCGAGGTTCCGTGCGCGTTGATGTATCCGATTTGTTCCGGTTTCACGCCCGCGTCTCGAAGCGCGCGTTGCATGACACGACGCGCTCCCGAACCGGTCTCGTCAGGCATTGTCAGGTGAAACGCGTCGGCACAGGCGCCATACCCAACGATCTCCGCGTAGATTTTCGCGCCTCGCTTTTTCGCGAACTCGAGCTCTTCGAGAATCAAGATCCCCGCGCCTTCGCCGATGACAAAGCCGTCGCGATCTCTTTCAAACGGACGCGACGCGTGTTGCGGATCGTCGTTGTTAGTGGAAAGCGCCCGCATCGCAGAGAAGCCCGCGACGCTCATCGGCGTGATTGCCGATTCAGCGCCACCGCAGATCATCAAGTCGGCATCGCCGCGTTGAATGATCTTGAAACTATCGCCAATCGCGTGCGCGCCGGCGGAGCAGGCGGTGGCGGTGGCTGAGTTTGGTCCTTTAGCGCCGAAACGAATCGAAACCTGACCTGCCGCAAGGTTGACGATCGCCGAGACGATAAAGAACGGCGAGACTCGATCCGGTCCGTCGTCGAGCAACTTCGAGTGCTCACGTTCGATGGCCCAGAAGTCGCCGATGCCGCTGCTGATGTATGTCCCTGCGTTCTCGGCGAAGCTGTCCGGAAACTTCCCTTGCGGCGTCATTTGAATGCCGCTGTCTGCAACCGCCTCGATCGACGCCGCAATCGCATAATGAATAAAGGCGCCCATCTTGCGCGCCTCTTTCTTTGCGATGAATGTCAGCGGGTCGAAATTCTTTACTTCGCAGGCGAACCTGACAGAGAACCGCTCGGCGTCAAACTTCTTGATGTAGTCGGCGCCACTGCGACTGGCCATCAACGCGGTCCACGTGTCTTCGACAGTGTTGCCAACAGGTGTGACGAGGCCGAGGCCCGTAACTACGACACGACGTGTCAAATTAAAAACTCCTTGCGCTTGATCTTTAACCGCGGATGAACGCGGATTAACGCAGATCTGCGTTTATTCGCGTTCATCCGCGGCTAAAGATCTACTTTTTGTGCTGGTCGATATAGTTATACGCGTCGCGCACACTCTGGATCTTCTCAGCGTCTTCGTCGGGAATCTCAATGCCAAACTCCTCTTCAAAACGCATCACGAGTTCGACCGTGTCCAGCGAATCGGCGCCGAGGTCGTCGATAAATCTCGCGTTGGGCGTGACCTCATTTTCATCGACACCAAGCTCATCGACGATAATCTGTTTAACCTTGTTCTCGATCTCTTGATCGGGCATCGTGTTTGCTCCTCTGTGAGTTAATTAGACTACTCAATTCTTCGCAACAAGTGCCGCTTGCGTTGCTTCCAGGCTTGCTGCGTCCTCCACGTTCAATGTCTTCACGTCACGACTGGTTTGACGCACTAGACCTGACAAAACTTTTCCCGGGCCGGCTTCAACAAAAGTATCGACGCCCTGCCCGATGAGCAACTGCATCGACTCGACCCAACGCACCGGCGACGAAACCTGTCGTACCAGTGCGTCGCGCAATTCCTGCGGCGCCGTGATCGGGCGCGCATCGACGTTCGTCACGACCGGCATGGCCGGGTTATTGAACTCGAGCCGTTCGAGATCCTGCGCCAGTCGATCCTGCGCCGGCTTCATCAGCGCGCAATGAAACGGCGCGCTCACGTTCAACTTGACCACGCGCTTCGCTACGCCTTTCAACAGTTCAATCGCGCGATCGACAGCTTCCGTGTTGCCGGCGATAACGGCCTGGCTCGGCGAGTTGAAGTTCGCTACCGAACAAACCTGAGATCCACTCGCTTCGGCGCAGACACGTTCCACCGCGCTCAGTTCGCCACCGATAACCGCCGCCATCGCGCCAGTGCCGACCGGCACTGCTTCCTGCATGTAACGCCCGCGCGCGCGCACGGTCTTGACCGCATCAGACAAACTCAAAGTACCGGCCGCCACCAACGCGGAGTATTCACCTAAACTATGTCCCGCCACAAATGCCGGTGCACTGACCGCTGCTTCGCTAAACGCACGAAACGCAGCCACAGAGACCGTCAAAATCGCAGGCTGCGTGTTCTCTGTTAACTGTAGATCCTCAGCCGGACCTTCGAAACAGAGTCGCGAAATTGCGAAGCCGAGCGCATCATCAGCTTCTTCAAAGACCCGCCGTGCAACTGCAAATTTTTCCGCGAGGTCTTTCCCCATTCCGGGACTCTGCGATCCCTGTCCGGGAAAGACGATTGCCGTCGATTTCACCATCGCATCAACACCGCGCCCCAGGTCACGCCGCCGCCAAACGAAGCCATCAACACTAAATCTCCTTCCTTGATCCGCCCGGCTTCGACGCACTCGTCCAGCGCAATCGGGATTGACGCCGAAGACGTATTTCCGTGTACCGCAATGTTCGAGTAGACGCGCGACATGTCGACATTCAGCCGGTCCGCCACTGCTTCCGTAATCCGTTGGTTTGCCTGGTGCGGAATAAAGAGATCGATGTCGTCAGACTTCACACCCGCAGTCTGAAGAACATCGCGCGAAATCTCAGCCATCGAACGAACGGCGACCTTGAATAGTTCGTTGCCTTTCATCTTGAAGAAGTGATCACCGGCAGCGAGCGTCTCGGCCGTCGGTTTTTTACGAGTGCCACCGCCAGGCGAAAAGAGTTGCTCTTCGTAACGCCCGTCAGACTTGATCTTCGAAGCCAGAATGCCGCGACCGCCTTCGCCAACTGGTCCTAACACCGCCGCACCCGCGCCATCACCAAACAATACACACGTCTTGCGATCGGTATAGTCAACGTACTGCGTCAGGATCTCTGCGCCGACCACGACTGCGTGACGCACCTGGCCTGTGCGAATCATCGAATCAGCCAGCGAAACTCCGTACAGAAAACCGGAACACGCAGCCACGATGTCCATCGCCGCGGCGTTATGCGCGCCCAGCTCAGCCTGCACGATACAACCGGTCGACGGCAGTATCTGATCGGGCGTGACTGTCGCACAGAGAAGTAGATCGATGTCGGTGGGATCGAGTCGAGCGCGCTCGATTGCCTGTCGTGCGGCACGCACGGCAAACAGCGACGTGTATTCCTCGGGTGCCGCTTTGCGCCGTTGCTTGATTCCGGTGCGCGTAGTGATCCACTCGTCAGAGGTCTCGACCATCTTCGCGAGATCCTCGTTCGTCAGAATGCCTTCCGGGTATGAGTGACCAGTACCCAGGATTCCAGCACGTTGATTTACCATCAATTCCTCAGATTACTACAAGTAGCCGCAGATTACACAGATACACGCAGATCCGCGTGTATCTGTGTAATCTGCGGCTTATCTTTTAATCCTTCCTCAATTCTTTCTGCGGTTCGATGTTCTGAAAACTCTTTAACACTCCGGATCGCGTTGCGAATCGCACGCGCATTCGAGCGCCCGTGTCCGATGACGACGATACGACTCACACCCAGCAATGGCGCGCCGCCGTATTCCGTGTAGTCGAGTCGCTTCTTGATGTTTCGAAACGCCGGCTTCGCAAGCATTGCGCCCGCCTTGGTCACTGCCGTCGCCATCAACTCGCGTTTCAGCATCGACAGCATCGCTTCGGTCAGTCCTTCTGACAGTTTCAACATGACGTTGCCGGTGAAACCATCGGTCACGATCACGTCAACCATCCCGGAGAACACGTCGCGTCCTTCGACGTTACCGACGAAGTTGATAGTGTCCAACTGCCGCAACAGCGGAAACGCTTCTTTCGTCAGATCGTTTCCCTTCGCCTCTTCTTCGCCGATACTCATCAGTCCGACTGACGGTTTCACTGTGCCGAGCACGGAACGCGAGTAAGCATCACCCATGATCGCAAACTGGGCGAGGTGATGCGGCTTGCACTCCGAGTTTGCGCCCACGTCGAGCAGGAGCGTCGGCTTCGCCGCTTTGGTCGGAATCATAGCTGCGAGTGCGGGACGATCGACACCCGGTAGCATACCAATCACCATCTTCGCGGTTGCCATCGCTGCGCCGGTATTTCCCGCCGACACGAAACCATCAGCGCGTCCTTCCATCACCAGCTTCGTGCCGATTCTCAAAGAGCTCTTCTTCTTCCGTCTCACGGAAGTCGCGACCGGATCGTCCATCGCGATGACCTCAGCCGCTTCAACTAATTCGATTCCGCGATCGCCGTCGCCACGCCAACCGCACCGTCGCAATTCGGGCTCAACTTTGTGGGGCTGGCCCACGAGAATCACGCCGACACCGAAGTCGCGCGTCGCAGCAAGCGCTCCATCAATCTCCACCTGCGGCGCATGGTCGCTTCCCATTGCGTCGAGAACGATCTTGCCCGTCAACTTGGGCTGATGCTGCGACTGACTTCGCACAGACTTACGTTAGCTTTGTTCGACTGGAACCACTTCGCGACCTTTGTAGTAGCCGCACTTCGGGCAAACGCGATGTGGCATGCGGGGCTCACGGCAATTCGGGCATAAAGTCGTTTGGGGAACGCGCAAGGCATCGTGCGCGCGGCGTTTGTCGCGACGAGCCTTTGAGTGTCGTCGTTTAGGATTTGGCATAATTACTCCGTTTTAGTTCTCCACAAAAAGGCACAAAAGGCTCAAAGAAAATCTCTTGTCCTTTTTGTGCCTCTTTGTGGCTATTTTAAGTTCTTGAGAGCCGCCCAACGCGGATCGATTTCTTCTGTCACGCAATTGCACTCGCCCGTGTTTCGATCAATGCCGCACTGGGGGCAAATGCCTTTGCAGTCCTCGCGACAAAGCATGCGAGTGGGTACGCCCAGCAAAATCTGCTCTTTTACGATCTCGTCAACGTCGATCGCGTCGCCGGCAAAAACGGAAACGGACATTTCGGCTTCCGTCAGTTCGGCTACTTCGCTCGATTCGTACTCGGAACCGCTTATGTATTCGAGCTCGAAGTCCGCGTAAACCGGAATCTCGACCGGTTTTAAGCAGCGATCACACTCAACCTGGGCTCGTGTTTCGACGTGTCCGTTGACAAAGACCTCATTGCCGGCAAGCCTGATCTTGCCGTTTACTTTTGCGGGTCCGCTAAGATTTACGCGTTCATCGACTGGATTCAGATCTTCGGGCTTGTAAACGTGAGCGAAATCGCCCTTACCGCCCTCCAGGTTCTCCAGCTCAATCCGCATACCGCACAAAAAGCGGCCATTATAGGCTATCAGTGCCCGTTCGTAAAATCGGTGGACAAAGCGTCTTCGCGCAGCGCTTCGGCCAGACGCTTATCCGCGCCGGACATCAACCGCAGGGCTCCCGATTTAGTCACTTGAAAGAGGCTACCGTTTTTCCGTCCCGCCTTTTCTAAAGCTTGGCGCGCCAGTTCTTTACGTCCGGTTCGTTCGTAAGCCTGTGCGAGCAGCGAGAACGCCTCCGCATAGCCGGCGTCCATCTCCGTGGCCTTGCGCAGGTGTCGCACTGCGAGGGCGTCGCGATTCAACTCGTAGTAAAGACAGCCGAGCACGTAGTGCGCCTCCGCCGAAGGTCGGACTGTCAAAGCTCTTTTGAACTCGTCGAGGGCGCGGCGCCACTTCTTCTCCGCGACAAATACCCAACCGAGACCATAATGACCGGCGAACGACGAGCCTCCCTCGGTGGTCGCACTACTCAAGAGATCCTTCGCCAGCGCGACCTCGCCGTCATCGGCACATGTCAGACCAAGCAACAAAGAGATCCGCCGATCTTCCGGCAAAGCAGCGTGCGCCTTCGCAAGATATGTGCGTGCCTGCTTCGTCTTGCCGCGGCGGAAAAAATGTTCGCCGATAAAGAGGTTCAACGGCGCATTCTCTCCGGCGAGTTCAGCGGCGCGCTGGAGTTTTGTGATTCCCTGTGGAATCTGTTTGTCTTCGAGCAGCACAAAACCTTCGTTAATGAGTTGTTCGAAGACTTGCTTGTCAGCAAGGTTCGTGGCGGCGATGATTCGCGTGCGCAACTCGTCGCGATGAACACTCTCTTCCTGCTCGACTGAGTCTCGCTGGCAACGCTCGCTCCACATTCGTTCGAGACGTTCGGTTTCGACGACGCCGTCTTCCGTCAGCAGCGCAACGAGTGCTCGAATCAAGGAACGATCGAAGTACGCGTTCTGCGCGTAGCGCAAGAGCAGATCGAGACTGCGCTCGAGACGCTCGGCGAGTCGCGACACTCTGTTCTCAGCAGCCGAAATGCGTTCGAGCAGATGTTCGTCAGTGGAAACACTTGCTGGTCCAGTTTCGAAACGCGCAGAGCTTGGCTCCACGATGATCATCAGGCGCGTACCGCAGCGCGCACAGAACTCCGTGCCCAGTGGATTGGGCGCCAGACACTTTTGACAGTAATGTGAGATGTTGGGGCGCATTGTCATTTGCGGATAGCTTAGTACTCGTAAAACCCGCGGCCGCTTTTGCGACCGAGCCAGCCGGCGTCGACATAACGCTTCAGCAGCGGGCAGGGTCTGTATTTCGGGTCTCCGAGCCCCTCATATAACACATTCATGATAGCGAGGCATACATCGAGACCGATGAAGTCAGCGAGCGTTAACGGGCCCATCGGATGATTCATGCCGAGCTTCATGATGCCGTCGATACTCTCGCG
>DATDFT010000232.1:0-10524 GCA_036522475.1 Pyrinomonadaceae bacterium | reverse complement strand
CGGTGCGTGCGGGTCATTGCTTCATCGGTTTTGATTTTCTCGGGGACACGGACGGTTTCTTGTTTGAGGCGGAAAATGCCGGCGGACGAAAGATTCAGGGGGACGAGATTCAGTTAACGAGCGGTACGCGATTACGTGTTCGAAGCCCGATTCCGGCTCGAATCGTGATCATCAAAGATGGGACGATTTTTTCGGACAACATCGGGAGCAGCGACAAAGACGTGACAATAACGGAGCGTGGCGTATACCGGGTTGAGGTCTACCAGCCTCAGCTTTGGAATCAGCTTTGGATACTGTCGAATCCGATTTACGTGAAATAGGTCGTAGGGGTCAAATAGGACCTACACCAACCTCGCGCTTTAAAACGGTTTCGCCCCACGGGGTGCCCTGCTAGCTGCCCTGTGGGGCGACGAACCTTAGCCGGAAAGCTCCAGCTTCACTTGTCTTCGGAAGCGGTGCGTACGTTCACCGGATTACTGTTGGGGGTCTAGTTGTTGACCTCTCGCTCCTCATTAGCTCCGAGTGTTAGGAACTGAGGAGTACAGCCTTCCACACACTGTTTTTTCAAGTCCGTTCAGTCTAGGCCGTGAGTCCTTTCCTGTCAAGTTTCAGCTTGACCGAACGTGAACCATACAAGTCCGCAAATTGATAGAATGGCAACCACCAGATGGAACTAAAAATACCAACGCCAAGGAATTTCAGCTTTCGCCGCACTGCCGCCAGCCACGGCTGGTACCAACTGCCGCCATTCGCTCTCGACACAAAAAAGTGGCAACTGACTCGCGTCATCGACCTGGGCAAACAGCCGCCTGTCACTGTATTCATGACCGGGCTAAAAAGCCATATTCGCGTCGCGCCCGCTCGCTCGCTGAGCAAGCCGGAAGCAGCGACTGTCTTGCGCGATTGCCGCCACGTTCTCCGCCTCGATGACGACCTGCGTGACTTCTACCTCGCCACCAGCAACGATCCCGAGTTTGCCTGGATTGAGGAACAAGGCGCCGGCAGGCTGCTGCGCTCGCCCACCGTGTTTGAGGATCTGGTGAAGATGATATGCACCACGAACTGCTCGTGGGCGCTGACGTTGAAAATGGTTAACGGCCTCGTGGACAACGTCGGGCGCGAAACGGGAGACGGGCGCCGCTCGTTCCCAAACGCCGAAGCGCTCGCGACGATGCCACTCAAGTTTTTTGTGGATGAGGTGCGGTCCGGCTATCGCGCTCCTTATTTTAAGGAACTGGCCGAACGTGTAGCCTCAGGAGAATTGAACGTCGAGGAGTGGCTAACAAGCGAACTGCCGACAGCAGAGTTGGCAAAGCAGATCAAAGGCGTGAAAGGTGTTGGTCCATACGCGGCTGAGAATCTTTTGAAACTGCTGGGGCGCTACGACGGCCTCGCGCTCGATTCATGGACGCGCGCCAAGTTCTTCGAGATCAGAAACAACGGCAGGAAAGCAAACGACAAGAAGATCGCGCGCTACTACTCACGCTTCAACGAGTGGCGCGGTCTCGCGCTTTGGTGTGACGTGACAAGGGATTGGTTATAGGTCTTATAAAGTCTTGTTGGACCTATAAGACCTATAACGGATTCGTGCTTACTTGTTGAAGACCATCGTCGAGTCTTGCGCGCCGCGCGGTGATTCAGAGTGACGAGCAACAGTCAACACTTTGCCATCCGCTGAAAGCGTCAGCTTGTCAGTGCTGGTAATTGTGACTTCGTTACCGTCCTGATTCGTGAACATGTTTTTGTTAACAAGTTCCAGCGTCTTGCCGTCGCTCGAGAGCGTAGCCTTACGCGCGAACTTTCCGCGTCCACCCTCACCAGTGGTTTCACTGCCGTCAAGGTTGTAGCTTCGCGGCCCCTGTGGTCCCATCATTCCGCCGCGACCACCCTGACCACCACCGCTTCCCGGACCACCGGCGCCAGGACCGCCACCGCCCTGAATCTTCTCTTCGACAGTGATCTCTTTATCCGTTTGCGTGATAACCCAGGAAACGCTCTCCGCGTTCTGGACTCTTTGGGAGAGACCCTGGCTCTTGCTCTTATCAAGCGTCCAGGTTCCGGCGAAGTTTGGCGCAGCAGCGTGCGCAGCCAGAGCAAACACGAGTGCGCTTGTCAGGCCAAAAGCAAAAAGCAACTTTCTCATTCAAGATCTCCTTAACTTTGTGTGGATTATTACTGAGGTGTGGAGTCTATCAAAACAATCGACGAAAAACTGTAAGGGAATGTAAAGATTTGTATAGACACAGTAAAGAGGGAACCTTTGTAACTTCAGCCGCGTACCATGCTCGTTGTTGAGTGCTCGATTGAAGGCGATTAACGGAAATATGAATTGTGTGTTGATTAATGTGAAGACATTCAGTCGAGTTTGAAGTTTTTGTCATAAGACAACAGCGAGTGGTGTTAACTCGCAGAGAGAGCCATCTAACCAAACAGTAATCCAAACGTAAGCAAGGAGAGGCAGTGATGAAATCAATCGTAAGTCGCATGTTGGTAGTCTTGATGGTCGGCGCACTCACAAGTGTGGTTGCATTGGCCAAAGTGCAGAAGCACAAAGTGACGTTCGAGAACGATATCAAGGTGAACGGCACGCTCGTCAAAAAGGGAACCTATGATCTGAAGTTTGACGACGAGTCGGGCCAGCTCTCGATCGTGAAGAATGGCAAGGTCGTGGCGCAGGCGATGGCGCGCGTGGAATCTCGTGAAAAGAAAGCCAATGATTTTCAGTTGAGATCGACAGTAAATGGCGATGAGACGCAACTGACCGGCGTCACCTTCGGCGGTTCTGACAAAGATGTTCTGATCACCAACAGTGGAGCGGCAACAACGGGTAGCAATTAATCAAGGAGTAAAGCTGTTCCCCTTGCGCCCCGAAGCCCGATGGTTTCGGGGCGCATTTGTGTTTTGCGACAAAAAAGCACGAGAATTGGTTTTTAAAAATCAACTCGGGAGTGAATCACGATGAGATACAGGCGCTTTGGCCGCACTGGATGGGAAGTTAGTGAGATCGGATATGGCATGTGGGGGATGGCAGGTTGGACCAACTCCGACGATGACGAATCGCTCGGATCGCTGCAAGCGGCAGTCGATCACGGCTGTAACTTCTTCGACACCGCGTACGCTTACGGCGCGGGTCATAGCGAAAGCCTGTTGGGTCAGATCGTGCGGTCCAACCCAGGCAAGCGTCTTTACACTGCTTCGAAGATTCCGCCCAAAGACCTGAAGTGGCCCGCGCAGGCTGAATCGACGTTGATGCAATCGTATCCGCCGGACCACGTCGAAGAATACGTGCATCGCAGTTTGAAGAATGCCGGGTTGGACCAGTTGGACCTCATGCAGTTTCACACCTGGAACGACGAGTGGATGCGCGACGATCGCTGGTTCTATCGTCTCGACGATCTGCGCAGCCAGAAACTGATCAACGCGATCGGTATCAGCATCAATCGTTGGGAACCGTGGAATGGAGTACGCGCGGTGCGCAGCGGGCAGATCGATGCGGTGCAGGTGATCTACAACATCTTCGATCAGAATCCTGAGGATGAACTGTTTCCTGCGTGTCGCGAAATGGACGTTGCGGTGATTGCGCGCGTCCCGTTTGACGAAGGCACACTCACCGGAACGTTGACGAAAGACAGTCGTTGGCCCGAAGGCGATTGGCGTAACACGTACTTTGTTCCTGAGAATCTGATTCCGAGTGTTGAGAGAGCGGATGCAGTGAAGAAGACTCTCGAAGAGTGGAATCGCGAACGTTCGACAAACATCAAGATGCCTGAACTCGCGTTGCGCTTCATCCTCGGCAACGACGACGTGAGCACGATCATTCCCGGCATGCGCAAACTCTCGCACGTCGAATCAAACATCGCGGCAAGCGACGCCGGGCCACTGCCACCGGAGCTACAGAAAAAAATGCGAACCTACCGCTGGGTCCGAAAACCGGCGCCCTGGTCCCAGTAAAGAATTAGCCACAAAAAGGCACATAACGCACACAAAAAAGAACCAACCAAAGGTTTGAAACCCTGGTTGGTTTTTTGTTATGAGCCTTTTGTGCTCTTTTGTGGCTAGCTTTTCATGTCGAGGTTTTTGACCAGGAACGCCCAGCGGTCCGCGACCTCTTCGATGATCTTCGATGTTGGTTTACCGGCGCCGTGGCCCGCCTTCGTCTCGATACGAATCAGGATCGGAGCACTGCCGCCCTGTGCGGCCTGGAGTGCGGCCGCGAACTTGAAACTGTGTCCCGGCCAGACGCGATCGTCATGATCCGCCGTGGTAATCAGTGTCGGCGGATACGACGTACCCGGCTTGATGTTGTGCAACGGCGAATACGCGTACAGAGCCTTGAAGTCGTCCGCATCGTCAGACGAGCCATAATCCGAAACCCACGCCCATCCGATCGTGAACTTCTGAAACCGCAACATGTCCATCACGCCCACTGCCGGCAACGCAGCGCCAAACAAATCCGGTCGCTGCGTCAACGCTGCACCAACCAACAGGCCACCATTGCTTCCGCCGCCGATGGCGAGCTTTCGCCTCGACGTGTACTTGTTGTCGATCAACCACTGCGCCGCTGCTATAAAATCGTCAAACACATTCTGCTTCTTGAGTTTCATCCCACCCTGGTGCCACTCTTCACCATACTCGCCACCGCCACGCAGATTCGGTTGCGCAGAAACGCCGCCCAGTTCCATCCACACGAGATTGCCGACTGAAAACCCGGGCGTCAGCGAGATGTTGAACCCGCCGTATCCGTAAAGGTACGTGGGATTGTTTCCATCGAGCTTCAGTCCTTTTTTGTAGGTGATGAACATCGGCACCTGCGTGCCGTCCTTGCTGGTGTAGAAGACCTGCTTCGTTTCGAAATCCGCGGGATTGAAGTCAACTTTCGGCTGACGAAAGATCGAGCTCTTCCCCGTCATCATGTCGTAACGATAGATCGTGGTCGGCGTCGTGAAGCCAGTGAACGAGTAAAACGTCTCTTTATCGGTCGGTTTGCCGCCGAAACCTTCAGCGGATCCGATTCCAGGAAACGCGACCTCATTCAGGAGCTTGCCCGTCGTATCGAAGATCTTGACCTGCGTGTACGCGTCCTTCAGGTAGTTGAGAATGAATTTGTTGTTAACGAAAGTCGTGGTCTGGAGTGTCTCTTTTCCTTCGGGAACGATGACCTTCCAGTTATCGCGCGCCGGATTGGCCGTGTCGATCTCGATGACTTTACCGCGCGACGCTTGCAAGTCAGTTTGAAACCAGAAGCGCGTGCCTTCGTTACCGATGAAGGTGTAAGCGGCATCGAAATCGTCGAGCAGCTTGACGACCGGCGCATCCTTCGCTTTGAGATCTTTGTAGTAGACGCGGTTCTTCACGTCCGTTCCCTGAAATGCCGTGATGATCAGGTAATGGCCGTCTTCGGTAACGCTGCCGCCGAAGAGCCAATCCTTCTGATCGGGACGTTCGTAGACGAGCACATCTTCCGACTGCGGCGAGCCGAGTTTGTGGTAGTAGACTTTTTGAAAATAATTGGTGGCCTTCAAGGTGTCGGCCTTCGGTTCGTCGTAGCGGCTGTAGAAAAATCCTTTGCCGTCGCGTGTCCACGACGCTCCGGAAAACTTCACCCACTTGAGATCGTCTGAAAGATCCTTGCCGCTTTCGATGTCGCGTACTTTCCATTCCTGCCAATCAGAACCGGACGCTGACAAACTGTACGCGAGCAGTTTGCCGTCAGGACTGACTTGCAGTCCGGAAACTGCGACCGTGCCGTCCGCGGACAGCGTGTTCGGATCGAGCACCAGTTGCGGCTGTGCATCGAGCGCAGTCACGGTGTAAAGCACTGCCTGATTTTGCAAGCCGCTGTTGCGCGTGTAGAAGTAGCGATTTCCTTCCTTGAACGGGATGCCGTACTTCTCGTAGTTCCAGAGTTTCGTGAGCCGGTCTTTCAAAGCCGTGCGAGCCGGAATCGACGCCAGGTAGGCAAAGCTCAACTTGTTCTCAGCTTCAACCCACGCGCGTGTTTCTTCGGAATCGAGATCTTCCAGCCAACGATACGGATCAGCGACTTTGACGCCGTGATAATCGTCAACCTGATCGCTCTTTCGGGCCGGCGGATAATTATTCGGTTTGATCATCTGTTGTGTGATACCCGCGAGTAGACAGAGTAATAGTGCGAAACTTATTGGTGGGTGAAAAGACATCGTAAACGCTCCTTCCGAGTTAAGAAGGCGAGTATAGCCACAAAAAGGCACAAAACGCACACCGAGGAAAAACTGTGCGTTTTGAGCCTTTTTGTGGCTATTATGTGCCGCGTTCTCTGAGGATAGTCAGAAGGAGTTCCCCTGCATGTACGAAACACGATCCGGAACATTCATGGGTGCGGTAGTGCTGGCCGTTGGTCTTGTTGTAGCGACAACCATCGGCGGCTGGTTTTTCGTGAAAGGCAAACGCGGCGATCAAACAATCACCGTAACCGGCTCGGCGCGGAAACGAATCAAGTCGGACCTCGTCGTCTGGCGTTCGGCAGTTTCTTATCAAGCCCCTGTATTGTCTGAAGCCTATCGCTCGCTTTCGGAAGCGGTGCCGCGCGTCAAGGCTTACCTGGTCAGCAAAGGCATCGCCGAAAACCAGATCACAGTTTCTTCGATCTCTTCGCAAACGCTCCACAGTAAGACCAGTGAAGGCGAGGAATCTTCCGAGATACCGGGCTATTCGCTGCGCCAGGCACTGTCGGTGCGCTCAAATGACGTCGACAAAATCAGTCAGATTGCTCGCCAAGCCACTGAGTTGATCAATCAAGGGATACTGATCGAGTCGATGGCGCCTGAGTATCTCTACACGCAACTCGGTAATTTGAAGATCGAGATGCTGTCTGAAGCGGCGAAAGACGCGAAGGTCAGGGCGGCACAGATCGCGCAGAGCACCGGCAGTTCGATCGGTAGCGTACGTTCCGCTCGCATGGGCGTGCTGCAAATCACGGCCGCCGACTCGAACGAAGTCTCCGATTCGGGCATGAACGACACGTCGTCCGTCGAAAAAGACATCACTGCCGTCGTAAATATCGGCTTTGCAGTGGACTAGTCCGCGGACAAGAAAAGCATTGACAACTCGCCGGGCACTGGGCGAATCTTAGTGAACGCTCCGCCCCCGGCGCGTTGAGCTTTAATCCGTAAGTCTCCAGAGAAAATATGAATACAAGTGCCCGTCTCGCTCTCTTTGTAGTCGCCGTTCTTTTTGCTGCCGTCGAGATGAGGGCACAGGAAAATAGCGCCGTTCGTCCACGCGTCGTTAACAGTCCGGTCGCTCAGCAGCAAAAGCAAACGACTCCCGCGCCCGCAGTGCCCGAGCCAAAGGCCGTTGAACTCGCGCCGAACCTGCCCGAAGTTGAATCCGAACCGCAGAACAAGACCGCCGCGGCGCCGATAACTTTTCTGACGCCGTCCGTCATCAAGGCTCGCATCTCCGACGCGCAGCGCATGCTCAAAACGCGACCGAAGCCGACGGCCCTCGCCGTTCCGCAAATCGATTTTGTCACGATTGCCGCCCTCGATCGCGAAACCGGGCGCACACACTTCATCACGATTTCCAAGCAGACTTTTCTGACCAAGAACGCCGAGCTCAGTACGACGACCTCCGAAGGCACGAACGTGACGCTCCGCGTCATTCGCGCGAACGGCGTCAATACCGCGTTGACGATCTTTACCGCCGACGGCAAATCACTCGCGCCGCTAACAATCGAATACCCGATTGAACGAGGCGGAAAGTTCCTCGAGACGGCTTATTACACGTCCGCGCATCCAGCTCTGCTTTCGAACGATCTCGTGCGCTCCGGACAGTCGTACGTGCGCAACATGCTCGACCTCGCAGCCAAGCGTCTGCGCGACAAGGGCGTGCCGATTTCGCCGATGCTCGTCGATGTCGCAGAGCGTTTGTGTGTTGTCGAACACGTCGATCACGAGCGTTTTCGCGCCGAGGACCGGATCGCACTCTATAACGAGATCTACTCGCTCTTCGCGCTGAACGAGATTGACACTTATCGCTTCTCAGTCAGCTCGGCAGGCGCGGGCGGAATGGTGCAGATGATTCCGTGGGCTTATAACCTCGAACGCGCGCGCCATCCCGCCGTTGGTCTCATGCCTGACTTCGTGACCGGAATGCGCAATCATGGCAACGCGCTCCAGGCAATGCTGCTCTACATGAACGACACGTGGGCGGATTTGATCGCGAACGAAGACGTGAAAAACGCTCTCGACACCAAGATCGCGACACCCAGCGAAATACTCGCCGCGGGTTACAACTCAAACGCCGCCAAACTTCCTTCTTACTTGAAACGAGGCGGCGACGGCTGGCGCACCTTGATCCCGCGTGAGACGCAGACGTATCTCCAGATCTACAAATCTTTCGAGGGCCTGGTACCTCTTCAGTCACGGGTAAACACAGACGCAAGCAAAGCGAAAATTAATCCGGCTCTTCCGCGTTAATCCGTGGCTAAAACCTCTCGCGAATCCGCGTACTGAAGCTTATAAAGTTTCCAGTAAAGCCCACGTTCCGCCAGCAACTCCTGGTGCGTCCCCTGCTCTCGGATCTCACCGTGATGCAGTACGATGATCCGATCCGCACTCTGAATCGTCGATAGCCTGTGCGCGACGACGATCGACGTCCGATCGCGCATCACACGTTCGATCGCGCGTTGAATCAACTGTTCCGTCTCCGTATCGATCGAACTCGTCGCCTCGTCGAGAATCAGCAGCGCCGGATCGAACGCGAGCGCACGCGCAAACGAGATCAATTGCTTCTGCCCGACTGACAAACCCGCGCCACGCTCGCGCACTTCAGCCTCATACCCGCCCTTCAAACGTCGAATAAAACTGTCGGCGTGAACTTCATGCGCGGCCCAGCGCACGCGCTCCTCCGTGATGTCTTCGCGACCGAGGCGAATGTTGCCTTCAATCGTGCCGCTAAACAGGAAGACCTCCTGAAGCACGACCGCAAAGTTTTCTCGCAGCGCTTTGAGATCCCAGTCGCGGAGATCAACGCCATCGAGCAGAATCCGCCCGCGCTGAATGTCGTAGAAACGCATCAACAGGTTCGTGATCGTAGTCTTCCCCGAACCGGTGTGACCGACCAGCGCGATCGATTGTCCCGGTTCGACCGTGAAAGAAACGTCTTTCAGCACCCAGTCTTCGCCGTTGTAAGCAAACCAGACGTTCTGAAACTCGATCCGGCCCTGCGCGCGCGTGGCTTTGATCGGCTTCTCGGGCGCGACGATCGCGATGGGCAGGTCGAGTGTTCGGAAGATGCGATGCGACGCGACTACCGCGGCTTGCAGGACGTTGTACTTGTCCGAAATGTCGCGGATGGGTTGAAACAGCGCCTGCGAATACTGAATGAACGCGACCAGCGCGCCAAGCGTCAGCACCGTGTGCTCGGGTGTGTTCTGCATGACGCGATAACCGCCGAACCAGATAATCAGCGCGATCCCGATCGCGCCGATCAGGTCCACGAGCGGAAAGAACATCGCGTAGTAAAAGATCGTGTCGATGTTTGCGCGGCGATATTCGTCGTTGATTCGTTCGAACGTGTTCAGCGACTTCGCTTCGCCATTGAAGATCTGCACTGTCTGCGCGCCCGCGAAGTGTTCCTGGAGGAAAGCATTGATGCGCGCGAGCCGCGTGCGCACCATGTCATAGCCCTTGCGCGCGCCTTTGCGAAACCAGGTGGTCGCGCCAAACAAGAGCGGCACCGTAAGCAAACTGACGAGCGTGAGTCTCGGATCCATCCAAGCCATGAGCGACACGATCGCGACGATCTTCACGAGGTCGCCGAGCAGATCCGTGACGCCCGCTGTGAATAGTTCGTTGAGAGAATCGACGTCGCTCGTGAGTCGCGTCATGATGCGGCCCACCGGATTGCGATCGTAGTAAGCAACTTCCTGATGCTGGAGCTTCGAGTAGAGCTCCTTCCTCATGTCGAACATGACGTACTGTCCGGCGCTGTTGAGAAAGATCGCCTGGAAGTACGAGAACACAAGACGCAGCAATTGCGAACCGAGGAACAGGATCACGAGCAACGTAAGGCCGTCGGTGTGGCGCGGCAGGATATTGCGATCGATCGCGTATTGCGTGAACTTCGGCTGCAACACGTCGAGCAGGTTCAAGCTGAGCGTGAACGCCAGCGCCGCTGCGAGTAGTCGGACGTACGGCTTGAGATACCGGAGCAAACGCTTCGCGACCTGGAAGTCGTACGTCTTCCCGATTGCTTCTTCTTCGTGAAACTGTTTTACCGCTGTAGACATGAATTATTGCCGATGCCGATTGCCGATTGCCGATTTTTGCTAAGTGCCGATGCCACCTAAATCGGCAATCGGCAATGTATTAGGTTGCCGCTAGCTCTTCCTCCAACAACTGTCGTTCATGTAAATCCGCGTACTCGCCACCAAACGCGAGCAGTTCATCGTGAGTTCCCTGCTCGATAATGCGACCATCATCGAGGACGCAGATCATGTCGGCATCGCGCACAGTCGAAATGCGATGCGAGATAATCACA
>DATDFT010000231.1:0-2112 GCA_036522475.1 Pyrinomonadaceae bacterium | reverse complement strand
GCCGCCATCTCGATCATCTCGCGATTCAGGAACGGCACACGTACCTCGAGATTCGCGGCCATCGACGTCTTGTCAGTCGTCAGAAGATTCAAGCAAGGCAGAAAGGTTTTCAGATCCACGTACAGAAGCTGATTCAACGGCGCGGCATCCGCAACACGCGCGAAGTACGCGCGATGCGCGGCGTACGGATCGAACTCGCTTGTGCGCGAACGCCAGTCGTCCGAATAAAGTCGCTGCTTCATCTCGTTCGTGAAGTAAGTGCCGTATCCCAGATAACGATCCTCGAAATCGAGTGCCGCACTGCGCGCAAACTTTTTCGCGTTGCGAAGCTGCGCGGTGAACTTACCCGGCAAGCCACCCGGCAAAGCGCCGGCAACAGTCTTCATCAACGGTCGTCGCAGAAGGTTCGGCACCGGATCGAACACCGACGCGATCTTCATCGCCATCTGTCGCGGATAGCCTGCGAACACTTCATCGCCGCCCATGCCCGAGAGCATCACCGTCAACGTCTCACGCGCCGCACGCGAGATGAGATAACTCGGAATCGCCATGTCGATCGGCGGTTCCTCCATGTGATAGACCAGCTTCGGTAATAGGTCAGCGATCGACGGCTTCAGCATGATCTCGTGATAGTCAGTTTGTAACTGCTCGTTGACTCGGCGAGCCCACTGCACATCGTCGGGAATGATGTCGTAACGAAGATCTTTGCTCTCGATACCAACTGTGTACGTGCTGATGGGACGCCCATTGCTGTGACGTTCCATCATCGCGACGATGCCGGACGAGTCGATGCCGCCGGAAAGAAACGATCCGAGAGGCACGTCTGCAACCATCTCCATTTTCACGACGCGATCGAGTGTGTCGAGCACGCGTTCACGCCACCATGCTTCGTCTTTGCTCTCGTCGATCTCGGTAAACGAAACGTCCCACCACTGTTTCGTAGTTATTTCGTTGTCGTGAAAATGAAGCAGGTGCGCAGGCGGAACTGTTTTGACGTTTGTGAATAAAGTGTTCGGGTCCGGCGACCAGAGGAATGTCAGAAACTGGTGCAGCGCTTCGGGGTTGAGTTCGGGTTTGACTAATCCGGTCGCGAGGATTGCTTTGATTTCCGAACCAAAGATGAACGTTTGCGTCGCTGGTACGAGGGCATAGTAAATCGGCTTGATGCCGGCATGATCGCGCGCGAGAGTCAGCGTGCGTTCTTTGTTATCCCAAACGGCGAACGCAAACATGCCGTTGAGATGGACCAGCGCGTCCCAGCCCCACTCGCATATCGCAGCCAGCAACACCTCCGCATCGCTGTCAGTTTCAAACTGATGTCCGAGAGAACGTAGTTGTTCGCGCAGCTCGCGGTAGTTGTAGATCTCGCCATTGAACGTGAGGACGTAGCGGCCATCATGCGAGAACATTGGCTCGTGACCACCGGGTGAGGTGTCGATAATCGCCAGACGTCGATGACCTAAACATGCGCGACGTCCGGACGAATCAATCGCCTCCGACACCCACGTACCCTGATCGTCCCGCCCGCGATGCTCGATACTCTCGAGCATCGGATTAATCATCAGTTCTGGTTCGAGGCTGACAATCCCCGCAATCCCACACATCGATCCGTAAAAAAATCCGCGTAATCTGTGGCTAAATTTCGAACGGGCGGCGCTCGCGGAGGGAGTCGAGCACGCGGAACGTAGCACGCGTCGTCGCCGCAAGCTCGTTAAGACTGATCGGTGCGCTGCCGCTTTTACAAATCTCTCGCACCTGTGCCTGCTGACCTTTGTCCTGCGCCTTCAACGCAACCTGCTCCTCGCAGCCGTCTTTGTATAGTGTCGCGCGCCGGAAATCGTCGAGCACAAACACCCTGCCTGCGCCAAAGATCTCCAACCGTTCCTTCGCCAACCCCTTGTCGCCTTCGCTCAGATACGCCACCGCGCCGTTCGACCCATCCGCGAATCGCAGCGTGATGAAAACAGAATCTGCATCGACGATCTTGCTCGACTTCGCACTGATCGACTCGGCAAACACAGACACCGGCGGCGCGCCCGCCAGGAACTGCATCAAGTCGATAAAGTGACAAACCTCGCCGACAATTCTTCCTTTACCTTCTTCAGCATTTTG
>DATDFT010000230.1:0-6234 GCA_036522475.1 Pyrinomonadaceae bacterium | reverse complement strand
GACGTGTGACCACCGGCGGGGTTCGGATCAGTCACAAATCGATAAAAGTAATAGATCGCACCAATGGCGGCGGCTATGCCAACCAGTATCGCAAGAATATCTTTCAGGCTTTTCATTTTGAACCTCCGGCCAGCGAATCAGTTTATGAAGGTTAAGGAAAAAGCCGCATTTTAGCGAATTATGCCTGCATGTTAACGCTCGGGTTGAGGGAATGCAAGTCAGATATTTACGAGGATGGAGCGCGGTGCGCGCACCGCACTAAATACATCTAACGCGGTTTCAAAATCAGGCGCTTGTCACCGGCACGGCGGGTGACTTGTTCGCGGTCGAAGTATTCGAGGAGGGGGATCGCGTACTTCCGTGAGACGCCCGCGAGGTCTTTGAACGCAGGGACGTCGATCAGGCGATCGGGTTCATGCTGGGAACCAAAAGTGTGCAGCTTCGCTTTTAGATCGGCGATTACCTTGGAATGCATGAACATCTCGCCCTGGATACGCACCAGTTTTTTCTCATCGATCAAGAGTTGCAGCAGTTTGCGGGCCTGGCCGCGTTGCGCGGTGGGTACGTTCGCTTTCGTCATCGCATCATCAAGTGACGGCGCCTCGACGCCCGCCGCGAGATAAATCTCTTCGATGCGCTTACTCAGTGCGATGTCCTGCTCAGATAAACCGACGCTGTGCTTACTCAAACGCACGATGTCTTTCTCAGGCGCGACTTTGCCGTCCGCTTCAAGTCTCGCGATCACTCCCGCAAACACCTCCGGGAAAGAACGCGCAAAGACTTTCTCGCGCAACGTCTCACGCAACATGCCACGCGCGAGTGGCTCGCGTTTGTGATGCTGTTCCAACTCGACAACAACGGCGCCAGCGAAACGATCGAAACTCTCCCGTGCGAGGTAAACACCGCCAGTCTCAATCGCTGCGCCTTGCGCCTTTACCTCAGACGCGACTGCATGGAGCACTTCGTTGGTCCAACCTGTCGCCGCCGCCAAATCGGCGAGCCGTAAGCCGCGATCACCCGCGGCACGCACAAAACCGGTAAACCTCGCGGTCCGTTCCTCACTCCTCAACAACCGAAGTACTTCTCGGGCACGCGCAAGGTCTCGAGCACGGTGTCGAATTGCAAACGGATCGAGAATCACGCCGCCCGCAATCGTCTCGGCCGGCGAATACGTTCGCAAGATGAACCGATCGCCATGCACCGCGACCACCGGCGCTTCCAGCCGCAACTGCGCCAAGCCGCTGTTGCCCGCAGTGATCTGCGATGATCCATCCAGTACTCTCACGCGTCCTAACACTTCCGCCGCGCCGATATGAAACCGGACCCGCGAGCGCGAACGTACCGCACGCGAAGCGCCGGGCAATACGTCGACCCAAACGTTTACAACCTGCGTCGGCCGCAAACGACCGGCAGGCGCGAGCACCATCCCACGCTCAATCTGCGTGGTGTCAACACCCGCGAGGTTCACCGCAGTGCGCTGCCCGGCTTGTGCTTCCGTCACCGACTTGTTGTGCACCTGCAAGCCGCGCACTCTCACGTTGATTTGCGACGGCAGCAATTCCAGTTCGTCACCCTCCTTGATCTTTCCCGAAACCAGCGTGCCGGTAACAACCGCGCCAAACCCTTTCATCGAAAACGCACGATCGATCGGCAAGCGCGTAACGAAATCCTGAGATCGCGCCGGCACACTCTTGCCCAACTCGTTGAGCCGCGCTTTCAACTGGTCCAACCCCGTGCCTGTACGCGAACTCACGGCGAGTATCGGCGCGTTCTCGAGAAACGATCCCGCAACCAGTTCTCGCGCTTCGTCTTCAACCAGCACGAGCATCTCTTCGTCAACGAGATCGCTCTTTGTGATCACGACGAGACCATTGCGAACTCCGAGCAAGCGACAGATGTCGAAGTGCTCGCGAGTCTGCGGCATCACGCCTTCATCAGCCGCGATCACGAGTGCAAGCAAGTCGATGCCATGCGCGCCCGCCAGCATATTTTTGATGAAACGTTCGTGACCAGGTACGTCAACGAAACCGATGCGAAGATCGTCGAGCTCGAGATCGGCAAAACCGAGATCGATAGTTATGCCGCGACGTTTCTCCTCGGGCAGGCGATCCGGATCAGTGCCGGTCAGAGCGCGCACGAGGGCACTCTTCCCGTGATCGATGTGACCTGCTGTGCCAACAATCAGAGAAGACATGTTAGCCACGGATTACACGGACCGTTTCGCAATCACTTGTTCGTAGAATTCAATGTACTGAGGAATGACGACGTCTGTGCGATACCGCGTAATCGCGGAATCGCGCGCACGCTGGCCCATCTCGCGTCGCAGCTTGTCGTCAGTTAACAGACGCGCCGCGTCCGTCGCCATCTTGTCGACGTCGCCGACCGGACTCATGTATCCCGTTTCGCCGTCAGTCACCACTTCCGGAAGACCGCCGACGTGCGAAGCGATCACCGGCACTTCACAAGCCATCGCTTCCAACGCCGCCAGTCCAAACGACTCCTGTTCAGACGGTAACAGCAGCACATCTGACGCCGAAAGATAGTCGACGATGCGCGGCTGCTTTCCGACAAACGTACACTGCTCAATAATTCCGAGACAACGTGCGCGATGTTCGGCGTTGGTTCGTTCGCTGCCGTCGCCAACCATCACCAAACGCGTCTTCACGCCCTTCTTCAAAACGCGCGCTAGTATCTCGACGCAGTCAACCGGGCGTTTTACCGGCCGGAAGTTTGAGACATGGACCAGCAACCGCTCGTTGTGTGGCGCCAGCGACTCGCGCAGTCTGTCGACTTCGAGTCGCTTGTAGTCGTACTGGCAAACGAAGTTTGGAATCACCCGTATGTCATCGTAATGAAATATCTCGCGCGTTGCATCTTTCAGAAAATGCGAGATGGCAGTGACGCCGTCAGACTGCACGATTCCATAACGCGTGATGGGTAGATACGATCGATCTGCGCCGACGAGTGTGATGTCGGTGCCGTGCAGAGTGGTCACGACGGGCAAACGCCGTCGTGGCTTAAGCGACTCGCGCGCGAGAATCGCGCTGATCGAATGTGGAATCGCGTAATGGACGTGGAGCAGATCGAGATTCTCTTCCTCGGCAACCGTGGCCATCTTGGTCGCGAGTGCGAGTGTGTAAGGCTGGTGCTCGAACAGCGGGTACGACATCATCTCGACTTCGTGAAAGCGTACGTGCTCGTTGAGCTCGGTCAGCCTCGTCGGAAGCGATGACGCGATGAAGTGGACCGTGTGCCCGCGAGCAGCAAGCTCCTTGCCGAGCTCGGAACCAACGATGCCACTGCCGCCGTAAGACGAGTAAACCGTTATGCCGATGTTCATTGCGCTCTCAAAGTAACAAGCACAACGTCCGAAGTTCAACCCTCAAAAAAGGTTGAGGCAGGCGACCCTCGCTATCGCCTGCCTCATCTCAACTTGACTCACCTTCTGAGAGGGGGGGCAAGTGAGGGCGGGAGTATATGCCCGCTTTTAGTTTTTAGCAACGATTACTGCAACGCCCGAGCGGCTTTTATATAAGAAAGATTTAGCTGGCTGATAGGCGTTTTCCATGGCAGGGTTCGGGCGACTGCTCGCGCGCAGCAAAAGCGCTATAATGTGACCGCAAAGAAGGAGTTTTTGATGCCGAAGATTAGTGATATTGAAGAGACGCCAAACCCGAATGCGGTGAAATTTATTTTGCGCGAGGCGGTCAGCAACGGCGTTGCGCGCCAGTACGGTTCAGCGGACTTGGCGGAGAATGATACGTTGGCGAAGTCGTTGTTTGATATTGGTCACGTGGTCTCTGTTTTTTACATGGACAAGATGATCACGGTCGAGAAGGACGACGAGGGTGACTGGGACGAACTTTTACCGGCGCTCGCGGTACCGATTCGTGCCGCGGAAGCTGTGAACGGCGCGGCAGCAGCGGCGGCGGCTGTTGGTGGTCCAATTGCGGCACTGGCGAACGACGACCCGCGCTTGTTGAAGATTAACGAGATTCTGGATGAGAAAGTCAGGCCGGCCTTGATGGGCGACGGCGGCTATCTCGAGATCCTGGGCCTGAGCGATCACACCTTGAGCATTCGCTACCAGGGCGCCTGCGGCAGTTGCCCCAGCTCCCTCACCGGCACGCTGATGGCGATCGAGAGTATGTTGAAACAGGAAGTCGATCCTGAGTTAGAGGTGGTTGCTGTTTAAGAATTTAGCCGCAGATTTTCGCGGCTAAATAATGGAACCGAACCTCACGTCGGACGTGAAAAGGTCGTCTTTGTCCATCCGCGTTTCCGTCCAACAAGGAGTGTTCTATGCGTCTAGCCGTCACCACACTCGCGTTGAGTCTTTGCCTGAGCGTCTCCGCCACCAGCCAAACTAAAAAAGCCAAGATGAACCCCGAAGAAGTGGACGCTGAGGCCGCGCAACAACGCACCGTCGCGATCTCCCTCGTCACTACGCTTGCCGACGAGGCGCGCAGCTTCAAGGATCAAACACGCCGCGCACGGGTGCAGGCACGTGCCGCCGATGTCCTCTGGGACACCGATCCCGAACGTGCCCGCGAACTGTTCCGACGCGCGTGGGAAGCGGCGGAGACGGTCGACGCCGAAATGGCAAAGAAACGCGCCGAGGAGATGCGACGACAACAAAGTCAGGGTGAGCCCATGGTCGTCCGCGGTGGGCCGAGTTTGCGCAGCGAAGTGTTGCGCCTGGTCGCAAAACGAGATCGAAAACTCGGAGAGGAGTTTCTCAAGGCGCTCGATGAAGCAACAGAAAAGGAACGCTCGGAAGCAGCAACCGATCAACGGCTGAACAATTCCGGCACGCGTGTGGGCGCATCCGCGCGTCTCCAACTAGCGCGCAGGCTGGTCGAAGACGGCGAGATCCAACGCGCACTTGAGTTCGCCGGTCCTGCACTCGACAGCGTGAACGTCGATGTCATCTTCTTTCTCTCCGCGCTACGCGAGAAGAATGCGCAGCTTGCCGATTCCGCTTACACAACGCTGCTCGCGCGCGTAGTGAGTGATCCGAACTCCGACGCTAACACGATTTCCGGCTTGTCGTCGTATCTCTTCACGCCATTTTTATATGTGACGTTCGAACGTGACGGTGGCTCGAATCAAAATCGAGGCCGCGGTCCAACACCGCCGCCTGCCGACATCGATCCGAACTTGCGCACCAGCTTTTTCAAAGTCGCTTATCAAATACTAATGCAGCCGCTGCCGGCGCCGGATCAGGATCACACTAGCTCGGGACAATCAGGCAAATATCTGATCATCAAACGACTGTTGCCGCTGTTCGAGCAGTACGCAGCCGATCTCGCTCCAGGTTTACGCACGCAGATGACAGCGCTTGCGTCTTATGTGCCTGCCGGTCTTCAGCAAGGCGAGAATCGTGCAGTTAACACCGGTATTCTGCCTGAGTCGTCCGAGGGCGATCCCTACCAACGCATGCAGGAACGTCTGGATCATGCGACGAGGTCGGAAGATCGTGATGCGATTTACGCCGACTATGCCGTCTCGCTTACCGAGGACGGTGATCCGCGCGCAAAAGATCTCGTCGATAAGATCGAAAACACCGAGATGCGCAAAAGTGTCAAAGCCTACACTAACTTTGAAGCTACACAACTCGCGGTTCGAAACAAGGATCTCACCGAGATCATGCGCTTGGTCAAAACCGGAGATCTGACAAGTATTCAGAAAGTTTGGGCACTGACGACCGCAGCGAAACTCGTTGTTGCCTCAGAGCGTTCGCGTGCGACAGACATGCTCGAGCAAGCTCTCGCGGAGAGCCGTCGAATCAGCGGAAGCGATCCGGATCGTGCGCGTGCGCTCACGGCTGTCGCGGTCGGCTTCGGTGACATCGATCGCGTGCGGGCGTGGGAGATTCTTGGCGAGGTAGTGAAGGCGGCGAATGGCGCTGAAGATTACACCGGCGAAGACAGCCGCATCTCTTCACGGCTGCAAACGAAGTTCATGGTGGTCATGAACCAAAGTAACGCCGAGGATTTTGACTTGATCGCCGTTTTCAGGCATCTTGCACGTGCCGACCTGATGCGAGCGATTCAGCTCGCGAAAACGTTTACCGGCGAAGCACCACGCGCGGTCGCGACGCTTGCGATTGCACGCTCCGTGCTCGAGAAGCGGCGAGACTTGGCAGCGTCAAATTAATTGTAGGGGCGGCCACGGAGGGCCGCCCCTACAATCATCCAAGTAAGATTTCAGGAGATGAGAGTATGAGCGTCG
>DATDFT010000229.1:0-4009 GCA_036522475.1 Pyrinomonadaceae bacterium | reverse complement strand
AACGGCGAGGCTGAGCCCCGCCTCACATCAGGCGGCGAAGCCGCGACGTCGAGCCGGTGTGCCGAAGTACAAACCATTTATTCCGAAATAGGAGGCTACGATCATGCGTTGGTCTAAGAAATCATTTCAATTAGTTTTGCTCTTCCTCATCACTCTACTCCTCCTCGTTACGCCGGTGTATGCGCAAAAGCAGACCGGCGGAATCAAGGGACGAGTGAGCGATGAGTTGGGCGGACTAATTACCCAGGCCACGGTCACTGCTATCAACTCTGCTGGTGTCGAGCGTACTGCCGATACGAACGGTGAAGGGATGTATACACTCAGTGGTCTGGAACCGGACAAATATACCATTCGAGTTCAGTCAAACGGCTTTGCTAAGTTTGAGAGTCAAGTCGATGTCCGCGCCGGACATTTTCAGGAGCTCAACGTCACTCTTCAAGTAACGATTGAAGCCCAGAAAGTGACCGTCAATCAGGAGTCCGCCGTAAATACGGACGCTGACAACAACGGCACGGGCATCGTACTGAAAGGCAAAGATCTTGACTCGCTACCCGATGATCCGGATGGGCTACTCGCCGCTTTGCAGGCCATGGCTGGTCCATCGGCTGGTCCAAACGGCACTCAGGTTTACGTCGATGGTTTCACAGACCACGGTCGTTTGCCTCCCAAGCAAACGATCAAGGAAGTGCGCATCAATCTCAATCCCTTCTCGTCCGAGTTTGATCGATTGGGATTCGGGCGCATCGAGATCACGACGAGGCCTGGCAGCGAACAGTTTCACGGGCTGGGCGAGTTTTATTACAACAGTGACCGCTTCAACTCGCGAAATCCGTTTGCAGCGCAACGAGCTCCTTATAAGGCGCAGTATTACTACGGCAGCGTCAGCGGGCCTCTCATCCACAACAAGGCCACCTTCTTTGCGGCGGTGCAATGGCGCGACATCGTTGATAACGGGATTATCAACGCTACTGTTCTCGATCCCGCATTCAGGATTACTCCATTCAGCGAGGTTGTCGAGGCGCCCAAGCACGAGATGTTCTCCAGTTTTACCGCTGACTACAAACTACGAGAGAACCACACATTCACGTTTAACTACAGATATATGCCAACGCGTTGGAGACACATCGGCATCGGCGACTTTTACCTCAATTCGCGCGCCTACGATCTTAGTCACACAGATCAAGTCTTCCGAGTGACGGAAACAAGTGTGATTAATTCGAAGATCGTCAACGAATCGCGTTTCCAATATATGCACAGCCACAGGGAGCTGAAGGACAGCAACGATTCGCCGGCGATCAAAGTGCTCGACGCTTTCTATGGCGGCGGCGCGCAAGTGGGCAACTCGTTTTATAACGAAGACCGGTGGGAGGTTCACAACTACACAACCGCCACACTCGGCGCCCATGTTATGCGCGCCGGCGTGCGCCTGCGCGGAGTGAAGGTTCAAAACGTTTCGTTAAATAATTTTGGCGGAACTTATATCTTTGCCGGAGGACTCGCTCCGCGGCTGGACGCCAACAATCAACTAGTGTTGGACGCAAACGGGCAGCCGATCAACGAACTAATTACGAGTATCGAACGTTACCGGCGCACCCTGGTTTTTCAGCAGGCGCACCTCTCTCCTGAAGATATCCGCGCGTTTGGTGGAGGCGCCACTCAACTCACCATCGCTGGTGGTAATCCGGAGGCGACCGTCTCGCGCATCGATGCGGGATTTTTCGTGCAGGATGACTGGCGTGTGCGGCCGAACTTGTTGCTTAGTGCCGGAATGCGATTCGAATCGCAGAATAACATCAACGGTAAAATGGATTATGCGCCGCGAGTGTCTTTCGCCTGGTCTCCTCCTACCAAAGGTAAGGAAGCGGCCAAGACCGTCGTGCGCGGCGGCTTCGGGATTTTCTATGACCGCATCAGTGAATCCCTTACTCTCCAGGCCAATCGCTTCAACGGAACGAATCAACAGCTATTCTCAGTCACTGACCCGACGGTTCTGAATCAGTTCCCTAACGTGCCTGCGATCGACACGCTAACAAACTTTGCGGTTCCGCAAACAATCTTTCGCATGTCAGATCAGCTGCGCTCGCCTTATACGATTCAGTCGGCTATCAGTGTTGAGCGACAACTGCCGTACAAGACGACGCTGTCGCTGAGTTTCGTCAACACGAAAACGCTTCACCTTCTCCGTTCGCGAAACATCAACGCTCCCTTCACGAATGAAGCGGGCCAGTTAGTGAGGCCTGATTCTAATAGCGGAGACATCGTCCAGTACGAGTCGAACGGAGTGTTCAATCAACGGCAATTCGTCGTGAACGTGTCGAACCGTTTCAACAATCACATCTCTTTCTACACGATCTATTCATTCAACAAAGCCGATAGTGACACCGACGGCTCGGGGAGTTTTCCTGCCAACTCTTACGATCTGCGCGATGAGTATGGCCGGTCTTCGCTGGATATCCGCCATCGTTTTGTGTTCGGCGGTACCATTAACGCGCCCTGGAAGCTCGTGTTGAGTCCTTTCATCGTCATCAGATCGGGAGCGCCTTTCAACATCACGACTGGACGTGACAACAACGGCGACTCATATTTCACCGATCGTCCGTCCTTTGCAACGAATCTCAACGGTCCCGATGTAGTGGTGACGCGCTTTGGCGCTTTCAATCTCAACCCAGCACCGGGAGAGCCGATGATTCCACGGAATTTCGGTAACGGGCCGGGCTTTGCCGGCTTTAATTTGCGGATTGAAAAAACGTTTGCCTTCGGGACCGCACCGAAAACTAATGGACATGGTCCTGCATCGGAAAAGCCGTACAAGTTATCCGCGGCAATTTCAATTCAGAACCTCTTCAATCACACTAACCCAGGCCAGCCTATCGGCAACCTGAGTTCAAATCTTTTCGGTCAATCGAACCAAACCAGTTCCGAAGGCTCCTTTGGAAATGCGACGAGCAATCGCCGCATCAGCCTGGTGGTTCGCTTCAACTTCTAAACCCGCACATCACGTCGACAAAACAGCACCTGTTGGTGAGGGAATATGAGTACTCACTTGACGAGTAATAATGCGCTGACTGCGGAAGGAAAGCGTCTACTGCTGGCCGAATTGCTTCGTAAGAAGGCACAGCGGCCGAAGTATTACCCGCTTTCTTTTGCGCAGCAGCGGATGTGGTTCCTGGACCAGATGGAGCCCGGGACTTCGACTTACAACATGCCGACAGCACTGCGGCTGAGTGGCGAGTTGAACGTCCGCGCGCTGGAACAGAGCCTCAATGAGGTGGTGCGACGTCATGCGATCTTGCGGACGGTCTTCGTGGCCGGTGAGGAGCGTCCGCAGCAAGTGGTGCAAGCGTTCAAGCCGAGCAAGCTGGCGGTGTTTGATTTGAGTGACTTGCCGAGTGAGCAGAGGGAAGCAGAGACAAGACAACTGATCGCGAGAGAAACACAGCAGCCATTCGATCTGCGACAGGGTCCGGTGTGGCGAGCGCGGTTGGTGCGGCTGGGAGCGGAAGAGCATGTGCTGCTGTTTACCTTGCACCATATCGTCACGGACGGCTGGTCCATGGAGATTCTGACGCGCGAAGTGAGCGCGCTGTATGCAGCGTATGCGAGCGGTGAAGAGTCGCCACTGGCGGAGTTGCCGATTCAGTATGCGGATTATGCAGTATGGCAACGACAGTGGCTACAGGGTGAAGTGCTGGAAGAGCAACTGGGCTACTGGCGTGAACAGTTGGTGGGAGCACCGGCAGTGCTGGAGCTACCGACCGATCATCCAAGGCCAATGCAGCAGAGGCATCGCGGAGCGCATCTGTCCTTTCAATTATCCGCGGACTTGACAGCCGAGTTGAAGCAGTGCAGCCAACGCGAAGGAGTGACGTTGTTCATGACGTTGCTCGGTGCGTGGCAGTTGCTGCTCGCGCGCTACAGCAATCAGCGCGACGTAGTGATTGGGAGTCCGGTAGCGAATCGAACGCGTTCGGAAGTGGAAGGGCTGATCGGGTTCTTCGTGAACACCCTC
>DATDFT010000228.1:0-3583 GCA_036522475.1 Pyrinomonadaceae bacterium | reverse complement strand
CTTCTACGATCGACGCGACACGACGGGCACGCAAACACGATTGACTTTAGCGCGCAGCGTTGATGGTGGTCGAACGTTTGTGAATTACAAGATCGATCAGCAACCCTTAGCCGCGAACTCGCGAACGTTTTTCGGTGACTGCAGCAGTATCTCCGCCTACGAGGGACGCGTCGTCCCCGCGTTCATGCACTTCGTCGATGATGGTCGACTGGCAATCTCGGTAGCACTGTTTCGATTTAAATTAGGAACTCAGGAGTTGCTGAAGTAGGTTTCAGCCGAGCGCATCAATGCGCCTTCGCTCAATCGCGCGCTGGGCCAACTCTCCACACGCCCCCACAAGCCCGCCGAGTTGCGCAAACCGCGGGTCGCGCGTCAGTCCCTTCTGATATCGAAAATAGATCTGCTGCACGATCACCGCGATCTTCAACAAGCCATACGCAAAGTAAAATACCGGCTCACCAATCTCGCGCCCCGTTCGTCGCGAGTAAATCTCCAACAACTCCGTCCGCCTCAAGCTGCCTGTGAGCGCCGTCAACCCAAACCCATATCGCTGCCACTCTTCCGGATCCTCCGCTTCAACCCAGTAACCGAGACTTGTGCCAAAATCCATCAGCGGATCGCCGGTCGTCGCCATCTCCCAATCGAGCACCGCCACCACGCGACCCAGATCGTCAGGCGCGAGCACGAGATTGTCGTACTTGTAATCGTTATGAATCAGCGCGGCTTTAACCGAATCAGCAGGCTGATTTTGCTCCAGCCATTCAGCGAGACGCTCAATCGCCGGCACATCATCTGTGCGTGCGTTGTAATAACGTCTGGTCCAACCTTCAACCTGGCGCTTCACGTAGCCCTGCGGCGATCCCAACTCGCCGAGTCCTGCAGCCTCGTAGTCAATCTCGTGAATCTCCGCCAAGCTTTCGATGAATGCTTCGGAGAGTGTTCGCATCAGCGCGGGCGAGAGATCGATCTCAGCGGGCGGTTTAGCGCGAAGAATGATTCCGTTGACGCGCTCCATCACGTAAAAAGGCGCGCCGAGGATCGATTCGTCTTCGCAAAACAAAAGCGGCCTCGGAACCTTTTTGTAAACTGGATACAGGTGCGAGAGGATGCGATACTCGCGACTCATGTCGTGCGCCGTCTTGATCTTCGCGCCGATTGGCGGCCGGCGCAGCACCAGCTCGCGATTCTCGAAACGCAACAGGTAAGTGAGATTCGAAAAACCCGCCGGGAACTGTTCGATGTTCAGCGGTCCATGCAGTTCAGTCAGACGGGGAGAAAGATAACGAGAGAGGATTTCGATGGGTAATTCTTCACCCGCTCGCACAGGAGACGAGCGGTCAAGGTTAGACATGATTTACAAGATTTTCAGGATTCGTCCTGTCTACCATACTTTCGCAACACGCTGCGCGCGACGACCATCTTGTGTACTTCATCCGGTCCGTCGTAGATACGCGCCCCGCGCTCGTGCCGGTACCAGTACGACAGCACTGTTGCGTCCGTCAGCCCGAGCGCACCGTGCACCTGAATCGCGCGGTCCAACACCTTTTGAAGAATGCCCGCCACGAAAAACTTGATCATTGAAATGTCTTCTCTCACTGACTCCGCGCCCTGGTGATCGATCTCGCGAGCCGTCCACAAGACAAGTAACCGCGCCGCATCGATCTCAGCACGACTCTCCGCAATCCACTCCTGCACGTTCTGCCGGCTCGCCAGCAAAACTCCCGGCGAGACCTCGCGGCGCACGGCGTAGCTGCACATCAGATCAAACGCTCGTTCACAGATTCCGACCCAGCGCATGCAGTGATGGATTCTTCCTGGTCCAAGTCGTTGCTGCGCGATCATGAAGCCCGCGCCTTCCCTTCCAAGCAGGTTGCTCTGCGGGACGCGACAGTTTTCATATCTGACTTCCGCATGACTCGCGTAGTCGCTGCCCTCGTCGCCCATCACGCTGATGTTGCGCACGAGCTGGAATCCGGGCGTCGGTATCGGCACGATTATCTGGCTCGCGCGCTTGTAACGATTCGTTGCTTCGCCATCGGTAATCGCCATCACGATCGCGAAGCTCGCGCCTTCCGCCGATGACGTGAACCACTTGTGACCATTGATCACGTAATCGTTGCCGTCTTTGACGGCCGTGGTGCTCATCCAGGTGGGATTCGAGCCTGGATGTTCGGGCTCGGTCATCGAAAAACAACTGCGCACGTCGCCGCGCGCGAGTGGCTCGAAGTATTTCTCTTTTTGTTCGGGGGTGCCGTGGTTCATCAGGATTTCCATGTTCCCGATGTCCGGTGCCTGGCAGTTAAAAAGGTAGTGACCGATTGGTGTGCGCCCGAGCTCTTCGCTGACGAGTGCAAACTCCGAGAGCGTGAGTCCGACGCCGCCGTATTCCACAGGCAAGTGTGGCGCCCACAGCCCCATTGACTTGACCTTCTCGCGCTTCTCTCGAAGCAACGGCGTTAACTCGCGAAACGGCTTGCGCAGAAACTCGGCTTCGAGCGGATAAACCTCATCGCGCACGAACTTCTTGATTCGGTCCAGCAGGCCGAGCAGTTCTTCACTATGATGATCAGTCATGTCGCGGAAGGTTATTGTAATTCCTTGCGGGCAATGTTCCAACGTACGTTTACGAGTTCACGTGTTGGGGTGTCGAGGGTTTTGTCATGCGATAGCGACGCGAAAATGTCCTGCACCTCTTTCTCTGCGGCGATAACGGGCTTCTTCGCCTTACGCAACGCGACAATCTGTGAGGTCAACGCATCCGCGACCTGAAGCTTGAAGAGATAATTGCGCGGATATTTCGCGGCTAAATCACGCGCCATCTGAGCGGCATCTTCAAAGCGCTTCTCGCGTTTGTAGAGATCGACGAGCAACACACGCGCGACATCGCGCGCCCACTTGCCTTCCGTAGCAACGCGTTCGAGCATCTCGAGTCCACGCTTCCTCGAACCGCGCACGCCCATCGTTGCGACCAGCATCTTAGTAGGCAGCGGCAGCGAGCCGACGATGTAGTTCATCAACCCGATCGTCAGTTCGGCGTCGTGAAAATTCGGCGCGAGCTTCAGCACTTCGCGGTGATGGTCCACCGAGTCAGTGCCGGCACGAAATGCGGCCATGAACTTTCGTTCGACTCCCGCGGCCCACGACGCTTCGACTCCTTCCGACGCACCGAGAAAGTAAAGCGCTTCGACGTCATGCGGATCTTTTCGCAGCCGTGCCTGTGCGAGTTGTTTTGCACGACGAACCCACTTGCGAAATTCGTCTGCCTGCTTGCGATCGACCTGCGCCTTGCCTTCGGTGTAAGCGCCGGTGCTGTAGAGCGTGGACTTGAGCTGCCACGATTGGTTCAACTGCTGGAGCCAGAGGCTCGATGCCATGCACTGAGGTCCCGCGGGGTTATCAGGAGCGAGCTCGACCATCTTTTGGAAACGATTGCGCGCGGTGCCGTAGTCGAGATTGTAGAGCGCTTCGTATCCTTCGGCGCGCAGCGTGTCGAGACGCGCCTGCTGGTCCTGGGCCAGAGTTGTGATGGTCCAAAAAATGCCGAGCAGGATTGAGGCGATAACTCTCATAGACAGGATTTACA
>DATDFT010000227.1:0-9578 GCA_036522475.1 Pyrinomonadaceae bacterium | reverse complement strand
GAAACTTTGGGGTGGGAGATTTTCGGGGAAAACTGATCCGGGTTTCGCCGAGTTCAATAACTCCTTTCGCTTTGACCGGAGGTTGTTCGAAGCCGACGTGACGGCGAGCATTGCGTATTGCAAAGCGCTGGTTGGCGCCGGGGTGCTCACGGCTGACGAAGGAAATCAGATCCGCGGTGCGCTCGCGGAGATCCTGAAAAAGGGAAACGCAGACTTCAACGATGGATCGGCAGAAGACGTACACTCGTTTGTTGAGGCGCGACTGATTGAGATGACTGATGATTTGGGTCGCAAACTGCACACGGGACGCAGTCGCAATGACCAGGTCGCGACGGACTTTCGGCTCTGGCTTCGCGACGCGATCGACGATCTCAGCACGGTCATCAAGGACACGCAAATCGCACTGCTCGACTTCGCCGAAAGTAATCGTGAGGTCGTCATACCCGGTTACACGCACCTCCAGCGAGCGCAACCAGTGCTGCTCGCGCATTGGTGTCTCGCTTATTTCGAAATGCTCGAGCGCGATCGCGAACGTTTCGGCGAAACGCGCACGCGAGTGAACGTCATGCCGCTTGGCTCAGCCGCACTCGCAGGCACATCCTTTCCGATCGATCGCGAAGCACTCGCGCGTTCACTCGGATTCGCCGCCGTGTCGCGCAACAGTCTCGACGCAGTCAGCGATCGCGACTTCGGTGTCGAATTCCTGAGCGCGTGTTCGTTGCTGATGGTCCATCTCTCGCGACTTGCCGAAGACATTATCCTATACGCCACGACTGAGTTTGGATTGTTCGAACTCGGCGACGCGATCGCGACCGGCTCGAGCCTGATGCCGCAAAAGAAGAATCCCGACTCGATGGAACTCGTGCGTGGCAAAGCCGGACGCGTATTCGGCGATCTCCTGGCGCTGCTGACCACGTTGAAAGGCCTGCCGCTCGCGTACAACAAAGACATGCAGGAAGACAAAGAGGCCGTGTTCGATGCGTATGACACTGTTTCCGCCAGTCTCAAAGTGAGTGCCACGGTTTTGAGAAACATCTCGGTGAACAAAGAGCGCGCCCGCGCGTCGGCATCCAACAGTTACATGAACGCGACGGAGCTCGCTGATTACCTGGTGCGCAAGGGCATGCCTTTCCGCGAAGCGCACGAAGTTGTCGGTAAAGTCGTGATGCGAGCGATGGAGCTCGGAAAAGAGTTAGACCAGTTACCGCTCTCAGAGTTGCGTGAGGTCTCCGCGTTGTTTGCTGAGGATGTTCACAGTGCGCTCACACTCGAACAAACGCTGAATTCCAAGTCACAAGCGGGGGGCACTGCTCCGGAAGCGGTCGCATCAGCTCTCACCCGGGCGCGCCAGTCTCTCGCTGGCAGCTAGCTCTTCTTTGTCGGGCTCGGTGAGGCGGGCGCGGAGGGTCTGAGTGCCTCGGGCTGGATCGTTTCCTGGTAAATAAATTTCAAGTCCATCAACTTCAAAACGACTGCCGGCTTTACGGCATTGCGATTGGCGTCGATGTTGATGATGCCGGTCACGCCGGGGAAGTTCTTCGTCTGCGCAAGCGCGTCGCGCAGCTTTGCGCTGTCAGTCACACCGCCTCTTGTAATCGCATCAAAGAGAATTCGCGCGGCGTCATAAGCCAAAGCAGCGTGGGCGTCGGGCAGCAGATTTCCGTAGCGTTGCTTGTACGTTTCGACGAACGCCTGAATGGCGGGCGATGGATCGTCAACGGAGTAATGCGTCGAGATGAATGAGCCGTTCAACGCGTCGCCGCCCAACTGCCAGAGTTCCGGAGCGTCCCAGCCATCCCCGCCGAGCAACGGTTGCGTCAAACCAATCATGCGCGCTTGCTTCGCGATCAACGCCACGTCGCCGTAGTAACCGGGGATGTAGATCACGTCGGGCTCAGCGGAGCGAATCGTGCTCAACTGTCCCTTAAAATCCGCGTCCTCCTGCGCGTAGGTTTGTTCGCTGACGATCCTGCCGCCGAGTTTCGTGAAACTGACCTTGAAATACTCAGTCAATCCGCGCCCGTAAGGTGAGTTGAAATCGTAAAGAATCGCGGCCTTCTGTGCCTTGAGTGTGTTAATGGCAAAGTTCGCCATCACGTCCCCTTGAAACGTGTCGACGAAGCACGCGCGGAAGATGTAATCACCGGTTTGCGTCACTGCCGGATCTGTCGAAGACGGCGATATGAACGGTACCTGGGACGATTGCGCTTGTGGTGCCGCGGCGCGACTGTTGGCTGACGTCCCGCCGGCGATGATCGCGACGACCTTGTCTTTGTCGATCAGCTTCGCGGTGCGTCGAGCGGCTTCTTCAGGACTGCCCTTGTCGTCTTCGATGACTACGTCGATCCGGCGATGATTGATACCGCCGCCCTGATTGATCTCGTCAGCCGCGAGCAGCACGCCGTTGATCGCAGACCTGCCAAAGTTGAAGGTTGGTCCAGTCAGATCGCCGAAGTAACCAATCTTGATCGTGCTTCGATCGGGAGACGCGTTTTCGTCCGCCGGCCGAGTACACGAAAACACGAGCGCCATCAGGACGATAGCAGCCGGCAACAGCATTCTGCGGAGGTAGTAAGTAGTCTGATCTCGTCGGAGTGAACTGGAAAAAACGCTGGAAGGGTCGTTGACTCTACTCACCGAGATACGCTTCTTTAATCCTGGGATCGTTGGCCAGGTCCTTTGATGGACCTTCCATAACTATTCTTCCGGTTTCGAGAACGTACGCGCGATCGGAATGGCCCAGCGCGGCGTGGGCGTTCTGTTCGACCAGGAGAATCGTGGTTCCCTTGCTCTTAATTTCGTCGATGGCTTCGAAGATGGTATGGACCACGAGCGGCGCGAGACCGAGCGATGGTTCGTCGAGCAGCAGCAGTCGCGGATTCGACATCAGCGCGCGTCCCATCGCGAGCATCTGTTGCTCGCCGCCGGAGAGTGTTCCAGCCTTCTGCGATTCACGTTCCCGCAGTCGTGGAAACATCTTGAACGCACGCTCCATGTCGGCCGCGATCTCCGTTTTATTCTTTTTCAGGTATGCACCCATCTGGAGGTTTTCACGAACGGAGAGGTTGGCAAACACGCCGCGTCCTTCGGGTGACATCGAGATGCCGCGAGCGACGAGCTTGTGCGTGGCTTTACCGCTGATGTCTTCGTCTTCGAAGATGACTTTACCGGCGCGTGGTTGCAGCAGGCCGGTGATTGTTCGCAGGGTCGTGGTTTTCCCCGCGCCGTTTGCGCCGATAAGGGTTACAACTTCACCCTTCTCGACGCGCATCGATACGCCGGTCAGCGCTTCAATGGCTCCATAGTTTACTGAGACGTTTTCAAGCGTGAGCATAGGATGGCTACTAGTCTCCGAGATACGCTTCGATCACTTTCGGATTGTTCTTGATCTCTTCAGGGATTCCAAGTGCGATCGATTTTCCGTAATCCACCACCTGGATTCGTTCGCAAACGCCCATGACAACTTTCATATTATGTTCGACGAGCAGGATCGTCAGGCCGAAACGATCGCGTATCTGCTTGATCAACTGCATGAGGTCTTCTTGTTCAGATGGATTCATGCCAGCGGCCGGTTCATCAAGCAGGAGAACCTTTGGCCTCGTCGCTAGAGCGCGGACGATCTCCAGCCGTCGCTGACTGCCGTAGGGTAAACTCGTTCCGCCTTCGTCATAGACTTTTGCCAGATCGAAGATCTCGAGCAACTCCATTGCAAACTCTCGATGCTGGCGCTCATCTCTCTCAAATCGTGGAGTGCGCAAAACGGCGTCGAAAAGATTCTGTTTGGCGTGCAGATGACATGCAGTCATCACGTTTTCCAGCACCGACATGCTGGGAAAGAGCCGAATGTTCTGAAAGGTTCGCGAGATGCCGCGACGTGAAATCTCGTAGGGCTTCAGACCGTCAATTCTTTGACCCTGAAAGAAAAGTTCGCCTGAAGTCGGAGCGTAGACGCCGGTGAGTAAATTGAAAATGGTAGTCTTGCCGGCGCCGTTCGGACCGATCAAGCCGTAGATCTCGCCCTGCCGTACACTCATGTCGAGTGCGTTAACCGCAACCAGCCCGCCAAAACGAATCGTACACTTGCACGACCTCAGCGGATCGTCACCGTTTGCAGGAGTGTTTGGTGTCGCTTCAGGCATGTTCCTTACCTTGTTCAATTTCTTTACCCTGGTCCATAACGGCAGTTGCAGGTTGCTGTGCGATGGGGACACCTTTTTCGCCGGCTGGCTTGTCACCTTCGGGACGTCGCTGTGCTCGTTTGAGCCATGACAAGCCAAATTCCTTCGCGCCCATCACGCCCTGTGGTCGCGTCAGCATGATCACAATCAGCAGCGCTGAATAAATCACCAGACGGTAACTGTAGAGATCGCCCGGCAGTTTGCGCAGTAGTTCCGGCAGAATGGTGATCACGATCGCGCCGAGCACCGCCCCGGTTATCGATCCCATTCCACCGAGCACGAGCATGATGATGATTTCGATTGAACGGATGAACTGAAAATCGTTCGTGTGCAGGAACTGTCGAAAGTGTCCAAATAACGCTCCTGCAATGCCCGCGAATGCGGAGCTGATTACGAACGACATTACCTTATAGCGAGTGGTGTGTATTCCCATCGCCTCGGCGGCCAGCTCATCTTCGCGAATCGAGATTAACGCACGGCCGGTGTCGGACCTGACGATGTTGTAAACGACGACGATCGTGAGGACTGCGAAGCCGCCAATCCAGATGAAGTTTGCGTACTGCGGAATGATGGGCCGACCGTCCCAGGGGGGAACGCGGCCGCGAAAGCCCGTGGCGCCACCGACTCGATCGATGTTGAGAATGATGATGCGAATGATCTCCGCGAATCCCAGCGTCACTATCGCTAAATAATCGCCGCGTAAACGCAAACTCGGAATGCCGACGACCAGGCCGGCCAGTGCCGCGACCAATGCACCAAAGATGATGACCGCCAAAAAGACTATCGACTGCGCAAGAGTCGCGCCCACGAGCCCCGTCAGCCATTGCTCAAGGCCTGCCGAGAAGTAAACCGTCATGAAGACAGACGAATATGCCCCGACAGCCATGAAGCCGGCGTGCCCGATCGAGAATTGACCCGTAAAGCCGGTTATCAGATTCAGAGAGGTCGCCAGGATAATACTGATACCGGTGAGATTGATGATCTCGGCGTAGTAATACGGCAGTCCAAATCCAAAGAGTCCTTCGCGGCTCATGAAGGCATTCATGCCTACGAGCAGCACCACGACGATTACTAAACCGAGAATGCGTTTTATGAAGGTTGGCATCCGGTGGAAACTGTCAGACTTTCTCTTGCACGGTGGACCCGAGTAAACCTGACGGACGCAGCAAGAGAACCAGGATCAGGATCGCAAATGCAACTGCGTCACGATAGGTCGAGGCAATGCCAATGTTACTACCATAGCCCACGACGAACGTTTCAGCAGCGCCAATCAGCAATCCACCAAGGACCGCGCCAGGAATGTTCCCGATGCCACCCAACACTGCGGCGACAAAGGCTTTCAAGCCGGTAAGAATGCCCATGAGCGGATCGATGTTGGGATTGTACTGTGCTGTCAGCACACCGCCGGCAGCTGCCAGGGCCGAACCAATCGCGAACGTCAAACTAATGATGGCATCGGTATTGATACCCATTAGTTTCGCGGAGTTCAGATTGAAGGAAACGGCCCGCATGGCTGTGCCGACCTTCGTCTTGTAGACGATCCATTGCAACAGCACCATCAGCGCGATTGACACCAGGAAAATAATGATCTGCGCTTTTGAAATCGCTGCATTCCCAAACAGATGGTAGGGCAGTTGACTTTGCGAACCGAGGAAATCCGGGAACGCGCGCGGCGCAGCTCCGATGCGAGCGACGAACAGGTTCTCGATTAAGAGCGAAACGCCGATCGCCATGATCAGCGTTGTCATGCGCGAATACTTTCGCACTGGCCGGTAAGCAAAACGCTCGATGACCATACCGACGATTGCCGCAATGATCATCGAAGCGATAAGTATAAATGTCAGGGACAACAGTGACGGCCCAGCCGCAAAACCCAGACTGAGGGCAATGAAGTAACCGGCAAATGCGCCCACCATGTAAACGTCGCCGTGAGCAAAGTTGATTAGGCGCAGAATGCCGTAGACCATCGTGTAGCCCAAAGCGATCAAGGCATAGATTGCGCCCACATTAAGGCCATTAATTAACTGCTGAACGAAAGTATCCATAGTGGGCTGTTTGTCCTAATTTGTTGGACTGGCTGCCTTAGCTGGAGCTGCACCCGCAGGACCTGCGGTCGTCGTGCCTGAGACCGGCGATGCGGAGGTCACTGGTGGTGTTGCGCCTTCGGGGTAGATGGTGGTTTCGTAAACGAATTTTAAGTTCTCAAGCTTCAGGACGACAGCCGGCTTCACTGCATTGCGGTCCTTATCGATGGAGATCTTGCCGGTTACCCCGGGGAAGTCCTTGGTTTGCGCAATCGCATCACGCAGCTTGACGTTCTCAGTGGAGCCGGCGCGCTTGACAGCATCAGCCAGTACTTTCATCGAATCGTAGCCGAGTGCCGCGAGGGCGTCAGGGAGAACGTTGTAACGAGCTTTGTAGTCCGCCACGAATTTCTGAATTGCGGGCGATGGATCGTCCACCGAATAGTGATTTGAAATGTAGTTGCCGTTTAATGAGGCGCCGCCCAGTTGCCAGAGTTGTGGTGCATCCCAACCATCACCGCCAAGCAAAGGAGCTTTGATACCAAGCTGTTTTGTTTGGTTTGAGATCACGCCGACCTCACCATAGTAACCCGGTACATAAATCACATCCGGATTCGCGGCGCGAATAGCGGTCAACTGTCCGCTAAAGTCGCGATCGCCCTGAGTGTAGGATTGCTCCGATACGATCTGTCCGCCAAGACTCGTGAAACTTCGTTTGAAGAACTGATAGAGCCCGCGGCTGTAGTCCGAATTGAAGTCGTAAAGAATTGCTGCGCGTTTCGCTTTGAGGTTGTTGGCCGCAAACTTGGCCATCACCTCACCCTGGAAGGGATCGATGAAGCAGACGCGAAAGATGTAATCACCGACTTGCGTTACCGCCGGATTCGTTGACGACGGTGAAATCATCGGCACCTTTGCTTCCTGGGCTTTCGGAGCAGCAGCAAGACTGTTGGACGATGCAACTTCGCCGAGCAGGGCCTGGACTTTGTCCTGATTGATGAGTTTGGTAACTACGGTCGCCGCTTTGTTTGGTTCGCCCTGATCATCTTCAGTGATGATCTGCACGGTGCGCCCGTTGATACCACCGGCCTTATTTATTTCGTCGGCCGCCATCTCGACGCCATTCTTCGTCGATTGCCCGAAACTGGAAGTGCGACCGGAAAGATCGCCGTAATAGCCGACGATAACCTGGCCTGTGCTGACTCCATTCGTTTCATTACCGCGGCGTTCACAGGCAATGCCAATTAATAGAGTAGTAATCAGGAAAAGCGCGAATAGCGTGCGTTTCATTTGGTCCTCACAAACGGCGATTGGATTTGACGAGCGGATCTCGGGTCAATCTGCGAATTATAGCGATTTCGTGACGAGTGTCGAGTGCGGACGCGGCTTCAATCCGCTAAGATGAGCGCCGTGAATAGCCCCAAGCCCCACCTCGCGCCCGAGTTGGGTGATATGAAGGAGTCGGAGTTTCGTCGTTTCGGCCATGAGTTGATCGATTGGATTGCCGATTATTTCGAAAACATCGATCAACTTCCGGTTCTTCCCAACATGGAACCGGGCGATTTGAAGGCGCAACTCCCATCCGCACCACCCGAACACGGCGAATCGATGGAGAACATCCTCGGCGACGTCGACCGCTTGATTGCTCCGGCGTTGACACACTGGAGTCATCCGTCATTCTTCGCTTACTTCGCGACGTCGACGTCCGGACCGGGCATCCTGGGCGAGCTGTTGAGCGCTGCTTTCGACAACAAGTCGATGCTGTGGCGTACGTCGCCGGCTTCAACTGAGCTCGAGGAAGTGGTGCTCGACTGGCTGCGACAAATGATGGACCTCGATTCGGGCATGACCGGAATCATCTACGACACGGCGTCGGTTTCCAGCATGCATGCGATTGCGGCAGCGCGCGAAGGTGTCGAAAAGCGCATCCGTGAAGACGGGATGAGCGGCCGTCCCGATCTGCCTCTGCTTCGCGTCTATGTTTCGGAGCAGGCGCATTCGTCGATCGAGAAGGCAGTGATCACGCTCGGGCTGGGCCAGCGTGGGCTGCGCAAGATTCCGACTGATTCCCAGTTTCGCATGGACGCCGGCGCACTTGCCGACGCAATCAACGAAGACAAGCGCGACGGTTATCTTCCGTTCTGCATCGTCGCAACGGTTGGGACTACTTCGACTTCGAGCATCGATCCGGTGGAGAAGATTATTCCGATCGTTGAAGAGCACGCGATGTGGTTGCACATCGATGCAGCTTACGCGGGTTCGGCAGCGGTCGTGCCAGAATTGAGACACATACTCGCTGGTTGCGAGCGCGCGGACTCGCTCGTGACGAATCCACACAAGTGGCTCTTCACGCCGTTCGATCTATCAGTGCTCTACTGCCGGCACATGGATTTGTTGAAGCGCGCGTTTTCGTTAGTGCCTGAATATTTGCGCACGCCCGAACAGGAAAAGGTTCGCAGCGGATCTGATTACGGGATTCAACTGGGGCGTCGTTTTCGTGCGTTGAAGTTGTGGATGGTGATGCGTTACTTCGGTCACGAGGGTTTAGCGGCCCGCATCCGCGAGCACTGTCGAATCGCGCGGCTGTTTGCTTCGTTGGTTGACGAATCGCCTGATTGGGAATTGATGGCGCCGGTGCCGCTCGCGCTCGTTTGTTTCCGCGCGAAACCGGAGGGAGTGCCGGTGGAGTCGCTGGACGCGTTGAACGAAACAATCATGCACCGCGTGAATGCGAGTGGGCGCGCGCTGCTCTCGCACACGCGTTTGAACGACAAACTCACGTTGCGGTTGTCGGTCGGAAACATTCGCACGACGGAGCAACACGTGCGAAACGTGTGGCAGTTGTTGAATGAAGAGTTGCAGGGAGGGACGAGATGAGATTGACACTGTTGGCGATCGCCGTGTGCGTGATTGCGTTTGTGCAGACACCGAAGACGTACACGAAGGATGGTCTGTCATTCGATTACCCGGCCGACTGGAACTTGCAGGAGGGAGTCAATGACGATGCTCAGCAACTCACGTTGGCGAAAGCGAATAGCGACGTGCAGATCAGTGTGTTTGTACATAAAGGGCGGATCACGCCGGAGAAGTTGCCGGACGCGAAGAAGGCATTCATCGATCCTTACATCAATGCAACGGCGAACCAGTTTGTGCAAATGGGTGCGAAGCCGCAGCAGGCGCCGGACAGTTCGGAGATTGGTGGGGTGAAGGCTGATGGTGTGAAGATCAGTGCGTCGTTGGGTGGGGAAACGGGAGCGTCGAAGATCTACTGGGCGGTGGTCGGGCAGCACGTAGTGGTGCTGACGCTATTTGGACCAGACAAGCAGTTGAATCAAAACGCGGCGGCGTGGGATCTCGTGCGGAATAGTTTGAAGGT
>DATDFT010000226.1:0-18644 GCA_036522475.1 Pyrinomonadaceae bacterium | reverse complement strand
GGGAAAACAAGCTCGCCGTAAATGTCCTGGTGCAGGCAGTTGTAATCGCCCGCGCCGTACTTGAGAAGTAGTGGTGTCGGTTTGTCCTGTCCGGCCTGATGGCAGCGTTCGATGTACGCCGCGTGCTGAGCCGGATAGCGACTGTCAACTCCCATCGCTGTGTTCCACACATTCGCTACGGGCACGAGGTGCGGATAGATCGAGGTTCGCAGCTCCGCAATCAGATCAGGCAGTGGATAGAGGAAATATTTGTACTCTCCACGTCCGAAACCATGGCGTTCCATCACCACGCGGCTGCGAAAGATCTCTTCCTTTTCGTAAAGGGCACGAACGCGGTCGCATTCACCCGGCGACAACAAGCCCTTTATGATCGCGTTACCTTCCGCGTCGAGATCGTGGGAGATCTGAGTCCAGATGGTTGCAGGGGGATGCGACATGTCGAACAGAATAGCAGCGACACGTCCTGCGTGACACTCCGATTCTTGCTCTCAAACTAGCTGCATCAAATCGTCCGCCGCTGCGAATCCGTGTCGCGCGTAAAGCGTCTTGCTTCGCTCGCGCGGCCACAGAATGATCGTGTGCGCATTGTTCGCTTTGCTCCAGGCGAGGACTTCAGAGAGTAGTCGCGTGCCGATTCCGTTGCCGCGATATTCTTCGCGCACGTAGAAGTTTGTCAGGTAAACGAAGCACTCCGTTTCAGCCGCAGGGTTAGGAATCTTCTCGACCAGTTGAGCCCAAACATTCCCGCACGGCGTTTCGTTGCACTCAGCGATCCAACACAGCCAGGAATTTCCGCGAAGTCGCTCTTGCATCCACACTGTGCAACGCTCGATGAAGTCCGCGTCGCTCTCAATCATCTGCTTTGCAGACGAACGCAGCTCATATCGAAACCGTGCGAGCGCCGGTGCATCAGTTTCGATCGCGACTCTGACTTTGATATTCATGCGACTAGTGTTCGCGCACGAGATCCAGAGACGACATGCGTTTCGTTCCGGGATAAGGCTCAGCGCCTTTAATCAAATTCCACAGGATTCGATTAAACGAGTCCTCGTCCGCCGCATCAACTCGATCGAGATCCAGTTCGAGAGATGCTTGCGCACTCGGGCCCTGTGCAGGGTTCAACTCGTCAAGCCGTTGCTGCGGTTTTGCAGCCACGTACGGAGTCAGATCTGGTTTGTTCGTAAAAATCTCACGCAAGGGGCGGCCATAGTAATCGAACTGCGAGAGCTTTCCGAGGCCGAGGATTTCTTCCATCGTCGCGAAAACGCCGGTCGTGTTGACGAAGCGATGAATCAATCCGCCGCGGTTGTACGCCGAGATCACGAACAGCACTGAGCGATGCGAATCAACGTGGTCCGGCCCATCCTGCGCGTCATCCTCGAGCACGAAGATCACAGTATCTTTCCAGTAACGTGAGTTGGAAACGGCTTCCACTAAACGCCCGAGCGCAAGGTCGTTGTCAGCCATGTGTGCCTTCGGCGTCGGCCTTTCGGGACGGCCGCCCGACGTGTGATCGCCGGGAAGATGCATGATCTCCAGATCCGGCAGATTGCCATCGAGCACATACTGCTGAAATTCTTTCAGCCACACATCGATTCGAACCTGGTCCGCGATCTTCATGTCGAACGCCGGGTAATCGGGACTCGTGTACCGATCGAGCGCCACTTTGATCGCGTGATAACGCACCGGCGCGTGCTCATCCTTGTTTGGAACGGGTTCGCCAAACTCACCGTAATTGCGCAGCTTCAATCCTTTTTTGATCGCTGCGTTCCAAATGTAGCCGGACGCCGGTTCGTCCACGTCGCCGCGATCGTTTGGGTTGCGCTTGTATGCATAAAGCGTGGGAATCGTCTTCTCGCCATAGTCAGTGACGTACGCGGCCGTGCTCCAAACATGTCCCTGCGAGCTGACTTCCGCATTGCAGAAGAATCGATCGAACAATCCGAACCGCTCCGCCAACGCGTGATGGTTGGGCGAGACGGCGCGCGGAAAGAATACCAGCGACGGATCACCATCGCCGTGCGGTAAGTCGCCGAGAACCTGATCGTAAGTGCGATTCTCCTTGATGATGTAGATGACGTGTTTGAATGGTGGATAGTTGCTGCTCGTTCGTCTTCGATTCCAGTTGTTCGCGCGCGCGACTTGGGCAGTAAGCTTTACCAGCTCGAGTGAGCTCACATTCGCCGGCAGCGTTATGATCGTGCCGTTCAGTTGGCCCAGCGTGTAATCGCGACTATCGTCAGCGAGTTTAACGTCGGGTGTCGGGAAGTGTGGATTTGCGCGCGTGCCTTTACCCTTCGAATTCAGGACGAGCAAAGAGTGTTCAGTCAGTAAGAGCGCGCTGGGATACCACTCGACCGGGATTCTCCCGATCATTCGATTGGTCACAAGCTGAAACACGGCCACCGCGTTGTTGTCAGCTTCGGCGACAAAGAGCCGCGACCCGTCACGCGAAATTGCAAGAGCATTCGGTGTACTTCCCTGGTTTGGACCAGCGGGGGGCGGATCCAGAAGGTTCGTCAGCACACGACCCGCTCTGGTGTCGACTACTGCGATGCTGTTGGTGCTGGCTGAAGCCACAAACAAACGTGAGCCACTGCGATTCAGCAGCAACGCGGAAGGATGTCGTCCAACGACGAGCTTCTGCCGTTCTTTGAGCAGACCACTTTCTGACGTCGCAAAGATCGAAACCGTGTTTCCTCCCCACGCAGAGACATAAACCTGGTCATTCGGAGAGACGACGACCGCGTAAGGATAAGCATCCGTTTGGAGCCGCTGGACCACGCGTTTGCTGTTGAGATCGACAACAGCCAGCGAATCTCCAAGGTTCTCGGCGATGAACAGTCGCTTACCATCGTGCGAAAGCGCCATACCCGCGGGGAAGCGCGTGCCATCTTTCTTCGGCTCTTTCGACGCGAGGACAATCGTGTCGCTGAGTGTCGCTTGCTTGTCGCGCCACGTGTAGACATAGATCACGTCTTCGTTGCCGCCCGACGCATACAGTGTTTGTCCATCATTTGAGAAAGCGAGTCCGAGGAACGCGCCGGGTTGCGAGATTGTTTGCAATACGGCCCCGGTGTGACGATCGAGCACTTGCAGGCCTTGCTGTCGCCAACCGTTGAGCGAGACAACTACTCGATCGCCTTCGGGTGAGAGCACCATCGCCAGCGGCATGTTTCCGACAGCGAAAGACTGGCCGGATGGATCGAGGCAGACGCCTGTCGGCAAGCATGTTTGTTTCTGCGCCGTCGCGCGCACGCTCACCGCAAGTAACATCACGGAAAGCAAAATTTGTTTAGTTGTGGGGCAAAGTTTGATCACGCAGGTCTCTTCTGTGCCTTTGTGCCTTTGTGGCCTAGCTTATCGATCATTGGCTTACTCGCAAGCTCCATTATTGGCCATCGCATAGGAACCAATTTATGATTGGCCGAAATGGCGAAGATTGCTACATCACTCTCGAACGTGTTCACCGCGTTGGACCGGTCATCGGTGACTGCCCTTCACCGTCAGCTTTATAACCAGTTGCGCGAGTCGATTCTTTCCGGACGCCTGAGCGCGGGCACGCGATTACCCTCGACGCGTGAGCTCGCCGGCGAACTTTCTTTGGCGCGCAACACGGTCCTGAACGCGTTCGATCAACTTTATGCGGAAGGATATCTCACGAGGCGCGTCGGCGATGGTACGTATGTATCGAAAGAATTGCCCGACGATCTGCTGCGCGTCAAACGCGTGCAGGAGGTTCGGCGTCACTCTCGCCGGAACGGCCGCGTGCTCTCAACGTGGGGAAAAGCCGTCGCCAACGTGTCAGTGAGTCCTGGAAACTACGTTGGACCTCCGCGACCCTTTCGAACGGGCACACCCGCGCTCGATGCGTTCCCGTATCAACTCTGGGGAAGACTACTCGCGCAACGATGGAAAGAATCTGGTCGAGCGATGATTCCGTACGGTGACTCCGCCGGCTACTTACCGCTACGACAAGCGATCGCGTCGTACCTATCGACGACACGCGGTGTCCGCTGCATCCCGGAACAGGTAATCATCACCTGCGGGTCGCTGCACGCGTTGGAGATCATCGCGCGTATGATTCTTGAAGCGGGCGACGCAGCCTGGATCGAAGATCCGGGATTCCTGGGTGCGCGTGCAGCATTGAAAGCTGCGGGTGCGCAGTTAGTTCCTGTTCCTGTCGACGATGATGGCTTGAATCCGGCGTCAGGCATCGAGCGGTGTGCAGATCCGCGGCTGATCTACGTAACGCCTTCCCACCAGTATCCGTTGGGAATGACGCTGTCGCTGAGCCGTAGACTCGAGCTACTGCGATTCGCTGGTAAGACAGGCGCATGGATCGTTGAAGACGATTACGACAGCGAGTTTCGTTATCTGGGCCAACCGTTGGCTGCGTTGCAGGGACTCGACACGGAGCAACGCGTGATCTATGTCGGAACGTTCAGCAAAGTTTTGTTTCCTTCGGTTCGCATCGGCTACATCATTGCACCGCCTGATCTGGTCAGTGCTTTCGTGCATGCGCGCTCTGTCGGCGGACATCAATCACAGACTTTGGACCAAGCCGTGCTTGCGGACTTCATTACTGCCGGCCACTTTGCTCGGCATCTGAGAAAGATGCGAAAGCTGTACGCTGAGCGACAGCAAGTCTTATTGAGAGCGGCCCGAAAAGAATTGACTGGACTGCTCGACCTGAAGGTGAACGATGCGGGAATGCACTTAATGGGCTGGCTGCGTGAAGGAGTTGACGACGAAGCCGCAGCTCAACGCGCTTTCGCGGGCGGCGTGGAAGTCACGCCGCTCTCTGCATATTGCATCGAGCCGCCGGCGCGCGGTGCGTTGCGACTCGGCTACACCGGATACACGTCCAGAGAGATCCGGGCCGCGACTCGTCAATTGGCGAAGTCGCTAAAACCGTTGTAGCCACAAAAAGGCACAAAATGCTCATAATGATTTAAATCACTTTCTGTCTTTTTGTGCCTTTTGCGCCTTTTTGTGGCTATTATTCAGCAGTATGTCTGGATTTTGGGATAAACAGATCGAGAGAGCGGATTACCTGGCGGCCCAGGCGGGTGGGGCGAGGGAGTTGCTCGCGTTTTATGCTCAGCTCCTTCGGGCGCAGGCACAGATCTATGAATCGTTTCGTAGTCGCAAAAACTGGCTGCCGTCCGGTGACCTGGCAACCGATCTGCTGGTAGTTCAGTCCTCGATGACTGGATTGTTGGAGTGTGTCGTACACAATGGTCCAGAGTCGCTCGCTTCCGAAGCACAGGTGCTGCTCATGGCAGAGCCCGACGTTATGGCCCACGAGCTGCTCGACTACTGGCGCAATCCCTCTGACACGCAGTTCTTCGCGAAGTCGGTCCTTCAACCTTACACGCTTTGGATGGCCGAAACGCGAACTACGCCCGTCGGACGCGAACTCGCCGGCGGCGAACAAACATGTCCATTTTGTGGCGGCAAACCGCAAGTCAGCTTTCTGCAAAGCAAAGAAAGCACCTCTGAAGCCGGAAATCGCGACCTGCTGTGCGCAACTTGTCTGTGCGCGTGGGAATTTCGACGCGTCGTTTGTGCGAACTGCGGCGAAGAGCGACCCGCAAAACTCGGCTATTTTCACTCACCGGAGTTCGATTACGTACGGATCGAGGCGTGCGACACGTGCCAACATTACATCAAGGGAATAGATCTGACTCGTCTGGGTCACGCCGTGCCCCTCGTCGACGAGATCTACTCTGCGCCACTGGACCTATGGGCCCGCGAACACGGCTATACCAAGATTGAATTGAACCTGGTCGGAATCTGACGCGGTGTGAAACAAACGTAAACTCCCAGACACGACTACTTAACACAACTCACATATATGGTACGTTTGGGTACCCTTTTGGGCCGAACCCCCCTTTTCTGAAACGTAAACAAACCAGTGGAGGCTTATTAATGGAAGTCTCGAGACGAACCTTCATCAAGACAACGTTGATCGGAGGTGCAGGTGTTAGTGTATTCGGATTCAATCTCGCCCCGGTGTACGCGCAAACCCAGGGACTGAAAATCGACCGGACCAGCGAGACGCGCAGTATTTGTCCTTATTGTTCCGTGAGCTGCGGCGTGATCATTCACACGCTTGGCGATAAAGCGAAAAACGCAATACCGCAGGTCGTACACGTCGAAGGCGATCCCGATGCTCCGATCAATCGCGGCACTTTGTGTCCAAAAGGCGCATCGCTGGAGCAGGAAATAGTCAACGACCGTCGCCTGCTGAAACCGCAGGTGCGTCGCCCCGGCGGCACCGACTGGGAAGACATCTCGTGGGACGAGGCTATCAACGAGATTGCGGTTTGGACCAAGAAGACGCGCGACGCCACGTTCATCGATAAAGACAAAGACGGACACACGGTCAATCGCCTGGAAACGATCGGTTGGATCGGCGGCTGCACTGACACGAATGAACTGAATTTCCTTGCCGTAAAGGCGATGCGCAGCATGGGGGTCTGCTACTTCGAAACGCAGGCCCGGGTTTGACACGGTCCGACGGTCTCCAGTTTGGGGCCCACATTCGGACGCGGCGCAATGACCAACGGCTGGATCGACATCAAGAACACCGACATGATGTTGATCATGGGTGGCAATCCGGCTGAGAACCACCCGTGCGGCTTCAAATGGCCGGTCGAAGCGAAGCTGCATCGCAACGCGAAGCTGATCGTCGTCGATCCGCGCTTCACACGCACGGCCACGCAGGCAGATCTCTTCTTACAAATTCGTGCCGGCACCGACATCGCCTTCCTCGGCGGCCTGATCAACTATGCGATCCAAACCAACCGTATCGCGAAGGACTACCTGATCAATTACACAAACGCTGCCTTCATAGTTAAGGAGGGTTTCAAGCTTCCTGAGGATGGCCTGTTCTCCGGCTTCGATGGCCACACATACGCCAAAGACACCTGGAATTATGAAGAGGGCGGCAACGTTGGACCAAAGACGCAATCTACGACCGCAGGAGTGGCGCCGACGTCACCTTCAACTCCTTCCGGCAAATCATCAAGCGAAACTGCCGGCGAGCAGAAAAAGCAGGGTGAACAGCCGGCCGCGAATTTCGAACGTAAGTCTGAACCGGTTAGTTCGCAGCCCTCGACTCCGCAAAAGGGCGGGGATGCGATGGGCCAGGGACACCAGGCGGGTGGTCCAGTCGGCGCCGCTGGCCAGGGCGGACAGAAGCCGCCGCCGATGCTGCCGGCCAACGTCTCATACGATCTTTCACTGCAACATCCACGCTCGGTGTTCCAGTTATTGAAACAACAGTACTCGCGCTACACGCCCGAGATGGTCGAACGCATCACCGGAATTCCACAAGATCAATTTCTGAAAGCCGCCGAACTTTTCACGTCCATACGCAAAGACGGCAACATGAAGAAAGCCGGAACGATCATCTACGCCGTAGGCTGGACGCAACACACCTTCGGCACGCAGATCATTCGTACGGCGGCGATTCTGCAATTAATTCTCGGAAACGTCGGACGCGCGGGCGGTGGGGTGAATGCGCTGCGCGGACACTCGAACATTCAGGGCGCCACCGACATGGGCGGCGTCTTCGACATCTTCCCCGGCTATCTCAAGATTCCACAGCCGACAGACACGGACCTCGCGACTTTCAATAAACGCACCACGCCGACTTCATCGAAGCCAAGCGAGTGGGACTCGTATAACTACTGGTCCAACACACCGAAGTTCATGGCGTCGTTCTTGAAGTCTCTCTACGGCGATTCGGCCACGAAGGAAAACGACTTCAACTTTCACTACCTGCCTAAGATCGATCGCAAGTTCTCATGGACGGAAATGTGGGATGAAATGTACTCCGGCAAAGTCAAAGGCCTGTTTGCTTTTGGCATGAACGGCGTTGCTATCGGTCCCAACTCGCGAAAGAACATCGAGGCGTTGAAGAAAGCTGACTTCCTCATCGTTTGCGACCTCTTTCCGGAAGAGACAGCCGAATTCTGGCGCGCTCCCGGTACGACGCCGGAACAGATGAAGAGTATCAATACGACGGTCTATCGTCTGCCGGGCGCAGGCTTTGCGGAGAAGGACGGCACGTTCGTCAACTCGGCGCGTTGGCTGCAATGGAAGTATGTCGCGGTCCCGCCACCGGGTGATGCAAAAGTCGACCAGGAAATACTCGCGCACATCTTTTTGAAAGTTCGTGAGCTTTACCAGACGCAGGGCGGTAAGTTTCCTGATCCCATCCTTAATCTCAGCTGGTCGTATACAACTCCGCTGAACCCGTCACTCGCGGAAGTCGCGAAAGAGATCAACGGCAAGGCGCTCGCAGATCTCACTCTCGACACACAGCCGGGCGTGACGATAAAGGCAGGCCAGCAGCTTCCGGGATTCGCATGGCTGAAAGATGACGGCACGACCTCTTGCGGTAATTGGTTGTATTCAGGTTCGTGGACTGAAGCCGGAGCGCAAATGCAACGACGTGGCACCGAAGATCCTTCCGGTCTCGGCATCTATCCGAACTGGGGCTATTCGTGGCCGGCTAACCGGCGCGTCATGTACAACCGTGCGTCGTGCGATCTCGCAGGGAAACCCTGGGACAACGAGCGGCGGCAAGTTTGGTGGAATGAAATGCAAGGGAAATGGGTCGGCAATGACGTACCCGATTTCAAAGTCGATTCGAAGCCTTCGGATCACATGGGCCCGTTCATCATGAATGCCGAAGGTGTCGGTCGTATTTTTGGACCACTCGCGGCATTTGCCGATGGGCCGTTCCCGGAACACTACGAACCGGTCGAGAGTCCGATTGCGAACCCTCTGCATCCGCAACAGTCGAATAATCCGGTCGCAAGGAAGTTCACTTCCGATCTCGACAAGCTCGGCACTGTGGACCAGGGCTTCAACGTCGTCTGCACTACGTATCGACTCACCGAGCACTATCACTATTGGACCAAGAACAATCCGATGAACGTGCAGCTCGTGCCGGAGCCGTTTGTTGAAATACCGGCGCAACTGGCCAACGAGATGGGCATCACCGGCGGTGAGAAGCTGAAAATTTCGAGCGCGCGCGGACAGTACATCGGTAAAGCGATGGTTACGAAACGAATCAAGCCGATGATGATTGACGGCAAGAAGACGTATCAGATCGGCATACCGATTCACTGGGGTTATCGCGGGATTAAAGAGGACGAACACGAGACGGGGCTGACACCCGCAAATCTGCTTTCGCCGGCTGCAATCGATCCGAATGCGTACACGCCGGAGTTCAAGGGCTTCCTCGTGAAGATTGAAAAGGCTTAAGACCATGGCTAACCCACGCACATTTCAGATTCAGGAAATCTCGGCCCATCCTGGTCCTGTGCCGGGGCGGGGAACGCGTCGCGAAGAACAAGTGTGCAAGTACATCGACGTGTCGACGTGCATCGGCTGCAAAGCGTGTGAAGTCGCCTGCGTTGAATGGAACGATCATCCGTTTCGCGAGACGACGTTCAACGACACTTACCAGACGATGCCCTCGACGGAGTGGAACTACTACAACCTGATCAAGTTTGCTGAAGACGAGCGTGACGGCAAGTTGATGTGGCTGTTACGAAAAGATCAGTGCATGCACTGCGAAGATCCAGGCTGCTTGCGTGCGTGTCCCGCTGATGGAGCGATCATCAAGTACGAGAACGGCATCGTCGATTTTCAACAGGAGAACTGCATTGGGTGTGGTTATTGCATCTCCGGTTGTCCGTTCGACATTCCGAAGTTCAATTCGCAGACCAAGAAGGTTTACAAGTGTACGTTGTGTTCGGATCGTGTCGGGGTAGGTCTCGAACCTGCGTGCATCAAGGCATGTCCGACCGGGTGTCTGAAGTTTGGAACGAAGTCTGACATGGTCCAGATCGCAGGCTTGCGCGCGAAGCAGTTGCGCGAAGTCTCAGGTTTCGCTGACGCCGGCGTTTACGATCCGCCGTCGATTGGCGGAACACACGTGATTTACGTGCTGCACGACATCAAGCGGCCCGAGCGCTACGGACTGCCTGCGACTCCTGTCATTCCGCCCAGCTACACGTACTGGAAATGGCTCGCGAAACCGATTGGTTTGGGACTCGGGTTGCTGGGCATCGCCGGAGTCTTCTTCCACCGAGTCTTCTATGGACCAAAGCTACCGCAGCCCGAACCACCCGAACTGAGAACTGGACCAACTGACGAGATCGACGCGGGCCGAAAGGAGTTGCCGTGAGTGCGAGAGCAAAAAACTTCGACGAAAAGGCTCGAGGCGAGTTCGCTCGACTCGGCACCACGCGCATCCATCGCGGCGAACTGTTGCGCCATCCGGTCTACACGCGCTTCCTGCACTGGTCAGTCGCGATCTTTTTCGTTCTCTCGCTGCTGACCGGCTTTGCGATCTACTCACCGTGGCTGTTCCGCTGGATCGCGCCGCTCTTCGGCGGTGGTCCACGAACGCGCGCGCTTCATCCGTGGTTTGGGTTGCTGTTTGAAATCTTCTTCTTATTTCAATTCATCAACTGGTTCGCGCCGATGGCCTGGGTTGAGTCTGATCGACGCTGGCTGAGAAGAATGCGCGAGTACGCCACGAACAGAGAAAGAGTCGAACCCGAGGATGTTGGCTTCTTCAACGCCGGTCAGAAACTTTATTTCTGGACCATCCTGGTGAGCGCTGTGCTGTTCCTGATCACGGGCGTGTTGATGTGGATCGACGACTTTTCGGGACGTTGGGTCGTAGCGGTGAGTTATGTGATTCACGATCTGGCCGCGCTCTTGATGTTGGCCGGGTTTATCATTCACGTCTATGAAGGCACCGCGCATCAACCGGGCACGTTCCATTCGATGATCGATGGCACAGTGACGGACCGTTGGGCCTGGACACATCATCCAGCCTGGTTTCACGACGTGACCGGCCGCGATTCGCGCGAAGCGTACGAAAACGAGAAGCGACGACAAGACGAGCGGTAGCCACAAAAAGGCACAAAGAGCACAGAAGTAGTTTTTGATCGCTTTGTGCCTTTTGTGCCTTTTCGTGGCAGAAAGGACTTAATCATGCGTCGGTATCTACGTCTTACTTTAATTTTGATGGTTAGTCTGGGAAGTGCGCCGGCCGTTTTTTCGCAAAGCGCTGACCAGAGCGATCCGCTTGTGCGAGTGCTGCAAGCGAAGGGAATACTGACCGAGACCGAAGCGCGCGCGATCACGGCGAATGCCTCACCTGCGGAACAACGAGATCGGTTGGCGGCGTTGTTGCGCGACAAAGGCGTGATCTCCGCGACGGAATTCGAAGCGGTACGCGCGCCGTCGTCTTCGCCTTTACCCGAGATGAAAACGACAACGGCCGTGTACAAAACCAACATACCGCCGCCGGTTACACCCGAACCTCAAGCAACGCCTGCTGTAATTGCGGCAGTCGCACCGGTGCGATTACAGGGAATCGACGCACCGAAACGCGAAGGACTGATCCCCGATATCAAACTAGGCACAGGCGCGCGGCTGAAGTTCTACGGCATCTTCAAAACCAGCGTCATTCACGATTCATCATCGCCGCAGGGAAACGATTTTCCATTGCCGCTGCTCGCTGCGGACACTGGCCCAAACAACTCGCCGGAGTTTCACGTGCGCGCCCGCGGGCTGCGACTCGGCGCGAATTTCGAATGGCTGGATGTGGCGCCGAAGACGACCATCACCGGAAAAATCGAGTTTGATTTCGAGGGCGACTTCACGCGCGTCAACAATCGCAACATCACGTCGATTCGATCGAGCCAACCGTCTTTGCGTTTAGCGTGGGTGAGGATCGATCGTCGCTTCAGTGATCACAACAGCGCTTTCGTTCTCTTTGGGCAGGACTGGTCACCCTTCGTCTCATCGACGTTGCCCAACACGATCGAGAACACAAACTTCGGCGGCATTGGTTACGGCGCGCCTTACACACGAATTCCGCAGGCGAAGTTTGGTTTCAATCACAAGTTTGGCGGCTCGCGCAATGTACAGTTGGAACCGGAGATCGCGATCGTGCTGCCGGCGTTCGGAGATCTGCCGACGGATGTCGCGAATCAACTGGCATTCGGCGAGAGGCAGGGAGCGGATTCACAGCAGCCGGGCGTTCAAGGTCGTGCCGTACTTCAGTGGCAACTCGATAGGGCTCCGGGCGTCGTTCCTGCGCAATTAATTTTCAGTTTCGAACACGCGCGGCGTACTGCGATCGTCACGGCACTAGCTGTGCCCGTCACATTCAGGCCGGCGTTTCCGCATGGCGCTGAGGTTAGCAGCGACAGCAATGGTTATTCGGCTGAGTTTCAGTTGCCGACGCATTTTGTGACTCTCGTTGGGAAGTATTATGCGGGTTCAGATCTGCGTTTCTACCTCGCCGGACAATTACTCTCAAACTTCAACGACACCGCGGGACTGATAAGCAGTGCAACCGCGACTTCGATCGATGGTGCGTCGACAGTTGTGTTCGGATTGCGCGACGGTATTCCGGTTGTTGCGCCGCAGCGACCGGTGCGAGCTCAGGGTGGATTCATTCAACTCGGATTTCCGTTATCGCGAATATTCGACGCGAATCCGAAAGGGCGTAACGCTGGTTGGAGTGCTTATCTCTACTATGGTGATGATGAAGTAGCTGCGCGTGACGCGCGACGGTTTGGTGCGCGTGGCGATCGTAGCGATCTCTTCTCGGGTAACATTCAGTACAAGTGGAACCAGTGGGTGACGTTTGGCTACGAGCAGGGTTATTACCGCACGCGCGCGGATGTTCGCACCGGGGCGTTGCCGTTGTTTCGCGGCATCCCGAGCTTCACGACTCACAACATAAGGTCGGAGTTTGCGGCGATCTTTACGTTCTAAGATTTGGAACCTTAACGCCAGCGCCGAAGGCGCGAAATATGATGGCAAAGGGCAAGCGGCAACGCCGAAGGCGCGAAATATGATGGGCAGGGGCAAGCGCCGAGCGCCGAAGGCGCGAAATATGATTGCAAAGGGCAACCGCTAGCGCCGAAGGCGCGAAATATAATAGCCAGGGGCAAGCGTGAAGCGCAGCGGAACGCGTCGCCCCTGGATCCAAAGAAATAATTTGAAAAGAGCACCGAAAGTGCGAAATATCAACCTCAATTATTTCGCTCTTTCAGAGCTTGATGCTAATTGGCGCTGGTACCAGGGGCGACGCGCCTCACGTTGTTCGGCGCTTGCCCCTGGCTATTATATTTCGCGCCTTCGGCGCTGACGCATTTTTCGGCGCTTGTGCAAAATTCTCTGAATCTTAAGGTCAGACTATGAACTACGAAGACACTGCTATCAAGGACGATGAGGTGCCGGTTGCTTCGTCGCGTGTTTTTCAACACCTCGTGCGGACGTATGCGAGTGAGGTGAATAAACTCAATTCCGTCTGGCACGAGTTCACGGAAGACGACCTCGCTTTCAAGCCACATCCGCGTTCGAGTAGCGTGAAAGAAATCATCGAGCACGAACTTCTATCCGAACGACGGTTCTTCGGCGAGTTTCTCGGCTTGCCGGAAGTACCGGCGAATGAAGTCCTGCCGCAGGACCGCACGCCGCACGCGTACGCCACTCGAATGGTTGAGCTCTCGCGCGCACGTTTGCATTTTCTCGCTGCGCACAGTGAGGACTGGTGGCTCGAAGTTGTGCCCTTCTTCGACGTCGAGCGCGAGAGAATATGGATCTTCTGGCGACGCGTCCTGCACACCGCGCATCACCGAGCACAACTCGGCGTGTACCTCCGCATGCTCGATAAAAGCGTGCCTTCCATCTATGGCCCAACCGCCGACGTGCGTTGGGAAGGAGCAGATCCGACCAGCAGCGTAGCCGCTGCAAGCCGGAAGTGACGAATATCTGCGGCTAAAACCGGCGTTTAGAAATCAAATCGAGCGCCGAACTGGATAATGCGCGGCGTGTTGTAGATTTGCGTGACCCGCCCGAAACTGTTGCTGTTCACGTCCAGTCGCGCGGATGTGTACGCGCTGGTCGTGCCGAAGAACGGCACTTGATTGTTCAGCAAGTCAAACGCTTCCACGCGCACCTGAAGCCGCCGGTTCTCACCAACCCGAATGTTCTTACTTAACCCCGCGTCCCAGTTGAAAAACGGCATGCCGTTCAGAGCATTGCGCGGCATGTTGCCGGTCGACCCGGCCTGGTTAAAGAAGAACACCTGTCCGGGGAAGGGCGCCTGGCCCAGCGGACTCGCCGCTCTTACGCTCGCGAGTGTGTAACCCGCCGGAAGCTGTTGGTTCAAATCGAAGCAACTCAACGTCGGTCGTCCCGGCGCAGTTGCAGTCGCACACAAAATCTTCGGATTGAAGTAATAGATCCCGTTCGGCGTGTTGAAAATACCCGTTAACTTTCGCAGCTCGGGGATAGTCAACGAAGTAGTCGCCGATTGTCTTCCCGATTGGAAAGTGATCGTCGACGTCGAACGTGGATCGATGACACCAATCGGTGGACCAGACACCCAGTTGAGAACCGAGGTGAATTGCAACCCGCCGAAAACATGCTGAGTCCAGCCGCCACTATTCAAGAACCGCTTGCCTCGTCCGAACGGCAACTCATAAATCGCGTTGAAGTTGAACGTATGCGTTCGATCGTAGTCGGGCCGCGAGTAGTTCAGGTTGGGATTGTTGTTGTCCTGTAACTCACCCTGCCGGTTTTGATCTTCGACCGGGATGTCGGTCAGGGTTTTCTGGAACGTGTAATTCGCCTGCACGGAAATTCCGTTGTTGAAGCGCCGGCGAACCTCAGCCTGTAGCCCGTTGTAACGGAAGCGTCCGGAGTTCGTGAGTATCTCGTCAACAAAGACGTTGGGATTCTTCACGATCGGCACAGCGCCGTTCAGCCCATTGAGAAAATAGAACTGGGCGAGCGAGCCGACGCGTCCGGCTTGAATCAGCGGAAGAATCGTTCCCGTGTCATTCAGGAAACCGCCGCCGACTAAACCACTAAATACGTTCAACGGCTGGCTTCCCGGAATCGCAGGATTGAATCGCGCGTCGGTGCAGATGAACAGCGTATCGAACGCCGAAGAAGCGCCCGGACGCGTTGCACCTTGCAGTCTGCAATTCTGCTGTGCTTTCCGGAAATCCGAGAGGAAGCCGGTTGAGTTGATGTCGAGCTGGTTGAACGTCGTCGTCTGAATCAGATCGTTGCTGTAACCTCCGACATACCTCACTTCGAGCACAGTATTGAATCCGAGATTCCGTTGAATACCGAAGTTGTATTCCATTTCTCTTTGCACTTGTAGGTTCGGATCGACTCCGAACATCTGCGCACCACCCTGGTTGATATTGTTCTGCTCGAACGAAAGCGGTGGCGGTGTGAACGGCGGCACCGCAAATGTCGGAATTGGACCAAAGATTCCGCGCGGTGTTAAAGCCGCTCGGAAATTGTTCAGACCGTTAACGGTCGTCGATGTAAACGAGCGCAATCCCGGATTACCGCCGAGCAGCGTGCTGGTTGATTTCACGTATTCGTCGTTGACGTAGTTGGTGCGAAAGCCGCCACGCACGACAAAGCTCTGACTCAGTATGCGCGATAGGAATCCCGTGCGAACGAGAGGCGAGTAAGCAAAGCTCACGTTTGGTCCAAAATTGTTGCGGTCGGGTTTGGTGAACGTACCTGCCCGGCCCGAGTTGCCGCCGATGATGTTTAGTTCGCCATTCGGATTGAGAATGCTCCCGACCAGATCGCCATTCTGGATCACCGGTTCCAGGTAGTTGCCAACGGGGCTGTGCAGCGGAGTGTAATAATCGTATCTAAGTCCGAGATTGAGAGTCAGGTTTGATCTCAGTCTCCATTGATCCGAAAAGTATCCGGAGTAGATCTGGTAGTCCAGCGGCTGAATGTCAGACGTTGATGCATACCCTCTCTGCGGATCGATCAGGTTGAACGTCTGATTCGCGGTGCCGATGATGCCACCCAGCAAGTACCTCAACGAATTCGCGCGCGCGAGATCAGTGGTGTTGATACCGCCGATTTGAGTAGCCGTCAGGCCCGGCGTGAATTGATTGCCCGTGGTTGAAATGTTGTACGTCGGAAGCACGCCGAAGTTAACAACCGATTGCAGTTTTTGCCACTCGATCTGGCCGCCAAAACGGAACGAGTGGTTGCCGAACGAGTAAACCGCGTTGTCCTGAAGGTTGTAATACCTGGTATCGCGACCCTGATCCGTAAACGAACCTTCCGGATGTGAGATCGACAACGGCAGTCCACCGATGAAGAAGTCCGGCGGAATGTGACTCTGGTTGAAGAAAGGATTCGTTAACTGAAATCCGCCGCGCACTTCGTTCGAAAACCGGGCCGCGGCGATCCAATTGTAAGCAGCGCTCAGAAAGTGTGTGGGATCGGTCTGATTGACAAACGGAACGACAGAAAATCCCGAGGCGATATCGGTTCTTGAATTGGTTTCGCTCTTTTGCTTGTAGACGATATTGATCGAATGCCGATCGTTGGGGACGATGTCATAGCGCGCCACCCACTGGTTTCGCGTAACCGGATTTGAACGGTTGAAATTAATTACCTGAGTTAAGTTGATTCCGGTTGTCAGTCCGTTACCGCTGGTCGGTAGCTGGTCCAGGATTCGCGATTGAATGACCGGATCCACGGTCAGCACTCCGCCTTGAGCTGCTGTCAACGGATTAGCAAACCCGGCGCCGGTTAGGACGTTGATCGTTCGAGTTTGGCCGGTAACAGTGTCGATGAACGTGAAACTTCCGTTGCGCGCCTGCGGCAGTAGAGTTGTTGCAGTGGCGCTCACCTGCTGTGCGAGACGAAAGCCTTCATAGTTGAAAAAGAAGAATGCCTTGTTTCTGATTAGCGACGGGCCGCCTTCACCAAACCTGAAGATCGGCGATGGTCCACTGATGCTGCCGCCAAATTCGTTTCGGTTCAAAAATGGTTTTGGAATCGCATTGCCGCGCGCGTCAGGCGTGGCGTTGTTGAAAAAGTTGTTGGCGGCGAACTTTGAATTGCGGTTGAACTCATAAAGATTTCCGTGAAACTCCGTGCCGCCGCGCGGCGTCACTAACTGCACGAGCGATGCGCCGCCGCCGAGTTCCGCGCCGGCGTTTTGAGTTGTGATCGTAAACTCAGCGATGTCGTCGACAGTGGGACGATCATCGACAAACGCGCCGGTGCGAATGAAGTTGTCCTGCACGTTGAGACCGTCGCGAGTGATCGCCTGGGACGATGAACGTTGTCCGTTGATCGCGTCTGTAGTTGGACCAGCGCCCGGCGTCAGCGAAACGAGTGCCAGCGGATTGCGTCCATTCAAAGGCAGCTCGCGAATCTGCTCGCGGCTGATCGTCATGCTGAGCTCGGCGTTGGAAGCGTTGATCGGTTCACCGCCGGCAGTGACTACGACTTGTTCGACGATCTGACCGACCTCGAGCTGCGCGTTCAATTGGTATTCGCGTCCGGCATCGATCTTTACTTTGGTTGCGAGAAAGGTTTTGAAACCCGTGGCGGCTATCTTTACCGAGTAGCTGCCGAATTCGAGTTGTGGAACTTCGAAGGCTCCTTCACTGTTTGAAGTGACTGTTCTTTCTTTACCTGTCTGATCGTCAGTCACAGTAATCGTCGCGCCTGCGACTGCGCCGTCCGCGGCGGAAACTGTGCCGACAATTTTTCCTACCGTGTTTTGTGCGCAGAGCACAGATGCGCTAATCAGAGTTATGCCGAATGCAATCAGAAATCTGTGAAGCATGTGGGTCTCCTTGGTTGTACCAACGAATATCCGATTAAGTGGATTTATGGACCACCGTGTTTACTTTCCCGACTGGCTTACGCGAAGCGCGGGGAGAGCGCGTGTTCTCGGCGCAAGGAATGTGCCAATTCTGAAGACTGAGAAAATTGGTGAATGGGTTTCAAAGCGTGATGAGTGGGTGTTGGCGAATTCGGATACGTTTTCAAGAAGGCAAATTTTTATTTACAAAATGGAAGGGTGAATACACAGTTTTGTTTTAAGAGTGGCCTACGAAAGATTGGAATTAGTCGCCGAGACTTAAACCAGGTTTCGCCACAAAAAGGCACAAAAGGCCCACAAAGAACAACCAAACAAGAAAACCGGCTAAGACTTGAATGCTTCCCTTGGCTGGTTTCTTTTTATGTGCCTTTTGTGCCTTTTTGTGGCTACGTGGCAGAATGAGTTACATCATGGCGAAACCGGCATTACTAACTGTAGACGACGATCGCGAGGTGTTGCGCGCGATCGAACGCGATTTGCGAAGGAAATATGGGAGTGATTATCGTGTGCTGCGGGCCGGATCAGGACCCGAAGCACTCGAGATCGTTCGCGAACTGAAAATCAGGAACAACTCGATCGCACTTTTCCTGATCGATCAACGGATGCCTGGCATGTCCGGCGTCGATTTTCTGGCCCAGGCAATCGATCTCTACCCCGATGCGAAGCGCGTGTTGTTGACAGCTTACGCTGACACTGACGCAGCGATTGCCGCAATCAATGAAGCCGGCATCAATCATTACCTGCTGAAGCCCTGGGACCCGCCCGAAGAAAATCTTTATCCCGTGCTGGACGAACTGCTCGAGGATTGGGGAGCCGCATTCCCGCCGCAGTTCGAAGGCATACGCGTGCTAGGGAATCGCTGGTCACCTGCGTCACACAGCATCAAGGATTTTCTGGCGCGCAATCACGTTCC
>DATDFT010000225.1:0-3717 GCA_036522475.1 Pyrinomonadaceae bacterium | reverse complement strand
CGAATGCGCGACTCGTGATTGATGAACGGATGTCCGAATCGTCCCTTAACGCAGAGAAATTCGCCGTTAATGCCGTTGACGTAACGATCGCGTGCGACTGAACGCAGCACCTCGCCGCCGCGCGAGCCGAGCGACATTTGGCAACCGTCCGAACAAAAGTTGCACGTGGTGATCGTTTGCGCGAGTTCCCATGGACGTGTCTGGTGACGATAAGTCGCATCGAGCAAAGTTCCGGTTGGGCAGACTTCGATGCAGTTGCCGCACTGGGAACAATCGAGCCAGCCAAGATACGTACCGATCACAGTGTGCGCGCCGCGTCCGCCGGCCTCGATCGCCTCTTCGCCCATCCACTCGTCACACACGCGCGTGCAGCGTTTGCACAGAATGCAACGCTGCGGATCGTTCGCCACCATCGGCGACAAATATCTTTCCGCGTAGTAGTTTTTCTGCTCGGTGAAGCGTTCTTCGAGACCGCCCCAGTCGAACGTCATCTCCTGAAGCTCGCATTCGCCACCGCGATCGCACACGGGGCAATCGAGCGGGTGGTTGGCGAGCAGAAACTCTGTCATGCCGCGCTGCGCCTTCTCGATCTCCTCGCTTTGCGTGGTGACGATCATGCCATCGGTGCAGGTGATGGTGCAGGACGTTTGCAGCTTCGGCATCTTCTCAATGCGCACCAGGCACATGCGACACGATGCTTGCAGCGCGAGATCCGAGTAGTAACAGAATGACGGGATATCGAAACCCTTGTCGCGGCAGACGTCGATCAGCCGCGCGCCCTTCGTCGCTTCAAAATCCTTGCCGTTAATCGTGACTTTGATCAGCTCAATTGACATCTATCGCGTGAATCCTCGTTAATCTGCGGCTAATAATCTCTTTTTGAAATCTTCCGGAAATCTTTTAATCGCCGATTGAATGGGCCAGGAAGCGGCGTCACCCAGCGGACAAAACGACTTGCCCTCGATGTTGTCGCAGAGGTCGAGCATCAGTTGCGCATCCTCGATGCGACCGCCACCGTTCTCGATCCGCTTGAAGACCTTTACGAGCCAGTCGGTGCCTTCACGACACGGCGTACACCATCCGCACGATTCGTGTTTATAAAACTCAGTCAGATTTTTTGTCGACTCGAAGATATCAACCGTCTCATCCATCACGATGAAACCGCCCGAACCGACACTCGAACCGGCCGCGACAAGACCTTCGTAATCCATGCGGACGTCTTTGCCGACGATCTGATCCGCGCGCATGATGTAGACTGACGAGCCGCCCGGAATCACAGCCTTGAGTTGCTTGCCGTCGAGCATGCCGCCGCAGTCCTGCATGATGAACTTTTCCATGTCGTCGTAGCCCATCGGCAGTTCGTAAACGCCTGGACTGTTGACGTGACCGGAGACGGACCAGAGCTTCGTGCCGCCGCTCTTTTCGGTGCCGAGTTTTTGATAAGCCTCACCGCCCATCTTGATGATGTCGGGCACCGCGGTGAGCGTCTCGACGTTGTTCACGACCGTCGGCGCCGCATACAGACCAGAGACAGCAGGGAAGGGAGGCTTCATGCGCGGATGTCCCCGCAGTCCCTCAAGTGAGCTCAGCAGCGCGGTCTCTTCGCCGCAGATGTAAGCGCCGGCGCCTGTGTGCGTGTAGATCTCGCACGCGAAGTTCGTGCCGAGAATGTTGTTGCCGAGGAGTCCGGCCACGCGCGCTTCCTCAAGCGCAACGTCCATGATGTCGATCAGGTATCGATACTCGCCGCGCGTGTAGATGTAATTCGTCTTCGCGTTCAGCGCGTAGGCGGCGATCAACATGCCTTCGATCAGCATGTGTGGATCGCGCTCCATCAAATATCGATCTTTGAACGTGCCCGGCTCGGATTCGTCAGCGTTGCAGACGACGTACTTCGGCTTCGGCGAGTCTTTCGGAACGAAGCTCCATTTCATGCCGGTCGGAAATCCGGCGCCGCCGCGTCCGCGTAACGCAGACTTCTTCACCTCGTTGATCACGTCGTCAGGCGACATGCCGTCGAGAACTTTCTTGATCGCTTCGTAACCACCGTTGCGACGATACACGTCGAGCGAGCGCGAGTTCTCGAGATGAACTCGTCGCAGTTGGAGTGGCTCACATCCGATTGCTTCGATACGCATTAAGGCAGTTGGTCCAGTATTTGATCGATTTTTTCAGGCGTCAGGTTCTCGTGATAATCGAAGTTGAGCTGAAACATCGGCGCCGTGCCGCACGAGCCGAGACACTCGACTTCGCTCAACGTAAAGCGACCGTCGGCAGTTGTTTCGCCAACCTTGATGCCGAGTTTTTGCGAACAGTAATCGGTAACCTTTGCGGCGCCGCGGATCTTGCACGACAACGTCTTGCAGACCTGTATGTGGTACTTGCCGACCGGCTCCGTGTAGATCATCGAGTAGAAGGTGGCGACTTCCCAGATGTCCGTGACGCGCAGCTTCAGACGGTTTGCAAGGTAGAGCACGCCCGGCGGATCGAGATAGCCCCGTTCGCGCTGCACGATGAACATCAGCGGCAGGATCGCGGAACGCATCACCGGATACTTCGCCAGGTGGCGATCAATCTCGGCCTCTACTTGCGGCGAGAACGTCGCCGGCTCGACACCGAGATCGACCGGTTGAGAAAGCGGCTGGATATTTACGATCTGCGTGCTCACCGATCGATCTCTCCTAAAACGACGTCCAACGAACCAATGATCGCGACGATGTCAGCGACCATCTCGCCTTCGGACATCACCGGGAGCGCCGAAAGATTTACAAAACTCGGGCCGCGGAAATGCACGCGGTTGGGTTTTGGACCACCGTCAGACTTCATGTAAACACCGAGCTCGCCTTTCGACGCTTCGATCGGCTGATAAACCTCACCCGCCGGAACGTCGAAGCCTTCGGCAACGATCAGGAAGTGATGGATCAGTGCGTCCATGTGACTCTTCATCGCTTCACGATCGGGCAACACGACTTTCGGCGCATCCGCTTTAACCGGCCCGGGCTGCAAACGCGCGAGCGCCTGCGTCGCGATCTTGTGCGACTCTTTCAACTCACGCATGCGCACCATGTATCGCGCCCAGACATCGCCGTCGGGTTCGGTCGGCACTTCGAAATCGTAGTTCTCGTAACCGCTGTACGGATTCGCGCGACGAATGTCGAGATTGATGCCGCTGCCGCGCAAACACGGACCGGAAAGTCCCCAGTCAATCGCATCTTCAGCGGAGATCTTGCCGATGCCCTGAGTGCGGCGTTGAAAGATCCGGTTGCCGCTCAGCAGCGTGTGAAACTCGTCAACTGCCTTGAAAAAGTGGTCGAGAAACTGTTTGCAGCGATGTTCGAAGCCCGCAGGCAGGTCCATCATCAGGCCGCCGATGCGGAAGTACGACGGTGTGAGGCGTCCGCCCGAAGCTGCTTCAATCAGGTTCATAATCTTTTCGCGCTCGCGGAAGCAGTAGAAGAAGACAGTCATGGCGCCGATGTCGAGCGCGTGTGTTCCGAGCCAGACGAGATGCGATGCGATGCGTTGGAGTTCGCACATCAGTACGCGGATGACTTGTGCGCGTTCGGGGATCTCAATTCCGAGCAGTTTTTCTCCGGCCATCACGTACGCGAGGTTGTTGCCGAGTGGATTGAGGTAATCCATCCGGTCAGTGATCACGATGCCTTGCTGGTATTTCTTGTACTCGAAGAGCTTCTCCATCCCCGTGTGGAGATAGCC
>DATDFT010000224.1:0-2796 GCA_036522475.1 Pyrinomonadaceae bacterium | reverse complement strand
GAAAGGCAAGTCCTGATACGCATAAGCGTCGAGCGCCACTTCCCTGACTCGTCCAACCAGTTGGCGGAATGTCGGATTCCCTGACAGGTCCGTTCGCAGCGCGAGCGAATTAACAAAGAACCCGATCAGATTCTCAGTCTCGACACGATTGCGACCCGCAATCGGCGACCCGACGACAACGTCGCACTCACCAGTGTAGCGAAAGAGCAAAACTTTGAAGGCTGCCAGAAGAGTCATAAAGAGCGTGACACCTTCGGTCTGAGTGATATCCTTCAGTCTCTTCGTTAGATCACTATCTAAATTGAAGGTGAGATGCGTGCCTCGAGACGTGCGTACTGAGGGTCGAACATGATCAGTCGGTAGATCCAGCTTTGCGGCGCCAGTCAGTTGAGCGGCCCAGTAAGCAACTTGTTGTTTCAGAGACTCGCCTTGCAGCAAATCGCGTTGCCATGCCGCAAAGTCCCGGTATTGAATCGGCAAGTCGGGTAGCGACGGGACACTGCCGGTTGAGAAGGCTTTATAGAAACTCGATAACTCCCGAATCAGAATGCCGACTGACCAGGCATCGCTCACAATGTGGTGCATCGTCAGTAATAGCACGTGGTCGTCAGGCGCAAGTCTTATCAGCGAGACGCGCAGTGGACGGTCCCGCGCAAGATCAAAAGGCTGTTCGGCCTTCATACTCGTGAGCCGCTTGCATTCGACATCAACGTCGACGTTTCTCGATGATGTTAAATCGATAAACTCGAGCGTTGATGTTTCGTTCGGGGAAACGAACTGAAAGGGTTCACCATCGACATCCGAGAAGGTTGTACGTAGTGTTTCGTGACGCGCAACTATACCGTTGATACTCTTTTCCAGGGTTGGCACATCGAGGTCGCCGCTGATTCGGAATGCGACTGGCAAGTTATAAGAGGCATCTTCCGGATGCATTGTGGTCAGGAACCACAGCCTTTCCTGAGCGAAGGAGAGATGAAACGGCTTTGGCTCAAACGACTGCTGGCGGAGTAGATCGGCTAAGAGCCTTCTCTTTTCCTCAACAGACAATCCATCGATCTGTTTCATTTCACCGTTCATAATTTGTGGTTGGCTTGAGTCAAAACCTGATAGAGCAAAGAATCGATTTCGTCCCCAGTTAATTGATCTACGTCTTCCGGCTGTAAGGTTCCCGCAGTGGAGGTAAATCTTGGGATGGGCAATTCCTCAGCAGTGTGAGACTGCTGCCCTGATTTGAGAATCTCCTTAGCTAACTGCGCTACCGTGGGAGACTCGAACATACGGCGCAATGGTAAATTGATTCCGAGCCGCTCGCGTACCCTCGAAACAACCTGGGTCGCGAGGAGTGAATGTCCTCCGAGGTGAAAGAAATTGTCTTGCGTACCGACACGTTCAATCCGTAGAACCTCTTTCCAAATGTTAGCCAGACTCACTTCGACAGGTGTGGTGGGAGGCACAAAGGGGGTCGTGGCGAAACGGTTTTTGGATAACGAAAGCCTGCTAAGGGCCGCTCGGTCAATCTTCCCGTTGGGAGTCAGCAACAATTGCTTCGACTCCATTATCATCCATGGAATCATGTGTTCAGGCAGTCGCTCAGCAAGAAAATTCCGCATCATCGGCAACAGGTCGCGGGCAGGCCCGCTATAAACCGGGCTGTTAGCAAATCTCTTCCAGTTTGGCTCGCGGCGGCCGGTAACCTGGCTGGGCTGCGGCTCAAAGGCGACCCCGTGTCGTATCAGAACGACATCGAAAGTTTCCTGAGATCCAGACTCTGACCACGTAACCTCCACGGTGTAAGGAAACTCTCGTTCGAGAGCCCAGAAATCTTCAGGCTCTAAGCCCCGATTCCCGCTTAAGCGGCTGGTCAAGTTCCGGAGGGCGCCGACTGTCATGGACGATGGCTTAGCAGCAAGCAATTCCATTGCATCAAAGGAACTGGCAAGACGTACGTTCGCCACATCTTTTATCGTCAGCAATTCGGGCTTAGACGTGTGCAGGAGGTGGCGGAGATCTTCAATAGTCGATAGATTCGTGTCCCAACGAAGAGTACGAGCGTCTGCTTTTGGTGTCTGCCTGTCGCCAACGTGAAGCACTACATCGTAGCGGAATTTTGTGAGCTCATTTTTGTGACGCCCACGTTTAAGTTGGATTTCCACCCGCCCGATCCCGGGCAGGAGTTGCGGCAGTACACGGAAGAAAGCAGGATCGATTACCAGTTCCTTTTCGAGGACGATTTTCTGATCTACGGTCCGCTGTAAATCAGCAAGCGTTGTTTCGCTGGGCGCATTCGAAATCTGTAGCTCCGCCTGAAGAAGGCGCAGTAAAGAAAGAGACCGAATGTCACCGAGAAAAATCGCGCCGTTAGGACGAACAAGATCTGCGGCGCTTCGAAGAACTCTAACGAGATAGTCGATGTCAGGAAAGTACTGCACGACGGAATTAAGGACGATCACATCGAACTTCCCAGTACCAAGACCGCTTAAATCATCGGCTGAACGGTGTATGAGCGTGACGTTATCAAACTCGCCCGGGCGGAACTGATCTTCGAGGTAACGAAGCGCCTGTTGCGACGTATCCGTTGCGCAATACGACGAACACTTCGGCGCCACCTGAAACAGAATTAGCCCGGTCCCGCAACCGATCTCCAAAACATCGCGTGGGTTTAGAGCGAGTATTCGCTCGGCAATAGCGTTGGCCCATTCTCGCATTTCGTTTTTCGGAATAGGCTCGCCGGTGTAGCTACTGTTCCACCCTACTGTGTTGAACCTCGGATCTTTTGGCAGCATGTCCTGGCGGTAG
>DATDFT010000223.1:0-12410 GCA_036522475.1 Pyrinomonadaceae bacterium | reverse complement strand
ACCATTTCGGTTGACACATCACCGGTGACTTGCGTGTTCTCATCGATAGCGATCTCCTGCTCGATCTCCGCGAACAGGCGATCGTAAGTGTGGCGCACATGCGCCGTGTGAGTTTTCAGGGCAACGACGAAATCGTTTTTAGTAACAAAGCCCATGCGGCGCGCCACGAGCGACTGTGGCTCGTCGCTCTCCGGGACGGTGTGCGTCTGCAAGCCATGCTCCATTTGCAAACGATGTTCGAGCATGCGCAGGAAATTGTAGCCATCCGATAATTGGCTGTGTTCCGGCTCGGTGATAAAGCCGCGATCGGTGAGACGGCCGAGACTCACAAGCGTGTGCGGCACGCGCAGCCACTCGTCGCGCCCGCCGTGAGCCAACTGCAATGCCTGCGCGATGAACTCGATCTCGCGAATGCCGCCGCGACCGAGTTTCACGTTGAATCCACTCTTCTTCTCAACTTGGCGATCGATCTTCTGCTTGGCAAGTCGAACACTCGCGAGCGCGCCACTCACACTCACGTCGGGACGAAAGACCGCAGGCGTCACAGCTTCCTTGAAGCGCGTGAACAGTTCCGTCGATCCCGCTGCCGCACGCGATCGAATCAGGGCCTGACGTTCCCAGTCCTGTGCGGTGTTCAAGTAATAACGCTCGGCTTCGTGCAACGAACACGCAAGCGCGCCGTCGCGGCCGTGCGGTCGCAGACGCAGGTCGACTCGATACGCCGCGCCTTCACCGCCTGATTGCCCTGCGATCTTTGCGATGGTTTCGGAGAGTTTGACGAAGTACTCGCGATTACTGACTTCGCCGCGTTCGCCGGTGCCTGCGGTTGTGCCGTCGTCTGAGTAGAGAAATACGAGATCGATATCCGAAGCGTAGTTGAGCTCCATCGAGCCGAGCTTGCCGAGTGCAACCACGCAAAACTCTGCGGTCGCGGTGCGGCCACGTTCGTCGATCAAACGCGGCAGGCCGTAACGATTGTCGAGATCCTGGCGCGCGAGACTGAGTGCGTAATCGAGAATCGCGTCGGCGAGGTTCGACAACTCTTCCATAGTCTCGACGAGAGTTTGCGAACGACGAATGTCATGCAGGTAAGTCCGCAACAACTCACGACGTCTAAAGCGAGCGAGCAAGACTTGTGGATTGAGTGATGAATTCGTGAGTGCGAAACGAGCGAGCGCTTCTTTCAGCTCGTCGGAAGTCCTGACACGCGGATCAGCACGTTCGCGCGATAGCCAGTGAAGATATTCCGGATTCTGTTCGAGAGTTGTGGCCAGCAGCGGAGACCACGCCGCCAACGCGAGAACGTCTGCCAGAAGTGGCGGTTCTTTGAGTAGACGTTGATGCGCGCGCGGCTGGTCTTTGGCGAGTCGATCGAGAAAGAGACGAGCACTGTTCGGATCAGGAAGATCGCGAACCAGAAAATCAAGATTGGTCTCAGGCTTGGGCACAGCGCCCATTCTACAAGAAGCAATAGGTCCTATAAGACTATAGGACCTATTTTTTCCTATCGCCTAAATATCATAATACAGCGAGAACTCGAGCGGATGCGGCCGCATGCGCAACGGCTGAATCTCACGATCTCGCTTGTAGTTGATCCAGCGTTCGATCAGTTGTGGACTGAAAACGTCGCCCTTCAACAGAAAGTCGTGATCGGCTTCGAGCGCCTTTAACGAATCATCGAGAGAACCCGGCAACGTGGGGACGTCCTTCAACTCTTCCGGTGAAAGATCGTAGATGTCCTTCTCGAGTGGATCGCCCGGATCGATCCGGTTCTGAACACCGTCGAGACCCGCGAGCAACATCGCTGAGAACGCCAGATACGCATTGCACGATGGATCGGGCGGCCGAAACTCGAGTCGCTTCAGTTTCGGATTCGTAGAGAACATCGGGATGCGAATCGCCGCCGAACGATTGCGAGCTGAGTACGCGAGGTTCACGGGCGCTTCAAAACCCGGAACGAGACGTTTGTAACTGTTCGTCGTCGGTGCGGCAAAAGCCACGACCGCCGCGGCGTGCTTCAGCAAACCACCGATGTAGAAACGTGCGAGGTCCGACAGTCCTGCATACCCATCACCCGAAAACAGCGGCTTCTCACCCTTCCACAATGACTGGTGACAGTGCATTCCCGAACCGTTATCGCCGTACAACGGCTTCGGCATGAAGGTCGCAGATTTTCCAAACTGGTGTGCAGTATTGCGAACTACATATTTGAATATCTGGAGATTGTCGGCCGTTCCCAGAAGTGTCGAATAACGAAAATCGATTTCACACTGGCCGGCGGTAGCGACTTCGTGGTGATGGCACTCGACCGTGACGCCGCATTTACCCAACGTTAGCGAGATCTCTGAACGCAGGTCGACCAGCGTATCAGTTGGCGAGCAGGGAACGTAGCCTTCCTTCGGGCGAATGCGGTAGCCGAGATTCGACCCCGCAAACTCGTTCGCGTCGCGGCCGCTGTTCCAGTGTCCTTCATCGGAATCGATCGCAAAACCTGACGAGTTCTGGTCGTTGTGAAACTTGACCGAATCAAACACGAAAAACTCAGCTTCGGGACCGAAGTAAGAGGTGTCAGCCAGGCCGGTAAACTTTAGATAACTCTCGGCGCGTTGCGCGACCGAACGCGGGTCGAAAGCGTAACCCTCTTTGGTAATCGGATCGACGGCGTTGCCGATCAAGCAGAGTGTGGGTTGTTCGGCGAAGGGGTCCATCCAGAAGCGTGTGGCGTCCGGAACGAGCAGCATGTCTGATTCGTGAATCGCGGCCCAGCCGCGAATCGAAGAGGCGTCGAAGCCGAAGCCGTCTTCAAACTGATCCTCGCCGAGTTCAGCAATCGGGAAGGTAAGGTGTTGCCAGGAGCCCGGTAGATCCGTGAAGCGAACGGAAACAAACTTGGCGCCCTGGTCGGTAGCGTATTTCAAGACAGTCTTAGGGTTCATTTGATCTCCTGCATGATTTTAATGGAGTGTTGGGGGTTCTCTTCGCCCCGGCGTGGTCTTTGGTGCGAAGTAAATTGGCGTGCTCAACGACTCTAAGAAAACAGTCGTGCGGCATTGAAGGACGTTTCGTAAAAAGCTGCCATTATAGTTATCGAAAGAGTCATGTCAAGGATAAAACCGGAAACTTTCGCCACAGATTACACAACTGCGGGCCAAAAATCCGTGTAATCTGTGCCACAAAAAGATATAGACCGAAGCGGGCGTTTTCTGTTACATTGCGCGACTAAAGCGTTCCACCCAACAAAAAACTCCGCAACTCGATTCGGAAAATGTACATCTGTGTTTCAGCTAAAGAATCTATACTGTTCGAGTCTTACATTCGAAGGCAGGAGACCGCTAATTGACCACGGCAATCGAGCAAACGCTCGAAATTTATGGAATCGAAAACTGGGCCGCTGGCTACTTTGATGTCAACCGCAAGGGAAATCTTATCGTCCGTCCCGTCGAGGGAGATCCCCGCTCCGCGGACCTCAAAGAGATCATCGATGACCTTGCCAAACGAGGCATTACCACGCCCGTGCTGCTGCGCTTTCCGCAACTGGTCGCCGCGCAGGTAAGAAAACTTCAGCGCGCGTTTAGCCGCTCAATCCGGGAGTTTGAATACCAGGGCGCGCACATGTGTGTTTACCCGATGAAGGTGAACCAGCAGCGATCGGTCGTTGAGGAATACCTTCGCGAAGGATCACGCTACGACTTCGGCCTCGAAGCCGGCTCGAAAGCCGAACTCTACGCCGCGCTCGCGCTCGAACAACCGGGGGATAGCCTGCTCGTACTCAACGGCTTCAAGGATCAGGAGTTCATCGAGCTCGCCTTCGCCGGCGCGAAAGTGGGCAAGAAAGTCGTGATCGTGATCGAAAAGTTGAACGAACTGGATCACGTTCTCAACGTTGTCGAGCGCCACGAGGGCGCGTTGCCGATGCTGGGCATGCGCGTGAAACTCTATTCAAAAGGCTCCGGTCGGTGGGAAAAATCCGGTGGCGAGGCTGCCAAATTCGGCTTGACGACGACCGAACTGCTCGAAGTGATCCGGCGTCTCGAAGAAGCCGATCGCATGGACATGCTGAAGCTGCTCCACTTTCACATCGGTTCGCAACTCACTGATATCAAACGCATCAAGAACGCGATGAAGGAAGCAGCGCGCGTGTATGCCAAGGTCTACCAGATGAAAGTGCCCATCGAGCTGCTGGACGTCGGCGGCGGCATGGCGGTCGATTACGATGGTTCCAGGACCGCGTTCGATTCATCTGCCAACTACACGGCGCAGGAGTTTGCGAACGACGTCATCTACACAATCAAGCAGGTTTGCGACGACGAGAACGTTCCGCATCCGACGATCATCCAGGAGTCGGGCCGTTTTCTCGCGGCTTATCACGCGATTCTCGTGACGAACGTTCTCGACGAGATCGAAACAGTCGTTGAAGACATTACTCCGATCGAGATTGGTGAAGACGATCCGCAGGTGGTGATCGAGCTGGGCGATCTGCGCGAGTCGATCAGTGTGAAGAACTATCGTGAGTACTATCACGACGCGCTCGAACATCGCGAAGAGTTGTTCACGTTATTCAATCTCGGACTGATCTCGTTGGAAGATCGAGCCAAGGGCGAAGTGCTCTTCTGGGATGTTTGCGAGCGTGCCGATAAGTACGCACAACAGGCGAAATACGTGTCGGAAGAGTTTGGCGAGCTCCGGCGGTTGCTGTGCGCGAAGTACCTGACGAACTTTTCAGTGTTTCGCTCGGTGCCGGATCACTGGGCCCTGGACCAACTGTTTCCGATTGTTCCGATTCACCATCTCAACAAACCGCCGACGGAATACACGACGCTGTGTGACATCACCTGCGATTCGGACGGTATCGTCGATAAGTTCGTCGACCTGCACGACGTCAAACAGGTGCTCGAACTTCACACGATCACTCCAGATGAGCCGTATTACCTGGCCTTCATGTTGGTTGGTGCGTACCAGGAAGCCATGGGAAACAATCACAATCTTTTCGGAGCGCCGCACGAAGCTCACATACACATCGACGAAGAAGGTTACCTGATCAAGAAAGTCATCAAGGGCACGACTGTCGGCGGCGCAGCGGAGCGTGCGCGTTACGAGCGCAGTCTTCTGCACGACGGTTTTCGACGTTTAATCACTCGACGTGTCAAGGACGGCGAGTTGAGCGAGGCTGAAGGCGCCGACCTGGCCCAGTTCTACGAATCGCGTTACGAGGCTTATACCTATCTCGCGGTGAACGGCGTGAAATCACGTTCGCGGCGCCGCACCGATTATTAGTTATGTAATGAGGTAATTCTAAAAAGGGAACGCTCGATCCGAGAGGTTGACAACCTGCATGGTCACTCAACGTAAACCAAAAGCATCGAAGTATTTGACCACTCCCACGCGTCCAGTTCAGGTGGATCGCGATCGTTCGGTGGCCGGACTGCTCGAGAAGATGGAAGGCACAGGCTTTGGAGGCCGCCAGCTCGCCGAGGCGCATCGCATCTGGCTCGACATGCTGGGCGACAACACGACCATCATGGTCGCGGCTTCGGGCGCGTTGATACCCGCCGGCATGCGACGCCTGCTGGCTTACGTGATCAAGAACCGGTTCGTTGACGTCCTCGTCCTTTCGGGTTCGCTACTGTTCCACGATCTACACGAAACGCTCGGGCGTTATCACTTCCAGGCTCACCCAAGCATGACCGATGCGGAGTTGGAGTCGGCGCAAATCAGCCGCATGTGGGATCTGCTCGCGAGTGACGAGGAGTATCGCGAAGCGAAGGAATGGATTGGTGGGTTTACGAATCAACTGGACCAGACGCGGCCGTATTCGGTGCGTGAGTTTCTACACCTGCTGGGACGAGAGCTTGCTGAGATCGCGTCGGAAGACGGTGTGCTCACTTCAGCATACAAAGCGAAAGTGCCGATCTTTTGTCCGGCGATTGCGGACAGTGGTCTCGCCGTGGGGATTGCGGGATCGCGATTTGAGAAGAAGAACAATTTCATGTTCGACATCATTCAGGATGTGCTGGACATGATGAACGTGATGGTGAACGCGCGCGTGTCAGGGATACTGAATCTCGGCGGCGGCACGACGAAAAGTTTTATTCAGCAAGCGACGCTCTCGTCATTCCTGCAAAAGGAACATCATCACGGGCACAAGTATGCGATTCAGATCTCGACCGACGCTCCGCATCCGGGAGGAAGGTCGAATGCGGTGTCGTTTGATGAAGGACTGATCTATGGGAAATTAGCGCGTGGCGCGCACACTGCGTTCGTGCCCTGCGACGCGACGATCGCGTTGCCGATCCTGATCACGTCACTCTCGCAAACGGCGGCGAAGTACATGAAGGGCCGCAAGAAACCAAACTTCATCTTCGGGCGCGAATTGACAGTCGAAGCCCCGTAGTATTAGCCGCCGATTTTCACAGATGGACGCGGATTTGATCCGCGTGCATCCGGGAAAATCTGCGGCTGCTATACATCGCCTTGTCTGCTTGCTCGATCGCTTGGCCCAGGTCGCGGAGGGATGTGAATCCCGCCACTCCGAAAGAGACCGTGACGCTGACGGGCATCCCGATCCAGCGGTCAGTATTCTCCGCAAGGATCTTGTTCAACTTTTCAATGCGCCGGCTTGCATCCGGCTGCGGCAGTTTGAACATCAGCACCAGAAACTCATCGCCACCCCAACGAAACAGCATGTCGTCAGCACGCACGAGCGAACGCATCGCACGCGCGACCGCGCGAATCGCCTTGTCGCCCGCCGTATGCCCCCACGTGTCATTGATCGGTTTCAAATTGTCGATATCCAACACGGCGACGCTTCCGGAAGTCGCCGTATCATGCCCCGCTTCCGGTCGTCTCAGTAACGAATGGAACGCGTGACGATTCAGAGCTTCCGTCAACGGATCCATCTGGACCAACAACTCGAGCTGATCTCGCGCCTCAGTCAGCTTTCTATTCGCCATCTCAACTTCGCTGCGTACGCCTTCCATCAACACCATCACCGTGCCGAAGCCGAGCAGGATCTCAAACAGCAGATCGAAAACTGACGTGTACTGCAAGTAGCTCAACGGAATGTGAACGCCCCAGAGTCCCTTGCGTGTGCCAAACACTGGCACGTAGTGAAGGAATCCGATGGCCAGTAAGAACAGCGCCACTGACATCACCTGGATGCCCGGCGTCCTCTCTTCAGCGCGCGTGCCAAAGCGCAAAATGAAGTAGGAAACCATGAACAGCACAGACAAGATTGCCGCATGCATCATGAACAGATCGTTGAAATCAAGCGACGCGTACGGCAGCACGAGCGAAACGACAATCGCCGGGATCAGGAAATACCCATGTCTCTTAGTCAGCGACTCATCGCGCACGTGGTTGCGGCAACCGGCAATGAAGAGCAGGGCGAAGACATACTCACCGAGGAAGTAAGCCGAGAAAAAGATCGACTGGCCTCCGGCAAGATGAAATCCGATAAACAGGCTCATCAGCGACACTGAAAGACTGGCCCATGACGCAGTCCAATACCGCAGAGCATTGCTCTTGATGGAAGACCGGATGAAGTTTGAAAGTAGCGTGATTAGAAGGACACCGACGCACTGGATGGCCAGGCCGACATTCGAATCCATACTGGGACCTCGTTTAGGAGAACGAGTGCAGGAAAGCTTCTGGGCGGTAGGGTCAAGACTGAAGCGCGGGTGGAAGACCTACCGGAATTGATTCTAGCCGACGAGAGGCCGCGAGGCCAAGAGTTTTCTTAGGAAGAAGTTTCAGCCGCTCAAGTTAACCACTGCAACACTTCTTCCTCACTGCTGGTGCGGGTGCCGCCAACTACGTGTATGAAATACTCTTCGAGCGACACTGGCCCCTGGCCGTCATCCTCCAGCCGTATCCCCTTGCGGAGCTCGTTCAATGAGCCTGAAGCGAGCAGTTTGCCCTGAGCGATGATCGCGATGTCCGAGCAGAGACGCTCGACGATCTCGAGCACGTGAGATGTGAGAAACACGGTGAGGCCTCGGGCCGTGAGTCGCGAGAGCAGATCTTTCAAGGTCCGCGAAGCGATCGCGTCGACCCCTTCGAACGGTTCATCGAGGAACAAGATCTCCGGCCGGTGAATGAGTGCGCACGCGAGCGATAGCTTCTTCTTCATCCCGTGCGAGTATTCGACGATCAGTTTGCGTGGCTCATGCTGAAGCTCCATCAGGTCGAGCAGTTCCTTCGAACGTTGCGCGATCTCGTCCCTACCGAGGCCGTACATTCGTCCCGTGAACGACAACATCTCCGCGCCAGTCAAACGTTCGAAGAGATTCAGATCTTCCGGCACCACACCGATGCGCCGTTTAACTTCCATCGGCTGCACTGAGACATCGAAACCGAGAACGTGCAACGTGCCGCTGGTGGGCGCGAGCAGTCCTGTGAGCATCTTGATGGTGGTCGATTTGCCGGCGCCGTTTGGACCGAGGAAGCCGAAGAAGCTGCCGCGATTCACTTGCAGGTTCAAATGATCTACGGCAACAAAATCGCCGAATTGTTTGACTAGTTCAAAGGTTTCAACCGCGTTCGCTGACATGAATCACAGAGTACGCGGATTCAGGCGGATTGGCTAACCACGCAGCAGCGCTTTAGCCTCATCGGCGCGTACGAACGGCGCAAATTGGCGATGCGTGCTCATGAGGAAGGCGTTGGAACTCGCTTGAAGCGCGTTGCCGTGCGTCGCAGCCAGACGCACGAACCGGCCAAACGGCGTCCAGCCGCAGTAAAACCCATCTTTCAAACTGATAAGGATGTCGGCGGTGTGTTTTACGCGTGGGGTGAACAGCGACTTGTAGATATTCGGGACTGCATTCGGATAACGATGACCTGCGGTGCGCTCAAACCAGAGCGACTCAGTTTCGAATGCGTCATCGAAAGTAGAGAGTTTGAGTGGATCTCCACTCACCTTTACGTATCGATAACTCTCGTCTGCCGGCTGGTATTCAATGCGCGCTTGTCCGCGATCACTTTCGATGATTACGGCCTCCGCATCTTTGAAGATACCGAAGTCGATGCCGGTCACTTCCGCGCACGCGCGTGCAATCTCAGGAATCTGATCGGCGTCCGGACAATACACCGCCGCGTAACTGCAAAGGCCGAACGCGGGAATAACAACTCGAAAGCCGCGACGTTGCAAGGTCGACGCAAGGTTCGCACGACGGTTCTCTTCGAGATTCATGCCGTGATCCGAGAACATCACGATCTCAGTCTCGGCGCCGCAGTACTGCTGAATCTCGCGCAGGATCTTGTCCAGTGATTCGAGTGCAATGGCGAGTCGCTCCGGCCCTTGTGCGTGCAACAGACCGTCAGTCGCTTTAAGAAAAGCGAAGTAGTCGCGATTCTGCGGTGCGCTTCGAAAGCGCTCACGAAAGCGTTGCATGTCAGCGCGCCAGATCTTCTCGGGCGCAACATAGATTAAAAACTCAAACGGCAGCGGTTCCTGGTAATCGAGGTCGTCCATGTAAGACGACGGAATCTTATCCGGTGTGCGACGGCCGAGATACTTCCTGATACCTCCGCGCAGTTCACCCGCTGCGCGATCGAAGTACAAACTCTCGTAACCGGCGGGCGGTGAAGCGCCCAGCATCGCAGACAATGCGACGTTCGTCATCGTCGGGAACGGTGAGAGAAGACGTGTTGGCGCGCCAAAGCGGTCGAACAGTCCGCGACTCTTCGCCACCTCGATCAGTTTGTGAGGAACTCCGTCAAGACAGAGCAGCAGGCGCCGAGGACGCAACTTACTGCTCTGCTGCTCCTGCCCGTTGTCCCTGCTCAGTTTTTCCATAGGCCTGTCGCAAACCTTTCTTCGCTTCGTCGTGTGCGTCGTAAACATTCGGACGCGCTAAAACTTCTTTGTACTGGGCCAACGCTTCGTCACGTTTGCCCGCGATGTCGTACGAGCGCGCTGCGAAAAGATGGGCCATCGTGACTAAGCCAGCCTCGGCGTGCTCGGCCTTCGTGGCGGCCAGGAACTCCTTCGCCGCACGGTCGTTGTAACCTGCGATCAGCAGCGCTTCGCCGTATTTGAAGTGAATCAGATCCAAAGCGCGCGCCGCTGCGTCGCGAACGTTTCGATCGCGCAGTACCTCATCGAACGTGGCAAACGCTTCTTTCTCAGCCTGAACCGCACCCACATTATCTTTCGCTTTGCGTTTGACTCCTGCAAGCGACACGAGCGCATCGGCAGTTTCCAAACGCAGCAGATAGTTGCGTGGATACTTCGCGCTCAACTCGCGCGTAAGTTTAAGCACATCTTCGAAACGCTTTTCACGCGTGTAGAGCAGTATCAAAACTGTCTTAGCGTCATCTTTTGACCAATGACCGAATTCCGCAACCTGCTCGAGCATTGCGAGCCCGCGCTTTTTCGATCCGCGGTAACCGGTCGCGCCCGCGAGTATTTTCACCGGCAGCGGCAACGAACCGACAACGTATTCATAAAGCCCGATCGTGATCTGCGCGTCGACATACTCCGGATTGAGTTTCAAAACTTCGCGATGATGATCGACGGCGTCGTTGCCGTCGCGCAGCGCGGCGAAGTGACGGCGCTCGACAGCCTCTTCGAACGACGCTTTTAGTCCTTCAGTGTTGGCGAGGAAATCGAGTGCCTCGATGTTCTTCGGTTCCTGTTTGAGCTTCGCTTCGGCGAGGCGTTTGGATTCGCGAGTGAGATTGCGAAACTCCGTCACGATCTTCGGATCGACTTTATCGTCGCCGTTGGTGTAGAACGACTCGGAACTGTAAAGCGAAACCTGCAAGCGACGCGACTCATATAGCGTCTTGATCCAGAGACGCGCGGCTAGCAGTTGGTAACCGCCAGGATGATTCGGATAGAGACGAACGATCTCTTTGAAGTCTCGTTCCGCTTTGTCGTAGTCGATGTTGTAAAGCGCATCGAGCCCGCTGCGCCGCAGCTCCTCGAACTTCGGACGCTCCGTATCACTCAGCCATTGAGATGACTGCGCGTACGAGCTAAACACCGCCACCAGTAACAAAACAAGAACCCCCAAAAACTTCATCCGACCTCCAATCCGTTTCATCTGCCGGTAAATGACTCCATGTACTTCACGCCCGACCCGGTATTAAACAGCACCACTCGATCACTGCTCTTCACCTCCCCGGATTCAATCAACTTCCGCAACGCCGGCAAACACGCCGCGCCTTCCGGCGCACAAAAAACACCTTCCGCCCCTCCGATCTCCCGCGTCGCCGCGATCAACTCGTCATCCGTCACCGACACCGCCGTCCCACCCGACTCACGCAGCGCATCAAGTATCAAGAAGTCGCCAATCGCTTTCGGCACTCGCAAGCCCGACGCTGTCGTCGCCGCATTCGGAAACTCATCCGCGAATCGTTTCCCTTCTTCGAACGCGCGCACGATCGGTGCGCAACCCGCAGCCTGCACCGTCACCATTCGCGGCCGCTTACTTCCGATCCATCCCATGTGTTCCATCTCGTCAAACGCCTTCCACATTCCGATCAAGCCCGTGCCGCCGCCAGTCGGATAAATGATCACGTCCGGCAACTCCCAATTCAGTTGTTCAGCGACTTCGTAACCGAGCGTCTTCTTGCCTTCGACGCGATACGGTTCTTTCAAAGTGGAGACGTCGAACCAACCTTCCGCTTCTTTGCGCCTGCCCACCTCGGCGCCGCAGTCAGTGATCAGGCCATCCATCAACGTGACGTGCGCGCCCGTTTCTTTACACTCGACAACATTCGCGCGCGGCGTGTCGCGCGGCATGAAGATAAACGCCTCGAGCCCTGCGCGTGCGGCGTAAGCAGCGAGTGCGCCGGCCGCATTTCCGGCAGAAGGTACGGCGAGCTTCGTCACGCCCAACTCTTTCGCCATCGAAACAGCGGTGGCCATTCCGCGTGCTTTGAAGCTCTGCGTCGGGTTCTGCGATTCGTCCTTGATGTAAAGCTCGCGAACCCCAACACTCAGGCCCAAACGTGGCGCGTGGAGCAGCGGCGTCCAACCTTCACCTAACGAGACGATATTCGCGTCGTCATCGACCGGAAGCACCTCGCGATAGCGCCACAGATCCGAGCGCCGCGATGCGAGCGACTCCTTCGTCAAAGTCGACTTCACCCGCTCCAGGTCGTAGCGAACGAGCAATGGTTTACCGCAGGCACGGCAGAGATTGAGCAACCGACGTGCCTCGTGTTCCTGGCCACAAAGGCCGCATTCAAGATGGGTAACGTTCATGGATACAGTTCCTCACGGTTAGTAGGGTGCAATAAAACGCTTGCGTTCGGAGTAGTTTTACACACAGACAAACGCGGATGAAAACGGATCGATTGCTTTCTGCCTGTTCTTCCTTTAATTTGTGACTCTTTATGGCGATCAGTCTTTTGGCTCTCGATCTGGACGGGACTCTGCTCGATTCTCGTGGAAATATTTC
>DATDFT010000222.1:0-8730 GCA_036522475.1 Pyrinomonadaceae bacterium | reverse complement strand
GTAGAGTTTGTACGGAAACTGATTGTCAACCCAGACGCCGTAGATCTCAGCGGTCGGTTGATTCATTTGCGACGACCATGTTTTGCCACCATCTGAGGAAATATTAGCCCCGCCGTCGTTCGACTGGATCATAATCTGGCTGTCTTTCGGATTGATCCAGATGTCGTGATTGTCGCCGTGCGGCGTGCGAAAGCCAGTGAACGTTTTGCCACCGTCAGTCGATTTAAAGAAGCCTTCCGCGCCCGCGTAGACGACGTCAGCATTCGAGGGATCCGCGCCGAGTGTCGTGTAGTAAAACGGACGTTGAATGAGTGCGCCCTGCGAATTGATTCGCGCCCACGTTTGACCTGCGTCTTCCGAACGATATAGACCGCCGCCGGGTTTGGCTTCGATCAGTGCGTAAATTCGATTCGGATTCGCATTCGTGACGGCGAGGTTCGCTTTGCCGATCAGTTCATTCGGAAGACCGTTCGTGATTTTCGTAAAGTGTTCGCCGCCATCGGTGCTCTTGTAGAAACCACCTTCGCGCGAACCGCTGATGATCGTCCATGGCTTGCGTTCGAGGTGCGACATCCACGCGTAAACAGCGTTCGGATTGCCTGGTTGCAACTCGACATCCATCGCGCCCACGGCGTCAGAGACAAACAAAACCTTGTGCCACGTTTTGCCGCCGTCAGTTGTTTTAAACACGCCGCGTTCTTCGTTCGACTTGAAGACATCGCCACCGGCGGCGACCCAAACGATATCGGGATTGGTTGGATGAATGCGCACGGCGCCGATCTGTCCGGCGTTGTAGAGACCGATAAAGCTCCACGTCTCACCGCCATCCGTTGATTTGTACACGCCGCGACCTGTTGAAACGTTGCTGCGCACGCTGTCGGATCCGGTGCCGAGATAGATCACGTTCGGATCCGAATCAGCGACGGCGACGGAACCGGTCGAGCCCAGTGGTATCTTGCCGTCAGTGATCGGCGTCCAGGTAACGCCGCTGTCAGTCGTCTTGAACAGACCACCACTGGCGACGCCCATGTAGAACGTTTTCGGTTGTGAAGGCACACCCGTGACAGTCGTGACGCGCCCGCCGCGCGACGGACCAACTAGTCGATAACGGAGTCCATTGAAGAATGAAGAGTCGACTGTTTGAGCACTTACCGTAACAGTCAACATGAGGAAGATCAGCAAGAGGCAACTATATCGGAACATTGTCCTGTGTCCTTATTTGGTTTCTCTGCTGAGGGCGCAGAGATCACTCTAGTTTACGATGTGGCAGGCGCAAACCAGCCGCGAATACTTCTCGTCACCTGCCGCAAAAATCTGATGATTTGTCTGAAGACCAGGAATGATATTACTAAACCAACACCGACAATGACGAAGAGTAACACGGGGAAGAGGACAGAGCAGACTATTGAGACCACTGCGAGGATGTCTTCGACAACGCTGGCGACGATATTCGACACCGGTTCCGGACTCGTGTTCAGGATGGCGCGCGTCGCCGCCTTCGTTCCGTGAGAGCTCAGCGCCAGACCGCCGCCGAGCAGCAGCGCGATCACCTGAATGCTGCGATCGAAATTGCCGAACGCACCCGCGGCGAGCACCGCGCCGGCAGGGATGCGAATGAACGTGTGAATGACGTCCCAGGTGCTATCGACGAGGGGAATCTTGTCCGCGAAAAACTCGATGACGTAAAGAACAACTGCGATGCCGATGACCCACCAGCTCGTAAGCACCTCGAGCTCACCCGGCAGTCGCAGGTGCGCGAAACGGCTGAGCAAGCCGAGCGTCGCGACGGTCGCGTAGAGATTGATTCCCGACACCCACGAGGCGCCCATCGCCACCGCGATTGTTGAGATGAGTTGCGTCATTGCCGCGAGATTATAGTGTAATCTGTGTCATCTGTGGCTCAGCTTTTAAAACATGCTCCCGATTTCAATGTCGCATCAGCGGAAGCTATCGCTGAGGAGCTATTCGGAATTCGCGGCCACGCGCAGTCGCTGCCGAGTGAACGCGATCAGAACTTTCTGGTTACGGATCGCGCGGGTGAAAAGTTCGTACTGAAGATCGCAAACGCGCTGGAATCACGGGCGTTTCTCGAGGCGCAGAACGCGGCGTTGAGGCACGTGGCGCAACGAGTTTCGTTTTGTCCGTCTCTCGTGATTGATGAAATAGCGACTGTTAAAGCTCACTCGGTTCGCGTGGTTCGTTACCTGCCAGGCGTTCCGTTAGCTCAGATCCGTCCGCACAAGCCCGCGTTGCTACGCGATGTTGGCCGCAAGTTGGGACAACTGAGCCACGCGCTGAGCGACTTCGATCACCCGGCTGTGCATCGCGAGTTTCATTGGGATCTGGCGAATGGCAATCGCGTCATTGATGAATTTGCGCCGCTCGTCGAGGAGGCTTCGCTGCGCGAGATGGTGTTGGGGTGTAAAGTCGAATTCAAAAGTGCGTTGCGAAGAAGCGTGATTCACGGCGATGCGAATGATTACAACGTGCTCGTCGATCCGGAGCGGATGATCGTGACTGGTCTGCTCGATTTCGGCGACATGGTTTACAGCTACACTGTGGGAGAGCTCGCGATTGCGATCGCTTACGTTGTGCTTGATAAACCCGACCCGCGTGCGGCGGCGGATCAAGTTATAGAGGGGTACGCGAGTGAGTTCCGCTTGTTCGAGGAAGAATTGGAGATGTTGTGGCCGTTGGTGCGATTGCGACTTGCGATGAGTGTTTGCATTGCGGCGTCGCAGTTACGCGAGCAGCCGGAGAATGAGTATTTGCGGATCAGTCAAAAGTCGATTGAGACGAGTTTGCCGCGACTAATTTTAGGGCACGGATGACGCGCATAAAATCACTGATTCAAGAGCGATCCCGGTTGTTGGGGCGCAATCTAAGTGTGGCGTATGAGAGGCCGCTGAATATCGTGCGCGGGTCGATGCAGTATCTGTACGACGACGAAGGGCGGCGGTACCTCGATGCTTACAATAACGTCGCCCATGTTGGTCATTGTCATCCGAGGGTGGTTGCTGCCGGACAGCAGCAGATGGAGTTGCTGAATACGAACACGCGGTATTTGAGTGAGTTGATTCTGGAGTATGCGGAGAAACTGACGGCGACGTTGCCGGATTCGCTGCGGGTCTGTTTTTTTGTTAACTCGGGAAGTGAAGCGAATGAGCTCGCGCTGCGGCTCGCGCGTGCGCACACGAAAGCGCGCGACCTGATCGTGCTTGAGCACGCTTATCACGGAAATACCACGACGCTGATTGACATCAGTCCTTATAAACACGATGGGCCGGGTGGCGAAGGCGCGCCGCCGTGGGTACACAAGTCTCCGCTTCCGAAGTCGCAGGATGATGCGGAACACGTGGCTGAACTTGCGGGACAGTTAAAACTCTGCGGGTTCATTGCGGAGTCGATGCCGAGTGTCGCGGGACAGATCATTTTTCCGGACGGTTACCTTGCCAGAGTTTATGAAGGAGTGCGCGATGCGGGTGGTGTTTGCATCGCGGATGAAGTGCAGACTGGTTACGGACGTATCGGCACACACTTCTGGGCGTTTGAGAAGTACGGTGTTGTTCCTGACATCGTTGTGCTCGGTAAGCCGATCGGCAACGGACATCCGATCGGCGCGGCGATCACGACGCGAGCAATTGCTGACTCGTTCGCTAACGGCATGGAATTCTTCAGCACTTTCGGAGGTAACAACGTTTCGTGTGCGATCGGTTTGAAGGTGCTCGAAGTTTTGCGGGACGAAAACCTTCAGGCTCACGCTTTAGAGGTTGGTGAGCTCTTGCTCGCAGGCTTGCGTGAGTTACAACAACGACACGAGATCATTAGCGACGCGCGCGGTTCAGGATTGTTCATCGGCGTCGAACTGATGCGTGACTCGCAGCCTGCAAGCGACGAAGCAAGTCGCGTTGTCAATCAAATGCGCGAACGTGGAATCCTGTTCGGTACCGATGGTCCACATCACAACGTACTCAAGATCCGCCCCCCGATGCCATTCTCACAAGCTGACGCAGATCAACTACTCACAAATCTGAACGAGCTTCTTTAAATCATTTTGTGCTTTTGTGCCTTTTTGTGGCTATTCGCGGTTGAGGATGAACGAGAGTGAGTGGCCTTTGGTGGTCCAACCTCCATTCGAATACGCGATGGGAAGATCGACCGCAGTCATTTCTTCTTCTTTCCAAACCGCCGATGACACTTGCTCGCAGTGCAGCAGGTAATGCTCGATGCCGGTGAAGACGCTGCGCCAGTAACCACCGTAGATCGTTTTGTAAACCACCCCTCCGACCTCGACATAAACGCGATTGCCACTCAGAATCCTATAGTTGATCCGTCCCAACAGATCCAGCAGGCGGCACTGCTCCCTCGACGAAGGCTCACCGTCGTATGGCCGACCGTCTCGCCAGGCTTCGGGCTCGTATTGCGGCATGGCCCGTAGTTTAATGGAAGTTGGACGGGATTGACAGGTTTTTTCAGTAGGACAAGGAGGGTTTGTGGGACGGAAAATTCTAACTTTTGCATTAGTTCCCATAATTTTGGGAGCGATGTTCGGCGCCGGGTGTAATCAAGCGAAGAGTTCGGGAAAAGCGATGACTTCAGGTCCGATTGTTTACGTGGCACTCGGCGATTCAACTGGGGCGGGTGTGGGAGCTAGAGATGGCGGCGGGTACGTGGCGCGGCTGTTCAAACGGCTAGAAGAACGGCGGCCGGACTCGAAACTGTCAAACCTGTGCGTGAGTGGCGCGACAACCGAAGATCTTATACGAGGGCAGTTGGAAAAAGGGGTCGCACTCGATCCGGATCTGGTCACGGTTGGCATCGGGATCAACGACATCGGACACGGCTTTACGCTCGAACAGTTTGCGAAAAACTACGATCAGATTCTGAGCACGTTGAAGGAGAAGACTCACGCCACGATCGTGGTGACGAATATTCCCGATATTTCGACGGCGCCGAAAGTTCCGAGCTCGATGCGCAGCGAGTACCAGCGACAGATTGACGAGTTCTGCAAGCGGTTGGAAGAGATTGCAAAGAAGCACGGCGCGACGATCTTCGATATCTACACGATCACGAAACGTGAGCTTCCCGGGCATCCCGAATACTTTTCGGCTGACGGGTTTCATCCGTCTGATCAAGGGTATGAGCTGTGGGCGTCGCAGATGTGGCCCACCCTGGCGCAGGCGGTCGGGGTACGAGAATAATATAACGGAGGAAATTTGGATTTTTCGGCGTTTATCCGCGGTTAAGTCTTTCTCCCGACTTCGGATCGAAGTAGTGAACTTTGTCGGTTGCGAGTTGCAGCCAGACTTTGCTCTCGACCTCTGCGCGAAAGTCCGCGGGCGCGCGCGCGATTAGTCGATTCGCTCCGACCGAAAGAAAAACGAACGTCTCGTTACCCATCAACTCAGTTACGTAAACACTCGCCTCGATTGCGCCGTCCCGCGGTTCCGAGAAGACCTGGATGTGCTCCGGCCTGATGCCCATCGTCACACCCGCCTCCTCGATGAAGTTCATGCTCGGACTGCCGACAAACTCCGCTACAAATCGGTTCGCCGGAAAGTTGTAAATATTCATCGGCGTGTCGAACTGTTGCAGGCGACCCTTTCTCATCACTGCGACGCGCGACGCGAGTGTCATCGCTTCAGCCTGATCGTGCGTCACGTAAATCGTAGTGGTGCCGAGTTGGTGCTGAAGACGCTTCAACTCTCCACGCATCTGCACACGCAGGCGCGCGTCGAGATTCGAGAGCGGCTCGTCCATCAGGTACGCGCGCGGCTCGCGCACGATCGCACGCGCCAACGCTACACGCTGGCGCTCCCCGCCTGACAACTGTCGCGGTTTGCGATCGAGCAGCGACTCGATCTCGAGCATTGCCGCGACGCGATTCACGCGTTCGGCACGCTGCGCCTTGTCGAACTTTCTCACGCGCAACGGATAGCCGATGTTTTCAGCAATCGTCATGTGCGGGTAGAGCGCGTAACTCTGGAAGACCATCGCGAGATCGCGATGCTGCGTCGGCACATCGTTAACACGTTCGCTGTCGATGAAGATATCGCCCGAGGAAACAGTCTCGAGTCCCGCCAGCATTCGCAACGTCGTCGTCTTACCGCAACCCGATGGACCAAGCAGCACGACAAACTCACCATCACGGATCTCGAGCGACAGGTCATCGACGACAGACGCGCCGCCGAAATGTTTACTCACGTTGCGAAACTCGATCCCCACTTAAAACATCTCCCTACAGTCCACCAATCGTTCTCAATTACCCTTTGACGGCGCCGAGCGAGAGGCCGCGCACCAGATACTTTTGCAGCGCGAGTGCGAACACAAGAATCGGCGCGAGCGCGACCGCCGCTGCGGCGCTCATTACACCCCACTTGATCTCATACTGCGTGACGCGCCCGGCAATTCCGACCGGCAATGTCATAGCTGCATCTGTTTGCGTCATCACGAGCGCAAACAAAAACTCGTTCCACGAAATGATCAAACAAAACACAGCCGTGGCGGCGAGGCCCGGCGCCACGAGCGGCAGCACGACGCGCACGAGCGCGCCCAAACGCGAGTCGCCGTCAACGAGCGCCGCTTCCTCGAGGTCGCGCGGCAAGTCAGCAAAGAAACCGCGCATCATCCAGACTACAAACGGCAAGTTGAACGCTGTGTAGACGATGATCAGCGACGCGTGCGTGTTCAGCAGCCGCAGGTCGCGCATCATCAGAAACAACGGCACGGCAGTAACGATCGCCGGAAACATGCGAGTCGAGAGAATCCACAGCGAAAGATGCCGGTTGAGGCGCCACGGAAGTTCGAAGCGCGCGAGCGCATAAGCTGCGAGTGTCCCGATAACGAGCGCGCAGAGTGTCGAACCAACGGAGACGATCGCGCTGGTCAGCAGATACTCGCCAAAGCCACGCGTAACGAATGCATCGTAATAGTGATCGAGTGTCGGCGTGAACACGAACCACGGCGGCGGAGTCGCAAACTGATCCACATCCGATTTCAGCGAGATCGTTAGCATCCAGTACACCGGCGCGAGCGCGAACATCAGCGCCGGTATCAGCAGGACATAACGAAATTTATGTGCCTTTTTGTGGCTCATGCAAAACCCGTATGTAGATCACACTAATCACATTCGTCAGCGCGAGCAGCACGAACGACATCGCCGCCGCATAACCAAAATCAAAGAAGCGAAACGCGGTGCGGTAAATGTAAAGACTGATGGTCTCCGTCGCGAAACCTGGCCCACCTTCCGTCAGAATAAAAATCTGATCGAACACGCGGAGCAAATCCATCGTGCGCAGCAGCAGCACGATGAGGATCGACGGCTTGAGCAACGGCAACGTCACGTGCCAAAACGTTTGCCAACGACTCGAACCATCGATCAGCGCCGCTTCGTACGGTTCCTCCGGAATCGCCTGCAAGCCCGCGAGCAGCACGAGAAACACAAACGGCGTCCACTGCCAAACGTCGACCGCGATAACCGAGAGCATCGCGAGCTTCGGCGACGCGGTCCACGTCAAACTCTCAGTCTTGAGTCCAAAGCGGCGCAGCGTGCCGTTGATCGCACCGAAGTCAGGATTGAGCATCAAACGCCAAACAACACCAACGACCACACTCGGCAACATCATCGGCACGAGCAGACTCGCGCGAAACAATCCTCGCCCGCGCATTTTTGAATTGAGCAGGAGCGCGAGACCCAGCCCCAGCGGAAACTCGCAACCCAGCGCCGCAACCGCGTAGACCAATGTATGGACCATCGCGGTCAGGAAGAAGTTGTCGGAAACAAGACGCGTGAAGTTTCCGACACTCCAGAGCGCGCCGCTCGATGTTTCCTGTTGCAGGCTGATCGTGATCGAATAAATGAGTGGGTAGATCGAAAGAGAAAGGAGCACCGCGAGAGCCGGCGCGATGAAGAGCGCGGGCAACAGCCACTCGCGTCTATTTTGCGCGCTTAAGAATCTTCTCGATTTCGGCATTCGCCTGATTCATTGCTTCTGTGGGAGACAGGTCGCCGCTGTTGGCCTTGGAAAGAAAGATGCCAAAAGCGTTTTCAATCTCGTTCCAGTACGGCGTGCGCGGTCGCGGTCGCGAGCTTTCGAGTGAACGCAACTGCGCCGCATACGCAGGGTTCTTCGCGACGAGCGCGGGATCGTTGAAGAGCGACTTGCGCGTGGGTGGATTGCCGCGTTGCGCCGACTGCTTCATCTGTTGTGCGTTCGTGGCCCAGAGTAAAAAGTCCAACGCATCGGCTGCGTTTCGCGAGTCGCGCGGAATCGCGATCAGCCAGTTGCCAATCTCCGCCTGACCTTGTTTCTGTCCGCTCGGCAACGTCGTAAACTCCATCTTCCCGATCACTTTCGACTTCGCGGGATCGTTAAACGAGCTGATCCAGGCGGGCCAGTTGATCGACATCGCGGCCGTTCCTTGCAACAGGTGTGCACCGACGTCGCTCGCATTGAAACTCACATAGCCGGGCGGCGAATACTTACCAAGCTCGAGCATCAACTGAAGCGCCGCGACACCTTCGGGACTGTTTACTGTCGGCTTTCCGCTCGCGTCGAACATCTCTCCGCCGAAGGCCCAAAAGATCGGCATGAAGTCGGCCACGGCAGCGTTACCTTGCTCCGCACGCATGACGTAGCCGTAGATCTGGCCGCCGTTCGCGCCTGCGCTTTCTTTCTCCTGGATTGTTTTCGCCGCTGCGAGAACGTCGTTCCACGTTGCCGGCGGTTT
>DATDFT010000221.1:0-3762 GCA_036522475.1 Pyrinomonadaceae bacterium | reverse complement strand
ATCCGCGGCCCGTGCTTTAAGTTTGTGAATCACGCGTCCGATCAGTTTGATGCTGCGCAGGAAATCCTCGACACGAATGTTCTCGTTTGGTCCATGCGGATTCGATCCGGCGTAACTCGTGCCAAATGAAGCCACCGGAGTCGGCGGCTGCGAAACACCACAGACCGCTCCAACTGGTCCACTCGACGGATCCATCGGGTAGATCACAGGTCGCTTACCGAAGACTTCCGTAGTCGATTCGATCACCGCACGAGCCACACGCGACTTTGCCGACGACTTCGCGAGTGGCGCGCTGCCCAACTCGATGATTTCGATATCCCTGAACCCGCGAACGTCGAGATGCTCGCGCAGGAGTTTAAAGACTAACTCAGCCGAAAGATCGGGCACGAGTCGGAAATCAAGCCGCGCCATTGCAGTGCTCGGCAAGATCGTCTTCGCGCCCGCTTCGGTGTGGCCGGTGTGAATGCCGCAGATCGTGCAGGTTGGACCAAAGATGTGTTCTTTGACGAGTGTGTGTCCCTTCATTGCACGGACCCACCCGCCGATCCGAAACTCACGTTTCAGTCCGACCTCGTCGAGCTCGATAGCTTTCAGCACTTCAGAGTCTTCGTCACTGATCGGAGCAAGGTGCGACGAGAAGCCATCGATCGTGATCACGCCTTTCGGCGAAGTGATCGTCGCGAGGGCCTGGACCAGGCGCCACGCCGGATTGGGAACGATTGTGCCCCACTTCGAATGCAGATCCGAGCGCGCACCAAAGGCGCGCAGCTCGAGAAACGTGATGCCTTTGAAACCGAGGCTTACGACCGGATTCTCTTTCGTATCGCTCGAACCCTCGTCCCACAAACAACCGTTCGCCTGCAAGAGCTCCGGATTCTCACTCGTGAAGCGGTAAAGACTGGGACTCCCGAGACCGTCTTCACCCTCGACAATGAAACGTAGCGTCACCGGAAGTTTGCCAAACGTTTTTTGATAGGCTTCGACCGCAGCCAACCGAGCCACCAGGTCGCCTTTGCTGTTCGCCGCGCCGCGCGCGTAGAGCTTGCCGTCCTCGATTGTGGCCGCGAACGGTCCGGAAGACCAATCCGTTAGCTGGCCCACCGGCTGAACATCGTAGTGACCGTAGATGACAAACGTCTTTGGTCCACCGCCACACTCGCCGTAGATGATCGGATAGCCTGAGCCGATGCGAAACGATCGCGTTCCGATACCCACACGCTGCATCGACTGTTCAACCGTTTCCGCGATCGCGCGCATGCCGGTGCCGCGCGCCGCCACCGACGGCATTCGACAGAGGTTCTGCAAGCGCTCTGTGAAGGCGCGTGCATGCCGCTCAACATAACGATCGAACTTAGAAAAAATCATCTATATATCTTGTTAATCCTGTAAATCCTGTCTAAATTGTTCTCTCAAAAAAGAGATATCTGCACACGTTTTCACCTCTCTCAAATCCAGCACAAATCAATCCCTGTCCAAAGGCTTTCTTAAACTCCTCCCGCACCCTGGCCTGATCGGCTATTGCACGCTGCGGATCGCTTTGCACGACTGCATTCCACTGGGCCGGTATCAACACCGAATCAACCGGTTGCCCTGCGAACCTCGCCTCCGCTCCATTCGCGAGGGCATGCACTCGCTGAGAATCCAGGTTCCAAGTCGCAAACAACCGATCGCTCGGCAAACCGATTCGATCCGAAGCCTCAACACTGTAATCAGTCCCGTAAAAATTCGCGGCGTACGTTTCGACAATCGCGCCCAAACGATTGAGATTGAAATGCGCGTTACGTGCCTGCATCGGATCCCAGGTCCACTTGATCAACTTGCGCCCTTCGCTGAGCGCACGTTCTCGTTGCGCCCACTTCAAACGCGCACCAACACCTTTGTTTTGATAATCCTTCGCGACCGCCATCATGTGCGAGTATCCGAAGATCTCATTCCCGCGCACGGCGACGAGATGATGCACGAATCCGACCATGCGGTCAGCCGCAAACGCGCCGAGCGTCCAGCCGCCTGCCTGGCGTGAAACGATCAAATGACGACGTGGTGAGAGTTCAAGATCAGGTAGGCCAAAGGCTTCACGTTGCAGAGCAAGACAACCATCGAACTCTTCGATCGTTGTGCACTCCCGAATTGTCGTCTCTTCCATCCGTGACCAATCATCCCTTCGATGGACGTGCCGGTATCTGAATCGTCGCTGCGAGCCCGCGCGGAACGCGATTCTCCAAACTCACGGTTCCGCTAATCAGCTCGAGCAATTTACGGCCGATGATAATGCCAAGTTCATTGATGTTGGGCTCGTGAGCGGGAAGGCCGTGTTCCGGATCGAACACGCTCGCCACGTTCGCACGAGCCTCGCCATTGTCCAGGATCTCGATCGACAACAGCCCTTGCGCATCGATGTTGACCGTAATTTTAACCGATTCACCAGCAGGGCTGCGACTAACGGCCCACGCAATAAAATTGAAAAGCGTTTGTCGCAGCTTTCCCTGATCGGTGACGATGGTTCTGATTTCGGGGGCAAGTTCGTAGTCGATCTTAACCTGTTGTTTCTGGGCCATGCGCGCGGCCGCGGAGCACGACTCGCGCAACGTATCTCTTAAAGAAAATTCCTGAAAGAAAACTTCGGTTTGACCCGCTTCGATACGCGACAAGTCTACGAGTTGATTGAGACTGGCCTGGAGTTGCAGGCCTGAGTCCTGGATTTTCTGACAAAAGCGGCGCTGGGTATCGGTGAGCTCTTCCTGATCGAGCAGGATCTCGCTGAAGCCGAGTATCGAGGTCAGAGGCGTGCGCAGTTCGTGCGACATGCGGGCGAGAAATAGCGACCGGTAATGTGAAACTCGGCGCAGCTCGCGGTTCGCCTCTTCCGATTCGGCAGTGCGTTTTCTGAGCTCGTCAATCAGCAGCTCTTCGCGTTGTTTCGGGTCTGGCTTGGCCGCCGTGCCGGCGGCTGTTGCGTTTGCGGTACTTTCCCTGTCGACACTATCGCGTGCTCTCTCGTTCATATAGATCTCAACCTGCTTGAAGTTACTGGGGGTCAATCAGGGTGTTCGGGTGGAATTACTATAAACCATTCACGCCCATTCGAGCGATTGTAGGGGCGGCCACGGAGTGCCGCCCCTACAAGAATGTTCGTGAGTTTGGTGTCATTTGTACGTTTGTGGTTAAGTATGTGGTGAGATGAATGGCCAACTCAGCGAGCAGCCACTCGCGGAACTCATTCGTGAAATCTCAGCCAAGTCTCTCGGCGGCCGCTTGAGCCTCGAACACGACCGCATCAAGGCTGTCACTTATTTCGACAACGGCAATTTCGTCTACGCCGCCTCCAACCTCCGCACCCTGCGACTGCGCGAATACTTAAAGAAGAGCGGTCTGGTTTCGGAAACGGATCTCGCGCGTTTTAGCGATCGACTGCCGGACCTCGATCTGCTCAAACAGTTAACGCTGCTGGCAGTGCTGACCCAGAACGCCGCCGACCAACTCCACACGAGACAAGTCACAGACGTCCTCCGCATGGCGCTCGTTTGGACCGATGGCACCTGGGAGATCGACGGGCGATCGCGTCTCGACGAACAGCTCAATCTCAAGATCGATCTCGATTCGCTGCTCCTCGAAGCGAGCCGTCGAATGTCTGCTGATTTCATTGCCTCGCGCTTTCACAACGACGCCGAACTGATTACGCCGCTCACTGAACCGTTAATCAACCACAATCTGCTGCCGGCGGAGGTGTTCTTACTGTCGCGTCTCGATCGTCCAACGACTGTA
>DATDFT010000220.1:0-5836 GCA_036522475.1 Pyrinomonadaceae bacterium | reverse complement strand
CTCAATCGCAATCTCAATCTCCATCACGTAACACGGCACGGAGAATGATAGCGAGCGGAGTTTCACTGCATCCTTTGCTGTCGTTATCAGAATACTCGCCTCTTTAACCAGCGAATCGATCTCGGACTGAGTGTAAACGTGATGGTCCGGGAAGGATCTCTGCAACGTGATCTCAAATCCCATGCGTCGCACGTTCTCAAAGAACGAACCCGGATTTCCGACCGCACAAAACGCCGCGACACTCGCCGGCGCCGCAAGCGTCTCTCCCGCATTCTTCAACGAAACCACACGCACCGGTCGCATCCGCGATCTGAATATCGGTCCCCCACCGATCAACCTCGCGATCTCCGCCTGTAACTCATCAACGCCATTCGCCTGATCGCAACGCGTGATCACAACGCAATCAGCCCTGCTCAGTCCCTCACGTGCCTCTCGCAACCTTCCATGCGGAAGCAGCCGCCCGCCACCCCACGGATTCGTCGCGTCGATCGTCACCACGTTCAGATCGCGTGCGAGTCGTAGATGCTGAAAACCATCGTCCAGCACAAAACACTCAGTCCCGAAATCCTTGATAGCCTCTTCACCCGCGGCGATTCGATCCGCGCTGCTGATCACCGCAGCCTGTCCGGTGAGTTTTGTTGCGAGCAGATACGGTTCATCACCGGCCTCAGCAGGTGAAGCGAGCACTCCGTAACCGTCAGACACGATCACCTGTAGATGCGAATCCTTGCGCCCGTAACCGCGCGTCAGTATGCAGACTTTCTTACCGTGTGCGGCGATCGTTCGCGCGACCCACTCGACGAGCGGCGTTTTTCCGGTTCCGCCGGTCGTGATGTTGCCGATGCTGATGACCGGCCGATCGAGTTTCGTGGTGTGAAAGGTCCCTCGACGATACAGCGACAGGCGCGTGCGCGTGACTGCGCCGTACAGGATGCTCAGTGGCGGAAGCACAAATGATTTCATGAGGCGAGCAGGGGCGCGATGAGTTTGATTGTCCGGTCTGTAGCGCCCTGGTTATCGGTGACAAGTTGTTTGGCGCGGCGGCCCAGTTCCTCTCGTTCGCTTGTATTCGAGAGCAGGTTTTTGAAAACGTAAGTAAGTTCCGGCGCGGCGGCTGAAGTTTCAACCGGCGGCAGTTGAATGATCGCCTTCGCCTCGCACATCAGGTCGACGATCGCATGAAAGTTATGCGTGTGCGCGCCAGTGACGACTGCCGCGCCCGCCGCAGCCGGTTCGAGCACGTTGTGTCCGCCGCGATCGACGATGCTGCCGCCGACGAACACTACGTCCGCGAGTGAATAAGTCGCCGGCAGCTCGCCAATGGTATCGAGCAGAATCACTGTGGCGCTTTTGTCGCCAGCAGACGGAGGATCGGTTCTACGACTCCAACTCAGGCCTGACTTTTGAATCAACGTTGCCACTTCATTGAAGCGCTCAGGGTGTCGGGGCGCGAGCATTAAGCGCGCGGGTTGAAGCAGCTTGATGCTTTCGAGCAGCACTTCCTCTTCCGGCGCGTGAGTGCTGGCCGCAAGAATCAACGGCACGCCTGATCGCAAACCAAAACGCTCGCGAATCTCTGCGGTCTTAGCCGACAACTCTCCCGTGACTTGAGCGTCGAACTTCAGATTACCAGCGGTGTAAAGCTTGTCGTCGGACATGCCGAGCGCTTGCAGTCTGCCGGCATCAGTTTCAGACTGCATCACGGCGAGACTTAGACACGATAGCAAGCGCCGGAGAAAGAACGTTATCAATCTGTAACGGCGAAACGACTGCCGCGAGATCCGTCCATTCACGAGCGCAACCGGAATATGCTGCGCTTTGCATTCGCGCAGGAAGTTCGGCCAGAGCTCAGTCTCCATGAGTAGCACTGCTGCCGGATTGATTTTCTTTAGTGCTCTCCGCACGGACCAGCGCCAGTCGAAAGGAAAGTAGAAGACGCTCTCGGCCTGTGTTCGAAAAACGTCACGCGCGAGCTTCTGGCCCGTCAGTGTGATCGTTGAGACGACGAGTGCGTGATGCGGAAACTGCTGTTTGACTCGCTGCGCCAGGGGCCGTGCGGCCTGAGTTTCACCGACTGAAACACAGTGCAGCCAGATAACTGGTTTTCCGTTTGTGGGAGGAAGCGAACCGAGGCGCTGGCGTAGTCCGGCGATGTATTTACCGTGCGCCAGCGCTTGAAAGAGGAAGTAAGGGATCAGAACGATGAGACCGAGCGATAGCAAAAGGCTGTAAGCCAGGTACATAAACACTCACTTCGCCCGCTCGATATAGCGCCCCTCCGTTGGATCTACGCGAATTCGGTCGCCTTCGTTGATGAATGGCGGCACGGTGATAACGACGCCGTTTTCGAGTGTCGCCGGCTTGTTGACGTTCGAGACCGTGGCGCTCTTCAAAGTCGGTTCTGTTTGCGTGACGGTGAACTCCATTGACGGCGGCAGATCGATGCCGATCGGTGAACCTTCGTAAAACTCCGCCTGGATCTTCATGCCGGGCATCAGCCACTGGGCTGCGTCGCCCAGTTCTTCTTCACTGAGCGCGGTCTGTTCGTAGTTCTCCGTATTCATGAAGTGATGATGCGAACCATCGGAATAGAGATACTCCATCTCGTGCTGTTCGAGTGACGCGCGTTCGATGGTGTCGGCGGACCGAAAACGATGTTCAAAGGAAGCGCCGGTACGAATGTCTCGTAGTTTGGTCTGAATCATCGCCCGCAGGTTGCCGGGCGTGTGATGTCTGAATTCGAGTACTTTGCACGGTTTGCCTTCAAAAACGATAACCATACCGCGGCGAATCTGTGTTGCAGGAATAGCCATATAGCTGATGTCTCTCCGTTAAAAAGGTAGGGCTCTTAGCAAGAATGCGTAGTTTAAGGGCGAGTTGCGGGGTTGTCTAGTCTCTGCGGCTCGCTGCGTCTCTCTGCGTGCTCTGTGTTAAAGAGTTCATTAAACGCAGAGGTCGCAGAGACACGCAAGGGGCCGCAGAGAGAAAGGGCGATCTTCCTGGATTGCGAGAACCAGGAAAGACCGCCCTTCATTGAGGAGCCCACCTACCTCACTTGTATTCACTCAAGCGGGTACGAATAGTTCCATTAACTCTACGCCGCTCGCGCACGCGGCACTCGACGCAGTCGCGCCAGACGTTCGAGCCACTTCTGCGCCTGCTGGTAGTGCGGAAAACGACGCTCATCCAGCCGAAACGCGCTTGTGTGATAGTAACGCCGGCCATTAATCAGACGTGCGGGATGTTTAATGTGCAGCATCTCGTGGTACAGGATGTACTCAACGAACCACTCCGGAATATCTGTAGAATCCAAAGTTTTGCTGATCGTGATGCTGTCGTAGATATGATCGTGATGACCGAGGATGCTCTTGGTCCGTCGCTGCGACCACGTGAGCGTCGGTTTCGCAATCTGCCCGTCAAAATAACGCCGGTTCAGCTTTGAAAACATTCGATCGAGATCGTAAACCTCGCCATGAGCTGTCGAGATCATCTTGCGGCCCCGACCTCTTCGCGCGAGGTCCGATGAACGCATGACTGACGGCGTGAGTGAGTAATCTCGATAAACACGGTCGTGAATCGTCGGCACTCGCTTTCCGAGCAAGCGCGCAACGAGAATCCACGCAAGCGCGCGCAATGCTTCAGGAGGCGCGTCTTTACAGATATCAGAGAGCCGCACATAGACCCGTCCCGACCGCAATCGAATCGTGTGGCGAAGTCCGGCGTAAGGATAAAAACGAACTTCAATCGCAGGCACACCGCGGTTGCCGCCCATATGACGAAACGCGTCGGCGAAAAATTTGGTTACTTCGTTCATTGCGGTTAACTCTGAGGCGAAACAGCGGTTCGGGGAAACTAATCTTAAGGACGGCGGGCGCGGCGCGTCAACCTCTGGCGGTCATCGACAATAAGCTCTGCTATTTCATCATTTAAAGCCACCGAAAGATTGCTCGCAAGCAGCCAAGCGGAGGTTATCTGTGCAATCTGTGGATAACTTTGTATACTGCCAGCCAATGCCTCGACGGGCCGGAAATCTACAAACTACTGATAAGGGCGCGCTGGATTCGCGTGCGGAAGTACTGCTCGCGGCCCTGATCAAAGAACACCTCGTGACCGGCGAGGCGGTTGGCTCGCGTGTGCTCTCCGACCGTTTTGCGCATGGCTACGGGTGGAGTTCGGCGACGATTCGCAACGTGATGGCTGAGCTTGAGGAGGCAGGATTGGTCGAACAGCCGCACACTTCAGCGGGTCGCGTGCCGACCGACACGGGATATCGGTACTACGTCGACAACATTCTCGGTGAAGCACGTCTCTCGCGCACCGATTTGAAAGCGATTGAGCATCTCTTCTCGGCGCACGATATTGATTCGGACACTTCTCCAGACCGGTTAATGGAAACCGCGTCGCACGTGCTCTCGGCGCTCTCGCAAAACGTCGGCATCGTGGTTTCACCGTCGCTGGCTGACAACCGGCTCAACCACATTGAGTTCGTGTTGCTGCCGGATAGACGCATCCTCGTGGTGCTCGTGTCCACGGCGAACATCATCCACAACAAAGTAATCCGAGTGGCCGACGATCTGACGCAGGACGATCTCGACCGCACGGCGCGATATTTGAATACGGAGTTCAGCGGTAAGAGTCTGCTCGCGATTCGTACCGAGATCGTCGAGTTGATGAAGGAAGAGAAGGCACTCTACGATCGACTGCTGCAAAACGCGGTGATGCTGTGCGAGCGTAGCCTTGAAGGCGAGGAGAATAGCGGCGGCGACGTTTACGTCGATGGAACTTCAAACATCCTTACGAAGCCCGATTTCGTTGACATCGAGCGCATGCGCGAGCTGTTTCGAACGTTTGAAGAGAAGTCGCGGCTGATCAAGATTCTCAACGAATGTGTTCACGATTCGGCTAGTTTTCCGGGCGACGTTCACGTCGTAATTGGACGCGAGCATCCGGCAAGTTCGATGCGCAATTGCACTTTGATCACCGCGCCGTATCGAGTCGGATCTAACGACAACATCGGCACTTTAGGCGTTGTTGGCCCGATGAGAATTGAATATGCGCGGATAATGGCTATGGTAAACTACATGGCGCGGCTGATTGAACATCGACTGGGCGAACCGGCTGCGCGTTGAAGTCGATAGAAACTTCGATCCTTCCTAATGACATCAGACAGAAGCGACAAGCGTTCGCACCGTATCCCAATCAGATTCAGTGACGCCGACGATGAAAGCAGCTCTGCGAGCAGCACACCGGACGAGATGGACAGGTTTGATCCCGACAACGAAGGCGAAGAACTCTCATCTGAAGTGGATGCTCTTGCGGCTGACGATCCCTTTGGCGAGCCTGAGCTCGAGGCGGAGGAATCCGGCGGACCGGATCGCGCGGAGTTAATCGCGACGCGAGCCGAGTTGAAACGCGTCGAGGCTGAAAACGCAGAGCTCAAGGATCAGATCAGGCGTCGTCAGGCGGATTTTGAAAACTATCGCAAGCGTATCGACCGCGAACGCAGTGAAACTTACAATCGCGTGGTTGCTGACGTGGCTGCGAAGCTCCTGCCGGTGCTCGACAATCTCAAGCGCGCACTCGAAGCGGAGTCTTCGGTCGAATCGTCGGAGTCTGACGAGTTCCGCCATTTTCTTAGCGGCGTAGATTTGATCTATAAACAACTGAATGGCGTGCTCGATGCGTTGGGTGTTAAGCCCGTTGCTGCTGTTGGTGAACAGTTCGATCCCCACATTCACGAGGCTGTCGTAACAGAAGCTACTGACGACTATGAGCCTGACACGGTGATGCAGGAGATAGTCGCCGGCTACCGCCTCGGCGACAAACTTATTCGCCC
>DATDFT010000219.1:0-3315 GCA_036522475.1 Pyrinomonadaceae bacterium | reverse complement strand
AACGTGTACATGATTTTCGATGCTGACACGAAACAGAAAAACGCGGCTTTTGATCACGACAAGATCGCTGCGTCGCTGTCAAAGCTGACGAACAATCCTTACAAGTCAAACGATCTAACACTGCCGCAACTCCGGTTTGATAACAACATCACCTCATTCACGACGACCATTGACAACGTTGTGGTGCGTTGCACCATAGCTGATTCAGTCTGCACGAAGGTCGAGACTCCCGCCCGTGCGCAAGTTTCCGTCAAATCACCGGATGGCAAATGGGAAGCATTGATTTTCAACTACAACGTTACTGTTCGTTCGGTTGATGGGAAGGAAGGGGCCGTGCTCAGCACTGACGGCTCGGAAGGCAATTACTACAGCACTCGATCGATCGTCTGGTCGCCCGACTCAACGAAGATCGTCGCGTATCGTGTGCGCCCTGGTTACAAGCGCGAAGTGCGCTACATCGAATCGTCGCCCGAAGATCAGGTGCAGCCGAAGTTCTCTTCGATCGTATACGCCAAGCCGGGTGATGTGCTCGACCTGGAACAGCCCGTGCTGTTTGATATCGCCACGCATAAGCAAATCAACATTGACAACGCGCTCTTTCCGAATCCTTACGAACTGTCGGACCCGGTCTGGCGCAAAGACAGCAGGGCATTCACGTTTGAATACAATCAGCGCGGTCATCAGGTTTATCGCGTGATCGAAGTCGACGCGAACGGCAAACCGCGCGCACTCATTTCCGATGAGCCGGCGACGTTCTTTAGTTATCGCAATGCGAATGGCAGTCTCGCTGACTCCGGTCGCAAGTATCGTTACGATGTAAATGATGGTCAGGAGATCATCTGGATGTCGGAACGCGATGGTTGGAGTCACCTCTATCTCTACGACGGCGCCTCTGGAGCGGTGAAGAATCAGATCACTCGTGGCGAGTGGGTGGTCCGAGGGGTGCAGCGCGTCGACGAGTCCAAACGCCAGATATGGTTCAGCGCCGGCGGCACTCATGAAGGCAAAGACCCTTACTTCGCGTCGTACTTCCGCATCAACTTTGACGGCTCCGGCTTGGCTGAGTTGACCACCGTCGACGCAAATCACAACGTAAGTTATTCAACAGACGGTCAGCTTTACGTCGATAACTATTCGCGTCTTGATCTTCCAACGGTTCTCGAGGTGCATCAGACCGCAGACAATTCTTTAGTCGCAACCGTTGAGCGAGGCGACGCCAGCGAGCTCGCAAAGACTGGTTGGCAACCGCCTGAAGTCTTCACCGCGAAAGGTCGCGATGGGAAAACAGACATTTGGGGCGCAATCATTCGGCCAACGAATTTCGATCCGTCCAGGAAGTATCCCGTGATCGAAAACATCTACGCCGGCCCGCAAGGATCTTTCGTGCCGAAGACGTTTCTTCCTTACTCGAGCATGATGGCCCAGGCGGAAATTGGTTTCATCGTCGTGCAGATCGATGGGATGGGCACGTCGAATCGCTCGAAGGCTTTTCACGACGTCGCATGGAAAAACCTTGGCGATGCGGGCTTTCCGGATCGAATCCTTTGGCACAAGGCCGTCGCCGCCAAGTATCCGTGGTACGACATCTCACGAGTGGGGATCTACGGCGGCTCAGCGGGCGGACAAAATTCGCTCGGCGCGCTGCTGTTTCATCCGGAGTTCTACAAGGCGGCTGTTTCGTACGCGGGCTGTCATGACAATCGGATGGACAAGATCTGGTGGAACGAACAGTGGATGGGTTGGCCCATCGGCCCGCAGTACTCGGCGTCGTCAAACGTCGACAACGCATATCGACTGCAAGGCGATTTGTTGCTGGTGGTTGGGGAGATGGATACCAACGTCGATCCGTCGTCGACGATGCAGGTCGTGCATCAGTTGATAAAGCACAACAAGAATTTCGATCTACTGGTCGTTCCCGGCGCGAATCACGGCGCCGCGCGGAGCGATCGTTACGCAGCTTACGGCGATCACAAACGCTACGACTTCTTTGTGCGACATCTCTTGGGCCAGAATCCGCCCGCGTGGGATCAGAGCACGGCGTCTACCAGTCAATCATCGCGATGAAGGAACGAATTCGAAACGATTCATTCCTCACCAGGAAATGGCAGGACGTTATCGACGGTTCTTAATTGTTCGCCTGCCTCGGGCAGCCGCTTCCAATCGTCATATTCCGTGATAATTGTCCAACCAGCCTTCTTCAAAGCGCCCAAAATGGCGTCGCCAGGTGCTTTGTCAGTGACGAGAGCTCTCCTCACCTCTTTGCCGGGCGGAAGTTCAATTCGCGGACCCATGTTTCGACCCGAGCCCATTTTTTCGCTCGCCAGACAAACGATAACCAGGTCAGTAGCACTCATGACATACACATTCGTATTTATCGCGACAGAACGGTCCATCGCGTAGAAAGACACAAGATCTTTTACGGCGTCGTAGTGGCACCCATCTGCGCCAACAATCGCGATCGCCGGCGTCCAACTGGGCTTCTGAATCGTTGCAAGACGCGCTCGGTTCGTATCCAGGTCGGCTTCGGGAAAACTTACCTGTTTGACTGGAGGATCTTCGCATTGACACCACAGCGCAGCCATCGGAATGTTGACCGTCGCAAAGAGGTTGTTGTAGTGGCGATCCTTGCACATCTGTAAGCCGACGTGGAGGATAGTCGATCCACTACCAAGGAAAACAGACATCTTCCTGGATAACTTCTCGTCCGCGAGAAACGCAGCAACTAATTCACCGATATGTTGCTTTGCGGCCACGTCGTGGTCCGATTGAAATTGTTTAGTGGCAAATTGGCTGACTCCCGACGGAGTTCGAAGAAACAACGTATTATTCTGTTCTTCAACCACTACTCCGTCACACGCCTTTACCGCAATAATAGCGCTCTTACCCCGACACCAATCAGACCTTAAATTGCCCTCGTTGGTTTGGTCATCGAGAAAATGGTCGACAAACTCGTCTCTCGATACATGATCGAAGTGCCGGAGTTGATCCGAGATCCACCCAACCTGCTCCTCGAATCGTTTCGACTTTGTTTTCCGCTTTTTTGATGTTGAACGTTTGTGATTAATGCGTTCGGCTTCAAACATGGCGAATCCTCCAAACCATGGAAAGCCCTCCAACCGGAACTAAAGACACCTCCGAGAACCCTACGAAGCGAGGAAGCTCGTCGGAAAAAGAGTCCGCTACTGAAGTTTGTTCACGCTGCCGAGAGCAATACCGCTCTCCGGGACTTAGACGCTACGAATCAAAGGAAAAATGGCTAGGACTTATGCCGACCGACCTTTGTTGCATAAGCTTACAAAAGTGTTATCACGCCCT
>DATDFT010000218.1:0-4223 GCA_036522475.1 Pyrinomonadaceae bacterium | reverse complement strand
GCGTACTGTTCCGGATGTTGTTGCGCCGCGTCTTCAAACGTCAGACCTTCCATCACACCGACGCTGCGCTCGCGAAAAGCACTGGTGCCGTTGATGGGCAGGCCTATCAATTTAGAGAGCGGCTGCGCAGTCTCCATCGCTCGCGCCAGGTCGCTCGAATAAATGGCTGTTACTGATTCTGATTTGAGAGTGCGCGCGGTTGCCTGTGCCTGATTGCGGCCACGCGCGGACAGCGGCGTCGCAGTGTGTCCGCCAAAGCGGCGTTCAGCATTTCCTCTGGACTGACCGTGACGGATCAGGAGGACGTTAGTAGCAAGGGGCATTCTTACTTCTACTACTATTTTGATTTAGGCGGCGACGGCTTCAGCTTTCAACTTCTCCGCCTGGTAATGAGCAACGAGGGCATCGATGAACGGATCGAGGTTGCCCTCCATCACCAGATCGAGCTGGTGAATCGTCAGGCCGATGCGATGATCGCTGACGCGATTTTCCTTGAAGTTGTAAGTGCGAATCTTCTCTGAGCGATCGCCCGAGCCGACCATCGAGCGCCGTTCGCTGGCCTGTGCTGCGTGTTGTTTCTCTTCTTCGAGTTCCTGTAAACGCGCACGCAATACGCGCATCGCTTTTTCGCGATTCTTGATCTGCGACTTCTCGTCCTGCATCGAAACTACAACGTTGGTCGGGAGGTGCGTGATGCGGACGGCGGAGTAAGTAGTGTTGACTGACTGTCCTCCCGGACCTGACGAGCAGAACGTGTCGATGCGCAAATCCTTCGGATCAATCTTCACGTCGACCTCTTCCGCTTCCGGCAACACAGCCACGGTGATCGCAGATGTATGAATGCGTCCGCTTGCTTCCGTTTGCGGCACGCGCTGCACACGATGCACGCCCGATTCGTGTTTCAACTTCGAATAGACCTTGTCGCCTTCGATCAATACGATCGCTTCTTTGAGTCCGCCGATTCCTGATTCAGAAGCTTCCAACACTTCGAAACGCCAGCGCTGTTTTTCAGCGTAGCGCGAGTACATACGCACCATTTCGGCGGCGAAGAGCGTGGCTTCATCACCGCCAGTGCCCGCACGGATTTCGAGAATCACGTTCTTCTCGTCATTTGGATCGCTCGGAATGAGCAGGAGCTTGAGTTCGTTATCTGCCTTTTCGATCTTCGACTGGAGCGATTCGAGCTCGAGGCGCGCCATCTCACGCATCTCGTCGTCGTCTGACGTGTCGAGCAACTCGCGTGCGTCGACGAGCTCTTTCTTCAAGTTTTTCCACGCCTGATATTTTTGAACGACTTCGCCGAGCGTGCGATGTTGTTTCGCCGCCCTGGCGTACGCAGAAGGATTGCTGAGCAACTCAGGCGACGACAGCTCCTGAGTCAACTCCTCGTAACGAGTAACAATCTGTTCCAGTTTATCGATCATTCAAACCTCACGAGAGTGGCGCCGGCAGCGGTTCGCCGGACTGCGGCTCCAACTTTAACGATTCCTTCAACGCTTCGATTGCCACTTCGAGCTGCTGATCGTCCGGTTCCTGCGTCGTGATGTTTTGCAGCCACACGCCCGGTCGCGTCATCAGTTTGAAGAACCAACTGCTTTCTTTTTTCGCCGACAGACGAATGATTTCGTACGAGAGACCCGCGACCACCGGCATCAGCGCGATGCGAATCAGGAAGTTTAGTAACAACGAATCAAACTTGATCACCGAAAAGAGCACGATTGCCACCAGCATCACGACCATTAGAAAACTCGTGCCGCAGCGCGGATGCTGTCGCGGTTGCGGGCGCGCGTTCGCGACCGTCAATGCCAAGCCTGCTTCCCACGTAAACACTGTCTTGTGTTCGGCCCCGTGGTACTGAAACACACGGCGAATGTCCTTTAAGAGCGAGAAGCTGAAGATCATGATCAGAAAGAACGTCATGCGAATCAGCCCGTCGATCAGGTTGAAAGCCACTGACGGACGCACCGGATGCAGGTAAGTGCGAACACTGGACCATGCGTCAGAGTACCACGCTTGTTCAGGCTCTTGCGTTGTCACGGTCGTGCCTGGTGTAACTGGTGCGCTCGCAGCGGGTACTGGAGACGTCGCCCAACCGGCAGCGATGAAGAGTGCGTTCGTCAGCAACAAAGGTGCAGCGACGAAGAGCAGCACGTTGAAGATCAGCGCGAAGATTATCGAACCTGCCGCCGCGGCCGTGGTTCCTTTTTTCAACTCGTCTCTCGATCGCTTCTGAGTGGGAACAGGGAAGTAACCGGGCACCGCGCCAGTCAAACCTGCGAAATCCCCTTCGCCTTCGATCACCGCCGGTGAAAGTGCGACTTTCACTTCTTCAGTCTTCGCCTCTTCGGTTTCGGCAAAGGCTTCGTTTGCGGAGTAGTTCAACGCCTTGATGCCGAGGCCCATCGATTGGACCAGCACCGCGCCACCGCGCAACACCGGGAGTTTTAGTACCGGATACTTATCGCTCCACTTCGGCAGGCGTGCTGCTGTATTCACGATGGTGCCGTCAGCTTTGCGCACGGCGATCGCGTAGGCACTCGGAGTGCGCATCATCACGCCCTCGATAACTGCCTGGCCGCCAACGATTAGATCTCTTTCTGGTGTACTCATCGTTCGTTAGTTGTGAATCGTGAATTGGGATTCGAAAACACTAACGCCGGCAAGTGGAGTAACCATCATGCCGGCGTCAGGGGTTGCTAGGCTAATGCTGGGGAGCGGCTGCGCTTTCGGTGGCGGGTTTCTTGCCATAGCGCTTGTTGAAGCGATCGACGCGTCCTGCGGTATCGACCAGCTTCTGCTTGCCGGTAAAGAACGGGTGGCAAGCCGAACAAATTTCAACGTGCAGGTCACCTTTCTTGGTCGAGCGAGTCTTGAACGTCTCGCCGCACGCGCAGGTGACGGTGATATCAACGTATTCTGGGTGAATTCCTGGTTTCATTTGATCACTCTCTATAAGGCGGCGCACGGGCCGCGATTTCAAACGACACATTTTAGCCGAACACAGCAGTTTCACGCAAAGCCGCAAAGTGAAGACGCAAAGGCGCCAAGGTGGATTATTAACTTTGCGCTCTTGTGCCTTTCTTTGCGCCTTTGCGTGAGACTGTCTTCGAATTTCTTTCCCAAAACACCCCGTCCTCATACCCTTGAATACTGCGATCATCGAGATCCAGCCGTTTAAGGGCGAGGCAACAGTAAGTCTCGTCGATTTCAACCCCCAGATATCGCCGGCCGAGCTTCTTCGCGACCACGGTCGTCGTTCCCGAGCCGTTAAATGGATCAAAAACAAGATTGCCTTCCTTCGAGCTCGCCAGGATGATCTTTGCCAGCAGTTTCTCCGGTTTCTGCGTCGGATGGTCGGTGTTTTCCCGCATCGACCAGTACGGAACAGTCAGGTCAGTCCAGAGATTTGACGGATGTGTGATTCGAAACCGTCCATCATCAGTCTCATCCCAGTCCTTCGGTTCGCCGTTCTCATGCGTGTACGGCGCGATTACCTTCCGTTTGAGCATCACTGCCTCGACGTTGAAGTAATAATCCTCGCCAACAGTGAAAAACCAGATATCTTCCGAACAGTTTTTCCAATTCGCCTTCGCACCCCGACCCTTTTCGCGTTCCCACGTGATCCGATTCTGCGCCAGAAAATACTTCTCTCCGACGCGATGAATCGCCGCCGAGCTTCTCCAGTCACCGCAGATGTAAACAGACGCAGTCGGCTTCAATATTCGCACGGTTTGCGCCAGCCACGAGTCGAGCCATTCCGCGTATTCGTCGACGGAAGTCTCGCGAAACGTGGTGTCATTGAAACTCTTCGTGAGGTTGTAAGGCGGATCAGCAAACATCAAATCCACCGAGCGATCCGGCAATCTCGGGAGCACTTCAAAAACATCCTGGCAAAACACTCGGTCGTACACCTCGGCTTTCGCAGCCGGCGAATCGAGTTGCCGCAGCTCAGCCTTGTAGTGCTCAAACTCCGCGTCCGAGAGTGTCAGTGTTCTGTTTAAGGGAGCTCGCATTACGTCCAGCACTCTATCAAATTGAAAAAATTATGAGATCGTTCGCGCCATGAGGTAATATGCAGAGCGCTTTGCTATAATCTGTTTTCGCTTTCTTCTCTTACTCGCTGTAACAGCAGTGTTTACGAGGCGGTTGTCTCCCTAGCCCGTGGGAGATAGTACGCCCGATTCGAAGTGTAAACTGTAGACGAGCTGCCGGCATAGATGTCA
>DATDFT010000217.1:0-20442 GCA_036522475.1 Pyrinomonadaceae bacterium | reverse complement strand
CTGTTCCTCGTTTACCTTGACTGCGGAAAGAGTAATCGTGAAAGTGGTGCCAACACCCACGGTCGACTGCACGTCAAGAGTGCCGCCATGCTCCGTTAAGATACCATAACATACGGCGAGTCCAAGCCCTGTTCCGCGTCCGATTTCTTTCGTAGTGAAGAATGGTTCGAAGATCTTGGCGAGGTTCTCCTGTGGAATGCCGACGCCGGTATCGTTCACTTCCACCTTCACCTTGTCGTCCTCATTGCGACCGACGATCGTCAACACACCACTATCACCCATCGCGTCGAGTGCGTTTGCCGCAAGCGCGATGACGGCTTGCTGCAACTGGCCTGGGTCGCCGGAAACGGGCTGTAAATCGTGTGCTATTTCGACGTTGAAATCTACTTCCGGGCTTCGTTTCTGGTGCGACAGCAAACGCACGGCAGAACGGATCACGTCGGCAAGATTGATCGTTACGTGATCCGCAGTTCGCGTCCGACTGAAGTCGAGCAGACCCATCGTAATGCTCTTGCAACGCCAGGCTTCGCTACGGATGAGCCCGAGATACTCGCGCAGATCTTCGAGCGCCGGTGAACCGTCGAACTCACCATCATTAACACGAGCTTCGAGTGACTCTGCACACGCGGAGATCGTTGCGAGTGGATTGTTGATCTCATGGACCACGCCCGCCGCCAGTCGTCCGACCGCCGCGAGTTTTTCAGCGCGCGCGATCGCGCGATTTGCTTCGACACGATCGGTGATTTCTTCGCCGACGGTGATGACGTGCGTGACCTGGCCGCTGTTGTCGGCCCACATCGGGATTTTGCTGATCACCCAGTGACGAATGTCACCCTTCGGCGACGGCGTTTCCTGTTCGATGCGCTCGATCTCACCGCTTTCGAAAACACGCGCAAACTCCTGTTCCAGCACGTCTCGTGGCTGGCGTGTGAGCACCTCGAAGACATTCTTACCGAGCACCGAACCACGCGGGATACCAAGCTCGCCGAGCTCGCGGTTTCGGTTCCACGCCGCAACCCGATACTCACGATCGATCGCGTAAAGCGACAACGGCAAACTATCGACAATCGCTTCGATGAATCGTCGTTGTGCTTCCGCATCCGCAGTTTGTTTCTCAACTTCCCGCGCCAGACTGACTGACTGATCGCGTGCGGCCTGGTAAAGCGAACAGATGTGCGCCGCGAGCGAAGTTTGTTGCGCAGCCGCTTCGATCAGGCGCTTCTCCGTTTCACCACACTCTTCGCGACGATCGAATGCTACGATCAGCGCGCCCTTCGACCGACCCGCAAAGCGAAACGGTGAGACACACTCGGTCGTGTGAATTGCGTCGCGCAGCAGGAAGGAATCTTTTTCGGTGATTACGAGCGAGTTGGCTGAATCGCTCGAGCGCAGCCATTCCTGCAACCGCGCAGTATCGAGTATCGAAGGATTGTCGGCAGTGGCCTCTCTATCAAAAACGCATAGCGCGTCCTTATTGCGACCGACAGTGACGTAGGCCGCGCAAAGCGAAGCGTCGATAGCTTCGTAAGTCGCACCGGCCACGCGCCGGACCAGTTGTTCGGGTTCGAGGGCGCGCAGCAGTCCGCGACCGATGTCTGACAGAAACCTGAGCTCGCGATTGCTGCCGATGAGCGCCCACTCGCGTTGCGACGTGCGCACGTGCAGACTTACACGCGACAAGAGCTCGCCCGGAGTTGAAGGTTTGGTGATGTAGTCGTCTGCACCGGCTGTGAAGGCCTGGACCTTGCGTGCCTCGTCGTCGCTTTCTGAGAGGGCGATGATTGGCAACTTGCTCGTCGTCGGTTGCGCGCGCAGGAGTTTGCAGAGTGCGAGGCCGTCCACGCCCGGCATCTCGAGATCGAGTGCAACCAGATCGCAGCGCACGCCCTTCAGCACGCGGAGTGCGGAAGCAGCCTCGGTGGCAGTTACAACACGATACTTTGCAGTCTCGAAGATTTCGCGAAGCCTCTCCCGGGCCGCGGCGTCGTCGTCAACTATTAAGAGTGTTGCGTTGTGATTTTCGGCGGGAGCAACCATGCTATCAGCCGGTCGCGTCGTGAAGGACGCACCTCAAAGTCGATTGAAAGCGATGAGCCCGCAGATGTCAAGAAATTCCTAAGTTTTTAGCCACAAAAAGGCACAAAAGCACAAAATGAGTTAATTAAACCTTTTGTGTTCTTATGCCTTTTTGTGGCTACTGTCCTGGTAGTGGATTACCTTGACCTTTTCCAGCGTGACCAGCCCGTCGGCGATCAGGCCGTCCAGCACCGGTAAGAATGCTTCGACTTTTTCCAGGCTGTCGACGATCTCGATGATCATCGGCAGATCTTCGGAAAGACGCAGAATCTTGGTCGTATGGAGAATGCTGTTCTTGCCGAAGCCCATGACACCGCGAAGCACCGTCGCCCCTGCCAGACCTGTTTCACGAGCCTTCAACACGATCACCTCGTAGAGCGGTTTATGGCCCACCTTATCGCTTTCGCCGATAAAGATTCGAAGCAGGTAACCTTCTTCCGGAATCGTCACGCGATCACCTTTGCCAGGCTGTAGCCGACCCAAACGAGCGCCAGCCCGATTACATTAGAAGCGATGACATTAACGAGAGCAAGGAACAGCTCACCGTCGCGCAGGAGCGTAAAAGTTTGCAGGCCGTACGAGGAAAAGGTGGTGAACCCGCCGAGTAGACCGATGAAGATGGTCGTACGGACAGTTGGATTCGCGAGCGCGCGATCGTAGAAGACGTAGAACAGAAATCCGATCACGAAGCAGCCGATCAAGTTGACAGCCAGCGTGCCGTAAGGAAACGTCTCGCCATAACGTTTGGCGATCACTCCTGACAGCCAGTAACGCAAAAGCGTTCCGACAAAACCCGCCACGCCGATTGAGAAGATTCGTGCCAGTGCAGTCATGGGTGCAGCCACGACAGCATAGCAGATCAGGCCGGTGGACCTATGATTTCCGTTGGTGATTCGGGTATATCCAACTGCGTGCGTCCGAGGCGGTGAGTCGACTTCACGCGATACATTTCATTGTCAGCAGCGATGACGAGTTGGTCCAGCGTGTTGCCGTCGATGCCGAAAGTTGCGGTGCCAACACTGATGCCGACATGCGCGAAGCGATTCCGGCCTAGCGCGAGCGAGAACTTCGAAACCGCAGTCTCGATGCGCGCACAAAGCTCCTCGACCTGTGCGCCCACTACTTCCTGAACCAGCGCGACGAATTCATCACCGCCGTAACGCGCCAGAAAATCATACTCGCGCAACTGTCCCTCGATCAGGTGGGCCACTTCGCGCAACATCTTATCGCCCGCTTTGTGACCGTACGTGTCGTTCACGTTCTTGAACTCATCGAGGTCAAGCATAACGACCTGGAAGGTCCGGTCAGTACGTCGCGCGCGTGCCGCTTCTTCTTCGAACCGCAGCGCAAGGTAACGCGCGTTCGGCAATCCTGTGAGTGGATCCGTCAACGCATTCGACTCCGCTTGAGCATGCTGCATCGCGTTGCTGAGCGCATCCGAAGCGAGCCGCGTAACTGTCTCCAGCAAACGCATGTGATCGTCAGTATATTGTTCGAGGTCACTCGAGTAGACCGACAGCGCGCCTAACAACACGTCATCTTTGAACAACGGCAACGCTGCCATCGATCGATACTTGATTCCCGCCTCCGGATTGATGTCGGTGAAGTCGAGACTGGGATGAAGTTGATTAACCGGGCTGCGGTTCGCGAGTGCAAACCCTGTGACACCGTCACCCAGGGTGACACAGCGCGCGGCCAGTTTCTGCGCATGCTTGCCGACTACGTGACGCGCAGTCGCGTAACCTTTGCTGTCGTCGTAGATGTAGACACAACAGGTATCGAACGGGACCACGTGGCCCACTTTGTCGACGATGATCTCGAGGGTGTGTTCGACGTCGAGCGAAGTTCCAAACGTGCGCGCGATCTCGTAGAGGGCGTAAACCTCTCGATGTGCCTTTTTGATCTGATCGTAGGCAATGAACGAACCGCGCTCGCGTGTTTGCGCGAGGTCAACTGTGCTCAGTTGGATCGGCGGCTCGGCCGAGTAGTTCGCCGGTTGATGCTGAAGTCCGAATCTTGCGATCTCTTCGTCAAAACGTGGCAGGTTCTTTAGAAACTGGTCGACCACCACCGGATCGAAGTGAATACCGGCGCCACGGAGTAACAACGCGGTGGCTTCGTCCATCGTCATTCCACGCCGGAACGGACGATCCTCGCGGATCGAGTCGAAACAATCGACAACTGAAATGATGCGTGCCGTGATCGGAATCTGTTCGCCTCGCAGCCGATCCGGATAACCGCGACCGTCCCACTGTTCGTGATGGTGTCTGATGATGGGAATGACCGGATACGGAAAATCCACGCGGCCCAGAATCTGCGCGCCCACGACGGTGTGGATCTTCATCTTCTCGAATTCGGCCGGAGTTAGTGGTCCGGGTTTGTTCAGAATGTGCGGCGGCACTGCGAGTTTACCGATGTCGTGAAGCAATGCTCCGGCTTTTAGTGCTGCGATCTCGTTTGTGGAAAGACCGAAGACTTCGCCCATGCCGGCCGCGTAAATCTGCACGCGCCGGACGTGGCAATGCGTTGTTTGATCTTTTGCGTCAATCGCCGTCGCTAACGCTTCGGCAGTCGCGAGGTGCAGTTGACTGAGTGCTTCGATTTCGTAGGTCTTTGCGTGCAAACGCGCGCGCGCGCCGCGATAGATCAGAAAAGTCGCGAGAATGGAGATTGGAACCAGGTAAGGCAGAAGAAAGGCGCCGTAGATTAGTTCGAGGATGAGCGGAACGAGAAGCAACGACCACGAGAACCACAGTTGATTGGTGAGCCACCATTGGGCCAACGACTCGCGCAACGACGCTGCCGGAGACAGAGCTGGGAGCAACTCAGCTCTATCCCCGGCGAATTGGGCAAGTGACAGCCCTTGTCGGGAGGGCTGCCGTGCTGGGTGAGATGTTTCGCGGCTCATCGCATGTCAAGTAGAACTTTGCGGCTACGGACCCCGTGCGGAGAGCCCGCGAAGCCTGAGGCTTCTGCGCCGCGCTATTTCTCTTCTCAACTCGTGTGCCGCTCAAAAATCCGCGATTTTGTGAATGAACAATTCGCACCATTCCATTCTGACCTGTCAGATTGAGAAATTGAGTCAAGCTGGTTAATCTGAGCCACGGATTCGCGCGAATGAACGCAGACTACCCACAACAAGTCGGTTATATCGATCTGCTGCGACGCAATCGCAGCTTCCGGCAACTGTGGCTCGGGCAGGTCGTCAGTCAAATGGGCGACTGGTTCGACACCATCGCGCTCTATACGATCATTCTTCAACTCACCGGTTCGGGCCGCGACATTGGTCTCTTGCTCGTCGCGCGCTTTGTGCCGAGTTTTTTCTTTGGACCAATCTCGGGCGTCATCGCTGACCGGTTCAGCCGCCAGCGGATCATGATCATCTCGGACGTGTTGCGCGCCGTCGTCGTGCTTGGCTTCCTCTTTGTGCGTCGCGCGGATCAGTTGTGGATCATTTACGTGCTGACAGTCCTGCAACTCGGGCTTTCGACATTTTTTGAACCGGCAAAGACAGCCGCGATTCCATCGATTGTTGAAGATCGTGAACTCGTCGCGGCGAATGCGATCTCTTCGGTCACGTGGTCGGTAATGCTCACGCTCGGAGCGGCAATCGGGGGCTTCATAACGAGCTCGTTTGGCACGAACGCCGCTTTCATTCTTGACGCGGCGAGCTACGTTTTGTCGGCGGCGTTGATCGCCGGCATCCGCCTTCCGAAACGTAAAAAGCGCGAGCGACAGAAGCTCTCGTTGGGCCGCCTGCTCGGCATTACGGAAACCGTCGACGGCATCAAGTACGTCAAAGATCGGCCGCGTGTCCTCGCGACCTTGCTGGTGAAACCGGCCTGGGGACTGGGCGGCGGCATCCTGACTCTGCTCGCCGTCTTCGGTGAACGCATCTTTCCTGTCGGCAGGAATGCCGCGGCTGGAATCGGCGTGCTGTTCGCGGCGCGTGGCATCGGGACTGCGGTTGGCCCGATCGTGGCACGACGTATTTCCGGTGAGGGCAGTAAACGCATGCAGATCTCGATCGGGATTGCGTTTCTGCTCGGCGGCATTGGCTACATGCTGTTTGGGAGTGCGACGAGTTTTGTGCTTGCACTCGTCGTGCTTGGCATCGCGCACTGCGGGGGCAGCATTCTCTGGGTGTTTTCGACAGTGATACTGCAACGCGAAGTCGAAGACAAATTTCGCGGGCGTGTGTTCGCGGCCGAGTTGGCGATGTTGACGTTGACCATGGCAGCATCTAACTATGTCACGGGCGAGCTGCTCGATCGATTTCAGTTTCCGGCGCGCATCGTGACTGTTGGTATCGGCGTCTTTTTCCTGATGCCGGGGTTCGTATGGTTCCTGACGCAGCGTTGGTGGGATCGCGACGAGCGGCCCTCGCTGCGAAACTTCAAACTCGAGCCACAGGTTTATACGGAGGAAAGCGGATCAGATTAATCAGTATGCGAATCAAAGTCGGAGTGATGGGTTCGGCTGCTACTGAGAGCGCGCGGCTCGACACGGGCAACACGCGCGTGGCGAAGGCCGAGAGTCTTGGACGCGTGATTGCCGCACAGGACGTGATTCTCTTGACGGGCGCTACGACGGGTATCGTTTATGTTGTTGGCAAGACGGCACACGATGCGGGCAGTTTTCACATCGGCATTTCACCGGGTGCGAACGAACACGAGCACGTGGAGATGTACAAGCTGCCGCTCGATGCGTGCGATAGTTTGATCTTCACTGGTTTTGGGTTGAAGGGACGAAACGTGGTGCTTGTGCGATCGTGCGACGTCGTGCTGTTCGTGGCGGGCGCGATGGGTTCGCTCAACGAGTTTACGATCGCGCACGATGAAGGAAAGGTCATCGGATGTTTGACGGGCACTGGTGGTGTTGCGGATGAGACCGAATACTTGCTGCAAAAGTTTGGGAAGCGCGGCACGGCAGCGCGAATCTTTCAGAACGACGATCCGCAAAAGTTGCTTGACGATTGCCTCAACGCTTTGAAATGAACATTGACGCTCAATACGTAGATGATCCGCTCGACGTGGCGGACTTTGACGCTGAGGCATGGCAAGCGTGTGAGCCGGTCTTCATCGAACATTACTGGTCCGGAGAGCCGGCGGCGCCGGCGCGTCATGCTGAAGCGAGGATTTGCTGGTCCAGCGAGGCACTTCACGTGCAGTTTGTTGGGGCACAAAAAGAGCCGTTGATCGTGACGGATGCTCCGCAAACGGAGCAGAAGACGTTGGGGCTGTGGGACCGCGATGTGTGTGAGATCTTTCTCGCGCCTGACGCTTCGAATCCGGCGCGATATTTTGAGTTTGAGGCGGCGCCGACGGGTGAGTGGATCGATCTCGGAATCGTCGTTAAACCACACGGTAGAGAAACTGATTGGGATTTCGTCTCAGGATTCACGACCGCTGCGAAACTCGAGGGCGATCGCTTGCTGATTGCGATGAGAATTCCGTGGAGTGACGCGATTCCAAAGCCTGGGCCCGGAGACGTTTGGCGGGTAAACCTGTTTCGTTGCGTTGGACCAGAAGCACCGGAACGCTATCTCGCGTGGCTGCCGACAAGAACACCCGAGCCGAACTTCCACGTGCCCGAAGTGTTTGGAACCTTGCGCTTTCAAGCCGCTTGAACATACTTCTCGAAACTCTTACGATCTGCGTCGCTCATCTCGACGATTCGTGCGCCGATCAGATACCCGCTCTCGTCCTCCAAACTCTCGTACCGAACCGTAACCACCTTCATCTCGATTGGCCCACTCGGTAGTTCCAACTTGACGTACAGCCTGTGGTCCGAACCTGCGAGATAGTGCTCGCCAATCCGAATCGCCGGAACTATCAATGCCAAACCGGTCGAGCTTACGTCCAAGGTGTGGCCATTGAGCGCGGGCAAACGGCGCGATCCATTGCCGCTCACTCTCGGATCCGACAAGCTCAAAGTGAAACTCAGCCGCGCGCGCACACGCTTGCAATGGCGCCGGTTGCCGATGAAACGGCGCAGGTGCGACACAATTCTGCGGGGCAATTCCGACATAACTCGAGACCACTAATCTTCTCGGACCAGTTGAGGAAGGACGCCGTACGGGAAGCGATTGGGGGCAGGTCGCCGCAAAGCCATTCTAAAAAACCTGCTCGCGGAGACGCAATACTTTTAATTCTTTACGATAAGTGGCTTGCCGCCGGAGTCGCCGCTGCGGACCCCGGAGGCGTCGAGATAGAAGGAAAGGCGGCCGCTGCGCCCGTATTGCGCGGGTTCCGCGGTCGCGTACCAGGATTTGCCATCCGCAGAACGAATGACTTGAAAGCGGTAGCCAGTGCTTTCCAGACCTTCGATGTCTTTCGGAATGTAACCGGCGGCGATTAACTCTGCCATGTTACCGAACTGTCCGTTATGGCCCTGGCTAAAGGCCACCTGCGCGAGTGAGATGCGCGTCAGCATGTCCTGGACGTCGCTGTGATGTGCGTTGATTCGTGCGTCAAAGAAGAATTTTTTGCCGGCCTGTTGCACCTGCCGCAGGTCTTCCTGACTCCCGACTATCCAACTGTTGTTGATCTTGATCAGCGACGCCGGTTGGACTTGTTCCTTCCCATCGGCGTCGACTACTTTCACAAAAACGGTGGCAACGTCGCCGCTGATCTGCTCGCCGCTAATGTCTATCTTGGCCGGAATTTTCTCGCTGACGGCGATGGCCATCTTCTCGAAGTCCGGTCGTAGATCTTCAAACTCCTGGGCAGACAGTCCTTCGATCGCGGGGCGATAAATCGACAGGTCGAACGCTTCGCGAAACTTCTTATCGCGCATCAATCGATAAAACTCGCGCAGCGTATCGGTGGGGGTACGCGGCGCGGTTTGGACAAACAGCAGACTGATGGATAGAAGGATTGCAGTAAGCATACGGTTCATTTAACCACAACCCATTTATTCTTCGCGACGAACTATCGCGGTTGGCTTCAACACCAACTCGCGGCCGACGAGATACAGCAGGATCGTCAGAATCAGGAACGGTACCATACCCAGCATGTCAGAGTTCGGTCCTTCGAAGAACGGATTGTGGTTCGTGGCCCAGTCTTCGAATACCTTCAATTGCGTGACAATACCTTCCCTCAAGTTCAGGAAAGCAAAGATTACGCCCGCCAGTGTTGCGCCCGCGATATAACCCGACGCGAGCAGCACGCCCGGACTCTTATCAGTCTCGGCCGCCATCCGTTCTTCGGTCAGGTTCAGGTTCTCGGGCTTCTTGCGCAGGTACTTGTCTACGAGCCAGCGCACCGCGCCACCGACGAAGATCGGCGCGGACGTCGAGATCGGCAAGTACACACCAACCGCGAAAGCGAGCGACGGCACACCGCTCAATTCAAGCACAATCGTGATCATCACTCCGAGCAGCACGAGTCCCCACGGCAGTTCCCTGCTCAGGATCCCCTTAATGATGTAAGACATCAACGTCGCCTTTGGCGCGGTGAACTTCGCGACGGTGTTGTTTGTGCCCGGAACTTTATCGTAAATGCCGTTGATGCCGGGATCGGCGAGATAGATCGGCACGCCTTCATTGTTCACGAGGTAACGACCGGCCGGGCCGAATTCGGTGCTGGTCTTATGGACCACGTAATAGGCATTTCCGTCGGAGCTTGCCTGTCCGCCTTGCAGTTTTTCCTGTTTCGGTTGATCTCCACTCTTCACATACTGATCCGGCGTGAACTTGAAACCTGCCGGAAAGCTGAAGTCTTTGTTCTGCGTGACCGGGACGTAAACACTACCCGACTGATTCATCGCGAGGAGAATCGGTCCGAGTGCGAGTGCGGAAGTCAGCGCGCCCACAAGAATTGCGATCTGCTGATACTTCGGTGTCGAGCCGACGAGAAATCCGGTCTTCAGGTCCTGAGACGTGGTGCCGCCGTTCGATGCAGCGATACAAACGATGCCGCCGATCGAAAGGGCGGTGACAAAATAAGGCGGCGCGGTCCAACTGATGATCAGAAACACGAGACATGTCAGCAGCAACGTCGCCACAGTCATGCCGGAGATCGGATTCGACGAGGAACCGACTTCACCAGTCAGTCGCGACGACACTGTTACGAACAGAAAGCCAAACGCGACGATCAGAATGGCGCCGAGAAGGTTGAAGCGCAGGTTGAGTTGCGGCACCAGCATGATCACGACTATCAAGAGAATGATCCCGCCCAACACAAACTTCATCGAAAGGTCTTGGTCGGTGCGCGGCGCGTTGTCGCTGGAGCCTGCGCCTGAGCGACGCAAGTCAGCGAGTCCGCCTTTCAAACCGCTCCAGATGACGGGCAGCGAGCGAAAGAGACTGATGATTCCGCCGGCAGCCACGGCACCCGCGCCGATGTAAAGGATGTAACCCTTCTGAATCTGTGTGACCGTCATGTCCTTGATGAGGTGCGTGGTTTCGGGAGCAAGCGGCGTTATCCAGCCGCCGCCGAAGTACTTGATCGCGGGAATCAAAACCAGGTAAGCGAGCACGCCGCCGGCGACCATTATCGATGCGATGCGTGGTCCAATAATGTAACCGACTCCGAGCAGCGCGGGATTGTTCTCGATCGAGATGGAGCCGCCTTCGAACGGTTTGCCAAATATCTTGCCAGGATATTCTTTCCACGTCTTAAAAATCTGTTCGATACCGTAGTAAAGAAAACCGATGCCGAAGCCGCTGATGATCGTCTTGCCACCGGTTGCAGCTTCATCAATAAACGCGCCGCCAGTTTCCCTGGAGCCTTCCATGGCTGCGTGTCGCGACTCGTCCGAGGCGCCTGCTTTGAGCACTTCAGCGCACGCGGTGCCTTCCGGATACTTAAGATAACCATGCTGAGCAACGATGAGCGCGCGTCGCAGCGGGATCATCATCAAAATGCCCAACAGTCCGCCGAGTGTGGCGACCAGCATCACGCGCGAGAGCTCGAGGTCGAATCCGAGAATCAAGATCGCCGGCATCGTTACGCCGATACCGAAGGCGATCGACTCTCCGGCGGAACCGGCTGTCTGCACGATATTGTTTTCGAGAATGGTCGCGTCGCGCAGTCCTAACTTTGATAACACGCGAAACAGCGTGATCGAGATGACAGCGACGGGTATTGAAGCACTGACCGTCAAACCGACCTTCAGCACGAGATACAAAGACGAGGCGCCGAAAACGATGCCGAGGATCGTCCCCATTATCAGCGGGAGGATTGTCAGCTCACGTAACCTGACGCCGGCCGGGATGTAAGGTCGAAAAGTTGCCAGGTAAGGATTGTCTGGCTTGAAACCGACTCGGTCCGGGTACTCGTTCGCAGGGATGCTTTCACTGGACATCCGGTTGACCTCCAACAAGTTTTGTAAAACGGGGAGTGCGCAGGGGTTTTGAAAACGCCGCTACTTTACACGGGCCGCCAGCGCTCCGGCAAGCGTGTTTACGGCTGTCTTTAGGAAACTCCTGATGTAGGTAATGGTTGCCTTTGGCGCGTATTGTAGGGGCGGCACTCAGTGGCCGCCCCCCTTCGCACATCAATCGAACGGTGGGGCGGCCACGGGGTGCCGCCCCTACAAATTTTGCTACACTCCCCAAAACCTATGCGTAGTTTAATCGTTGCACTGTTGTTGGTCGTATCAAGCGTTGCCACCGCCCAAACCAAGATCCCCGCGCCGGCGGACGTGCTCGCATTTGTTCCGGGCGAGGATCGCAAACTCGCGTCATGGAGTCAGGTCGTTGAATATTTCCAGCGACTCGACCAGGCCAGCGACCGCTTGACGTTTCAAACTCTCGGCCAAACAACGATGGGCCAGCCGTTCGTCATGGCCACGATCAGCTCGCCTGCCAATCTCGCGCGTCTCGAAGACTTCAAAAAGATCCAGGACCAGCTCGCCGATCCACGCAAACTCGGACCGCCCGCCACACGCGATCGCAAAGCAGCAGAACTAATCCGCCAGGGAAAAACGATCGTCCTGATCACCTGTGGAATTCACTCGACGGAAGTCGGCTCGTATCTCTCGAGCATGTTGATCGCGCACCGGCTCGCGTCTTCAACCGAACCAGCGATTCAGAAGATTCTCGACAACACGATCATCCTGCTCGTTCCGTCACTCAATCCCGACGGCGTCGATATCGTCAAAAACTGGTACGACAAAACGCTTGGCACGCCGTTCGAAGGCACTGACCCACCCGAGCTTTATCACAAGTACACCGGTCACGATAACAACCGCGACTGGTACTCTTTCACGCAGGTCGAAACCCAACTCACCGTCGATAAGATTCACAACGTCTGGCATCCGCAGATCGTCCACGACATTCATCAACAGGGCGCTTTCGGTTCGCGACTGTTTCTGCCGCCATACATGCCGCCGGTTGAGCCAAACGTTCCGAAAGCGATCGTGCAAGGCTACACAGAGCTCGGGAATTGGATGGCCGCGCAGATGCGCACGCAAGGTTTTGAAGGCATCACGACGAATTCAACTTACGACGCGTGGACGCCGGCACGCGCCTATTCGCACTATCACGGCGGCGTGCGCATCTTGTCGGAAACTGCGTCCGCGAAAATCGCCTCGCCGCTAACGGTGAAGTTTGACGAGCTTCGTTCGCGTGAAGGTTACGATCCGCAAAAGGAGTCGCCGAGGTTTGGACCACTGTGGCACGGTGGCGAGTGGAAGTTAAGCGACATCACGAAGTACATGACGACCGCTGCATTTCTGCTCCTGGATCACGCCGGTACGAATCGCGAAGAATGGTTGCGCCGTTTTTATGCGATTGGAAGAGAGTCAGTGCGCCCGCGCAACTCAGGTGAGCTTTTGGGATATTTGATTGAGCCTTCGGAAAATGCCAATCACATGCTGACGATCCTCGCGAGAGGCGGCGTTGAATTTACCACTCCCAAAGAGGGTGCTAACTTTAAGATCGGAACGCGCACACTTCCTGAGGGAACAGTTCTGATCAGAGTGGACCAGCCATACGGAGGGTTTGCGAAAGCGCTTTTGGAAGTTCAGCATTATCCAAACCTCAGGGATGCTGAGGGACATCCGATCGAGCCGTACGACGTGACGGCACATACTCTACCGTTGTTGATGGACGTCACGGTCCATCCAGTGAAGGCGCCCTTTCAGTACTCACGGGGAATCACAAAGAGAGCAGACATAAGTGTAGAAGAGGAAAATCTCTCTTTCACAAAAGAGACTCCGCCGGCGCTCTACCGCTCTGCTGTTCCAGCTAATGATGAAGGTTGGACCAGATGGATCTTCGATTCGCGAAAGATGCCTTACGGCGTGCTCGGCGACAAAGAACTTCGGGCAGGTACTACGGTCTATAAACCGTCGCCTGGTGTGACGGTAAAGTACTACACGATCGTTTTTCCCGATCAGCCGGCCCGGACCATACTCGAAGGCTACCGCGCCGGTACGATGCCGCCGGAGCTCACTGGCGGACTCGGTGAGCAAGGTGTTAATGCGCTGCGGTATTTCGTTGAGACTGGCGGCACGATAGTTTTTCTGAATCGCGCTTCGAACTTCGCCATCGAGCAGTTTAAGTTACCGTTGCGAAATGTCGTCGCCGGACTGCCGCGTACAGATTTCTACGTGCCCGGATCGATCCTACGCATCGAGCTCGACAACACGCATCCGCTCGCGTTGGGAATGCCGAAAGAGACGATTGCGTGGGCTGAAGATTCGCCGGTGTTTGAAGTTACAAACGATCCGAACGCGAGTGTACCGGCGTCGAATGTGCATGTGATTGCGTCGTATCCGGTCGACAAAGATCCGCTGCTGTCGGGGTGGCTGCTCGGCGGCAATTTGATCAAAGGCAAAGCGGCGCTGGTCGAAGTAAAAATGGGCAAAGGACGCGTGATTCTCTTCGGTTTCCGGCCGCAATACCGCGCCCAGTCACGTGCGACTTACCCGTTATTCTTCAACGCCTTAAGCTCGAGGTAGGCATTTTACGCAGATGAACGCGGAACAAATCCGCGTCATCCGTGGTTGAACTTTTCATGTGGGGAAGCGTATAACTCAATTGCTTGGTCACCCTTCTAATTACTTCGGTTTTCGTTTTAACCTTATTCGTTATCGCGGCCGTTTACTTCCGGCAAAAATCTGTTAACGCCTCGCAAAAGATGGAACTGCCTTTGCCGCCGAAACCGCCCACCGGGCTGTTTTCGAATTACCAACCGGCGCCGCTCGCCCCAGCGTCGTCCGAAGAGCCGCACAACGCAATAATCGAGCTTGCTAAGACGGGCGACAAGAAAGCCCTGCACGATGCTCACGCAATTAATGATCGGGCGCTCTATGACGACGTGCTGAACACGTTCGTCGCTCATACCAATACCGAGGCCCAGCTGCTTTCATTGGTTTCGCATGTAACCAGAAATGAATTACCCGTAAACAAGACGTTGGCCCAAAAGTCGATCGACTATTGGAAAGACTCGCTCGACCGCAACACTACTGCCAAGCTGCTGCACATCGCTGCGCTGTCCGACGACGCAGATACGTATGGCCAGGCAGTTGAAGTGGTGCTCAACTCCTGGCGCGAAGGCAAGCTCCGGGATGTCTCGGCGATCGAGTTGCAGTCGTTATTCAATGGCGAGTTTTGGATCCTATCGTCTAACACGCGCAGTTCCGGCGCCGGCTTTGTTCTGAAACGAACCTTGTCAACGGCGAGACGTGAACTCGAACTTACAAACAACCCGATCTAACATCAACTGCCCTCCGAGTTGAACTGAAAGAGATAGACCATGCAAAACTTTGATATCACATCTGTGTTGCCCTGGATCCTCCTTGCTGTCGCTGCCCTGATTGTCTTGCTCGTCATCGCCAGGCGCTACTTCGTGAATGTCGGCGCGCGCGAAATCGCGATCAAGGAACGAAGGTACATGGGCGAGAGAATGCCGCCGGGGCGAGTCGTCGCTACTGAAGGTGAAGTGGGTATTCAAGCTGACGTACTGAAGCCCGGACTTCATTTCATCAATTTTCCTTTCGAAAAAGTCGTTCGGAAAGTGCCGCTGATTGAGATTGGCGCTGACGAACTCGGTATCATCGAAGCCGTTGACGGCGAACCGATGCCGCCGGGCCGAATCTTCGCGCCGGACCGCGCTCAGAACGCGCACAACAACTTTCAGGATCCGATCGCGTTCATCAAGCGCGGCGGCGTGAAAGGTATTCAGTTACGAACACTGCCTCCGGGTTTGTGGCCCATACATCCTTACCTATTCCGTGTTTCAGTGGCGAAGACGACGATGGTGCCGCAAGGTAAAGTCGGTGTGATTACAGCCGCCGACGGTGCGCCGCTCGATCCCGGTCGCTTGCTCGGCAAGTCAATCTGCGACCACAACAATTTTCAGGACGCGGAACAGTTCATCGCGTCGGGCGGTCAGAAAGGACCGCAGGTCGACATCCTGACGCCTGGCGTCTATCGCATCCTGGTCCAATCTGGATCGATCGAAGGTAGCAGTGAAGCAAAGCCCGGACTCTTCAACGTCCGCCTCTTCGATGCGACTGTGATCAATGAGAACCAGATTGGTCTCGTTGAAGCACTCGACGGTTCGCCGCTCAACCCGCGCGACTACGTTGCCGAATCGTTTGCGGGTCACGATAACTTCCAGGATGGACATGAGTTCATCGGCAAGGGCGGCCAGCGTGGACCACAGAAGGACATCCTGCTGCCCGGCACTTATTACATCAACCCGCTGCTGTTCAAAGTGATTCCGGAGACGGCGAAGGAGATTCAACCGGGCGAGGTTGCCGTGGTTGTCTCAAACGTCGGTAAAGATCCCTCAGACGAAGTCAGGCGTCAGATGGCCGAGAAGGTGCGTCTGCGCATGGAGCGTGAAGAGAAGCAGCAGGTCGAAGAATCGGCGGCGCGGCTCGACATAATGGACGACAAGCGCACTGCCGAGCAGATCAAAGCCGACCTGATGAGCGGCGATCCAGCTGATCGACGTCTCGATGAAGGCGCACACGAAGCTTACGTCGTGCCCGAAGGTTATCGCGGTATTCAGGAAACGGTTGTTGGACCAGGACGTTACTACGTCAACACGCTGGCCATCAGCCCGATCGTCATTCCGACTACAAACCAGACCGTCGAATGGACGGCAGGTGAAGTTGCGAACACCTTCAATCCTTTCGAGGTGATCTCGAAAGACGGTTTCACGATGCAACTGGAGGTGCGCGTCGTCTTTCGTGTGAAGCCGGAAGATGCGCCATTCATGGTGGCGAAGATCGGCGGCATCGAACGTTTGATTCAAAATGTGATGCATCCGCTGATCGACTCGATCTTCCGTAACCAGGCGTCTGAATCGTCGGCGATGGCGTACCTGCAAAACCGGCACGAGGAGCAGGAACGCGCGGAGGCTCGCGTGCGCGCGCACTTGCTGAAGTATCACGTCGACGTGGTGAACGTGCTCATCTGTCACATTCATCTGCCGGAAGAGTTGATGAAGACTCAGACCGAGAAGATCCTCGCGGAGCAGCGTCAGAACATGTACAACGCTCAGCGCGAGGCGGAAGAGAAACGCATTCAACTCGAGAAGACCAAGTCGCACGCAGACAGCCAGAAAGATCTTGTCGCTGCTACTGTCGGCGTCGATATCGCGAGCAAACGCGCCGAGCAGCGCAAGGCCGAAGGTGAGGGCGAGGCGCATTACATCCAGCAGACGGGTCGCGCTGAAGCTGAGAAAGTGCGGCTGATGGGTGAGGCGCAGGGCGTCGCTTATCGCGAACAGGTCAACGCGCTCGGAGCTCAGGGCGTGGCGCTGGTTGAGACGTTAAAGGTGATTGGCGAGAAGGGTGTTCGCATTACTCCGGACGTGATGGCGACTGGCGGTGGGAGTGGCGAGGCGGGCGGCGGTATCGGTACGCTGCTGTTACTCAACCTGTTCCGCGAACGCCTTAACATGCCCGCGCCCAATGGTGAAAAGGCACCCACCCGATAAATTTAAGCCGCGGATTACACGGATCAAAATCCAGATCTCCATCCGTGTAATCCGCGGTTAATTATTTCTCGAGGTACATCTGCGCGGCCATTTTCGTGAGTTTCCAGACCCTGGACCACGCGATTCGATTCTCACCATTTTCGCGTCCGGTGAGTTTGTCGAAGATCAGCTTTCTAAACAGCCGTCCCTCGCGCCGGAGCATGAACTCCTTCGCGAACGGCTTCGCAGCCTCGAAGAAACTAAATCCCGGATCCATCACCACGCCAATGCCCTCGAGCGTCATTAGCGCCCGCATGATGTAAGTGAAATTTGACGGCAAGCGAAACGGATACTCGTAAATCACTTCCGCAAGATCGTACGTCAACTCTTTGAAGTTCACTTCGCCGAGCCTGAGATTGAGATAGTGCGTGAACAGACTCTCAACCACGGGACGCACCGTCTCCGGATCCACACCCGGTTTCAGGAAGTTCAGATTGATGATGTCCTGTCCCAGGCCATGAACGTCACGCCCGACCACGTGGAAGAACGCGTCGATCATTTGCGTCTGAAGCTTCGGACTGATGCGGCCCACCATTCCGAAATCGAAGAACGCCAAGTGTCCGCTATCCATCACCAGCAGATTCCCAGGATGCGGATCAGCATGAAAGAAACCGTCCTCGAGCAGTTGCTTCAGATACGTGCGAATCAGCATGCGGTTAACTTTAACCGGCGATATGCGATTCGCGCGGAGTCCTTCGAGGTCAACCACCTTCGTGCCGCGAATAAAGTCGAGCGTGAGCACGCGCGTGTTCGTGTGCGACCAGTAAATCTTCGGCACTCGAATCGCGCGCCATGTACGGAAGTTGTAACGAAATCGATCCGCGTTCCGTCCTTCTTTCACGTAATCCATCTCTTCAAAGATGGTGGCGTAAAACTCGTGCAGCATTCCTTCCCAATCAGCGTTCTCGTTTGCCTTCGGAAAGAAACGATTGGTCAACTTCACGAGTCGATACAAGATCGCGATGTCGAAAGAGATGCTCGACTCAAGATTCGGACGCTGCACTTTAACCGCGACTTCTTCGCCCGTAGTCAAACGCGCGCGATAAACCTGTCCGAGCGACGCCGCCGCGATCGGCTCCGAGTCGATCTCAGCGTAGGCCTCGAAAACAGGACGGCCGAGTTCCTTTTCGACAATCGCAAACGCTTCCGCTGTCGGAAACGCCGGCACCTGGTCCTGCAACCTCGCGAGCTCTTTCACATACGCGAGCGGCAAGAGGTCCGCGCGTGTGCCGAGTGCCTGGCCGATCTTGATGAACGTTGGTCCAAGATCGATCAACGACTCGCGCATCCAGACAGCCTGCTTCTCGAGTCGCGACTGTTTTCGCGCCGACCCTTCCGCGCCGCGGAAAACTGCGTAGCGCAAGATTCGTATTAATCGATCGAAGGCAACGTAGAGTTGCGCAGTGATCCATGCCCTGAGCTGGGCGCGACGCCCGCGCTCGCGGGCCATCTCGCGAAGTCGTGTTATCGTGCGATGGTTGAAATCCGCGCGCACGTCATAAGTGTCGAGAAAGAGGTAAAGTGAAAAAAGTCCCAGAACGCGTGCGACACGAGCCGCTCGCAGCCAGCCGCGCAAACCTCGACCCGAGAGCAGCTGGTCCACCAATTCCTCCGTCAACGGTTGCACTTGCACCGGCTGTCTTGTCGGTTGCGGCACACTCGCCGCCGCACCGCCATTGCCGTTTACTTCGCTTCTTTTAATTAGTGCCTGATTCGAGGTCATCTTAAATTCTATATAACCGAAAGCATGTGCTTCGTCCCGGCTCGTTCAAAATAACTTTCCGCGCGCTGCACGTCTCTTGCGATCTGCGTTTTCAATTCGTCAATTGAACTGAACTTCCGCTCGTCACGCAACCTGTACAGGAAACGCACGCGTACGACGTCGCCGTAAAGATCGCCGTTCCAGTTCATTACGTAGGTCTCGACGTAAGGTTCCGTCGCGTCCGCAAAGGTCGGGCGAACACCCACGTTTGTCACGCTCCGTCGCCATTGTCCATCAATCAACGTTCCAGTCACGTACACCCCGTTCCGAGGTATGACGCGATTGTGTGGGTGCAGGTTCGCCGTCGGAAAACCGAGCTTATGACCGCGTTCCGAGCCTCTTTCAACACGGCCTTCGACACCGTAAGGACGGCCCAACATGCGTCGTGCGAGGTTCACCTGGCCGGCAGCGAGAAGTTGCCGGACCTTGCTCGAACTCACGCGACGGCCGTGCAGTTTCAGCTCCGGCACTTCGCCGGCAACAAAGCCGAGCTCGCGACCCATGCGCTTGAGCAGCTCGATGTTGCCTTCGCGGTTGTGACCAAACGCGAAGCCCTTGCCGAGATAGACCTCCTTCGCGTGTAGACGGTCGACGACGAGATCTTTGAGAAAATCCTCGGCGCGAATGCTTGCAAACTCTTTCGTAAACTGGACCACGATCGTCTGTTCGATTCCGAGCACGCCGAACCCTTCGATCTTCTGATCAAAAGTCTGCAACAAAGGCGGCGCTGACTCAGGATGCAGAACGGCGCGCGGATGCGGATCGAAAGTGATCACCGTCGGCACTGCACCGATGGCGTGCGCACGTTCAACCACCGTCTGCATAATCCATTGATGCCCGAGATGCAGGCCATCGAAAACGCCGAGCGTGAGCACTGTCGGTCGTTGAATGTCAGCGTTGTCGGTTCCGTGAAAGAGACGCATTCTTAGATTGATTCCAGCACCAGACCGTCGTAAGCAAAGTGGACACCCGCCGGCAGTTTGGCTGAATCGCGAGCATGTTTGATGTCATGTGCGATGTGAGTAAAAAAAGTTCGACGCGGCTTTAACTGATTCACATACTCGAGCGCCTTGTCGACCCACAAGTGTGTCGGGTGTTCCTTAAAACGCAGGCAATCAAGCACGAGCATGTCCAGGCCTTGCAACGCATCCATCGTTACGCGCGGAATCTCGCTGAGATCCGTCAGGTATGCGAAGTCGTTGAAGCGATAAGCCATCACCGGCAGGCGACCATGAATCACCTCCAGCGGCGTAATCTCCAACTCCCTGCCGATACAAAAACTCCCACCCGGCGTAACCACGTTTGGAATCACTTCGGGCAGACCGCCGCCGAAATGTGAAGGCTCGAAGATGTACTTGAAGATGCGTTTGATATCTACCCACGCGCGTTCATTCGCGTAGACACCGAGCGCGCCGAATCGAAAGTTCAGCGGGCGGATGTCGTCGAGACCAAAAACGTGATCGGCATGACAGTGTGTGATGAGCACTGCGTCGACGTGCTTCAAGCCGAAGCGCAACGCCTGTTGTCGAAAATCGGCGGACGTGTCGACGAGCACGGTGCGCCCGGCGTGTTCGATGATGATTGAAACTCTCAGACGTTTATCGCGAGGATCGTCTGAGATGCAGGTCTCACATTCACAACCGATTGACGGCACGCCGGTGG
>DATDFT010000216.1:0-13463 GCA_036522475.1 Pyrinomonadaceae bacterium | reverse complement strand
TTTGCGCCTTTGCGTGAAATGTTTTCTCCTCGTTTTGTTAATCTCGGCGAATTCTCTCGCCCAAACGCATTCATCACATCCACGCGCCGCGATGTCTGCGGACGCGAAGGCGCTTCTCGAAGAAGCCATCGGCGTCGTCTGCACGCAAGCCAAGCTCGATCCGAAGAGCAGCGTTGCCATCGACGAGATGCAGGCGCGTCCGTCACTGCCCATTCAAAGTCCCGAAGCCCGAGCCGGCGCCGAACGCGCACAACGCCTCCTCCCATTGACGAAGACCCTGATGATTGCTTCACTCCAGCAACTCGCAACCGAGTACGGTTTTGAGAAGTCTCCCAAGTTTCGACTGCGTATCAAACAGGCGATCGAGCGCGTCAATTCAGTCAAACGAGTCAGGCCCGACATGGATTCGCGCGACAACGCCTCCGTGTACTTGAGCCGCCCGCACATGATCACGTTCGGCACACTCTTCCTCGCCGGTTTACGATCCGACGAAGGAATGATTAGTGTGCTCGCGCACGAACTGATGCACATCGCCGACGGCGACAACGATAGTTTGCGTCCACTCGTTTCCGCAGTCGGCAACAAGGCGTCGGAGCTAACCGGCCTGGAGATTCACGGACAAAGAAGTGAAGAAGTTACGTGCGATCTGATCGGCGCGATGGCAGTGCGCGCATACATCGACAGCACTCCTGGTTACGAGTCAATTGCGAGACGTTTAGCACGATCGATCCAGCACAACTGCGTCGAGGTCGACGAAGGTGACGAAGATCATCTCTCACCGCTCAGCACGATTCGGGCGCTGCTCGCTTTGAATCCGGCGCTCGTGCGCGAATTGATCAACGATCGCGAAGAGCGTAAGTTGCCATAAGAGGCGAGAGCACAAATGTCGACAACCTCCTCCGCCCTGACAATTATCCTTACGTTGTTCTTTGCGACGGCCTGCAAATCCGTCGTCGAACATCAGGACGTCAGGCCGAAAGTGTTGCGCGACGTGCCCGCGCGAAATCTTGCTTACCGTTTGTCGCCTGACGTTACAGCGCCGCAGACGGACACCGACGACCCGCTGGAAAAATTCGGCCCTGTCGCGACTGACTTTTCTACCAAGCGAAAAGATGAAGCACTGCTGCGCACCGTCGTTTCACCGGACAAACGACGAGTGCTCGCGCTCTACGCCACTGCAGATGAAACTAGTTCGACTTTCCGCATCGATCTCTACAACTCTGACGGGCAGTTTCTTCGTAATTTGATCCCGCCCGACATTGCGTGTGTGTTTCCGGAAACCGTCACGTGGTCGCCTGATGGAAACTTCATCAACTTCATCGCGCGCAAGCGTGTGATGCCGAGTCCGACGCCGACTCCCGAATTTGAGCCCGAGGCTTCAGCGACGCCTGCCGCTCCCGTGCCGTCAGTAGGACCGATATTTGCTCCCGTCGCGAGTTTTAATACCGAACAGATCTACATGTGCAATCGTGACGGCTACGATCTCAAGCCACTCACCGGGCGTGAAGGGTTGATCTATTTTTACTTTGTGTGGGCGCCGGACACGCACGCGCTCGCGGCGCTCGCGTGCAAGGAAGACGAATGGAACGCGCGCGAGCAGCAGTACAAGTTGCCGGCAGGACGGCCGCGTTTGATCGCGCCGGATGGCAGTGAGCGTTTGCTTGATGATGCTTTGACGGATGCATTGCCGGTGTGGTCTCCGGATGCGTCGAAGATTGCGACCGCGTTCGATAGCGATATCGCGATCTACGATGCCGGAGGCAAAACTCCGACGCAGGCGCGCATTCCGTTGCGCGATCAACTGATTGAGGCATCAATTGCCTTCGAACAGAAGACGACTACGACAAAGAAGGCGACCACAGCTTCAACAACACCCGGCGTCCCGCCGTCGTTCAATCCGATCGTGAGACTCGACTGGCGCAGACCCGAATCACTCTACTTCCAAACCGCGTTCGTACGCGTCATGCCAAGCGAGACGATCAATACCTTTCAACGCTGGCACCAACTCGCCCTCAGCGCCCAGGCCGCTATACTCAAGTAAGCACAGATAACACGGATAAAAATCCGGATTTCGTTCCGCATCATCTGCGGTTTATGGGCATGGAATTTGAAGTGTTCTCTTCGAATCAATTCATCCACAAGGGGGAAAATTTATGTCGACAAATTCACGAACCGGTCTACCGAATACCAGCGCAAAGCGTTTAGCGAAAGGTTTAGGTTGGTTCAGCGTCGGACTCGGTCTCGCCGAACTCCTTGCGCCCCGAGCCATCGCCGGCATTTCCGGTGTTTCAAAGGAGCGCACCGGTTTGATACGACTGTACGGTCTGCGCGAGCTCGCTGCGGGCATCGCGATCTTCAGCCAGAAGAAACCAACCGGAGCGATGTGGTCGCGCGTCGCCGGTGATGCGCTCGATCTCGTGAGTCTCAGCGTCGCGTGCACGTCGCCCGACGCGAAGCGAGGAAGAATCACGTTCGCCACTGCCAACGTAGTTGCGGTTACTGCCCTCGACATCATCTGCGCGAAGCAACTGAGCAATGGCAGCAAGCAGGGAATTCATGCGAAGGGCGCCTGCATCGTGAACAGCACACCCGAAGAGGTCTATCAGTTCTGGCGTAACTTCCAAAACTTACCGCGTTTCATGCGTCACGTAGATTCAGTCGAGGAACTCGGCGAAGGCCGCTCGCATTGGAAAGTGAAAGGTCCGGCGGGCATGGAAGTGGAATGGGATGCGACGATCGTCGCCGACGTTCCGAACGAAGTGATCACTTGGCGCACTTTGGAAAACGCGGACGTCGATCATGCGGGCGCTGTTCGTTTCGAGCGCGCGGCCGGCGGCCGAGGCACGATCATCAAAGTCAATCTCGAGTACCTTCCCGTTGGCGGCGTGATTGGCTCAACCGTAGCGAAACTATTTGGCGAAGAACCGGAACAACAGTTGGACGATGATCTGCGGCGTTTTAAACAGGTAATGGAAGTCGGTGAAGTTGTGGTTTCAGACGCGACCTTGCTTGGCAGTGGTTACATGGAACAGCGACCTGGACGTCCTGCGGCGGTCGATGAGCTCGAAAGCGCGGAGATGTTGCCGAGCGAGACTGCCACGAACTATCCGTCAGAGGGGAGGACGATGCAGCGATGAAAGCAAACTGTTGGTACGGTAAAACAATGCTGAGCGTCGAAGAGGTTCCGGATCCGCAGATTCTCAACCAGCGCGACGCGATTGTAAAAATTTCTTCCACCGCGATCTGCGGATCGGATTTGCACCTTTACAACGGATTAATTCCAACGATGCAGCGCGGCGACATCCTCGGACATGAATTCATGGGCGAAGTCGTCGAAGTTGGTCGTGAGATCACGAACCTGAGAATCGGCGATCGCGTCGTGGTGCCTTTCCCGATCGCTTGCGGCAACTGTTTCTTCTGCAAGGAGCAGATGTTTTCGCTGTGTGAAAACTCGAATCCAAACGCGTGGATGGCGGAGAAAGCTTTTGGTCATGCGGCCGCCGGGATCTTTGGTTATTCGCATCTGACCGGCGGTTTTGCCGGTGGACAAGCGGAATACGCGCGCGTGCCTTTTGCGGACGTTGGGCCCGTGAAAGTTCCCGATCACCTGAGCGACGAGCAGGTCCTTTTCTTGTCAGACATTTTCCCGACCGGCTACATGGGCGCTGAGATGTGCGACATTCAACCAGGCGACACGATCGCGATCTGGGGATGTGGACCAGTGGGGCAGTTCTCGATTCGTAGTGCTTTCCTGCTCGGAGCGGAGCGAGTCATCGCGATTGACGAGGTTCCGGAACGTTTGCAAATGGCCGAACAAGGGGGCGCCGAAACGATCGACTACACAAAACAGAATGTTTACGAAGCGTTGATGGACAAGACTGGCGGTCGCGGACCTGATGCATGCATCGACGACGTCGGTATGGAGGCGCATGCGCCGTGGCCAATCGAGGCATACGACCGCGTCAAGCAGGCAATGATGCTGGAAACCGATCGTCCGCATGCGTTGCGCGAGGCGATCATGTGTTGTCGCAACGGCGGCACGATCTCGGTGATCGGCGTTTATGGTGGATTCATCGACAAGTTTCCGATGGGATCAGTGATGCAGCGCTCACTCACGATCAGGACAGGACAGGCGCACGTGCAGCGATACATGCGTCCGTTATTGCAGTTAATTGAGAACGGCGACATCGACCCATCGTTCGTTGTGACTCACCGCATGAGTCTCGACGACGCACCACATGCGTACGACATCTTCAAGAACAAACAGGACAACTGCATCAAGGTAGTGCTGAAACCGGATTGGAACGCGAACGGCAAGAACGAAGTCATTCATTAAGAGTTAACACGGATGAACGCGGATCAGATCCGCGTTCATCCGCAAAAATCTGCGGCAAAGTTTAGTGTCCGCGATCGGACCCTTGCGTCTTCACGATCTTGTTGTAAACACCTAACAGCAGCAACGGCGCTACCCAATCGCCAACGAAAAGACTGGCGTGCTTCTTCCCGAACAGTCTAAACAGTGCCGACGTTCCCATCGATCCCAGTGCCGCCCATAGAAAAACATCCGACGGCAGCTTCGCGGTCTGTTCCTCAATCGTGCGCGCCACGGTGCCTTCGCTGTGCTGGTTCATCTGACCCATACCCGAGCTTGTTTGTCCCATTGTCGTACTCATCGTTTCTTCTCCTTGATCTCTTATTCAAACCTGTGCGCTATCCAATACACATTCGGATAACCATGACCGCACCTTCAAAAAGTGTTCCTCTCCTCTCGGAGCGTCCGTACGTCTACAGATACTGCGAAGAATTCGTGAGGTTTGCTTTTTCGCGAGTTAAGTGTTCGTTCCCTGGATCGCTTCTGTCTTCGCAACAAGACGATTGAGCGTGTCAGGCACGAAGCGTTCGGCGAAGCCGGCGATGAACGACCAGATCATGAGGAGCGCAAATGATGCTCCATCTTTCGGTCCGGTGCGTTGGAGAAAATCTCTCGCACGAAGAACGCCGGTTTGTTGAGGAGAGGGTGATGCTGACGGTGACGGCGATGGTGTTGAAGTTGGAGTAGCAGTCGGAGTAGCCGTGGGGCTGCCGGATGCTGGCAGAGTTGTCAGAGCGGCTGGAGGTAATGTTGACGTTGGTGATGGTTTTGAACTCGGATTCGTAACGGGCGGCGCTTCACGATGTTCGACTGTTGCGTCTGCTTCAGCAGTTTCGATTGTCGGAAAAACAGATCCTTTGAGAATGCCTGCGGCGAACAGGATGAAAAGAACTGTGGCAAAGATCGCTCCGTACAACGGTGAAAGTGAGAGACCAATCCAGCCGTTGGTGAGTGCCGCGAGGTTGAACAGCGCATCGCCCTCAGTGGGAGCACTTTGAATGCGTTGTAGCATGCTAACGCAACCTCCGACGATTCCCGCGCACGCGACTGAAACCACAGTGACACCAAAAACTCCGGTGAGATCAAACGTCTCCTTTAAGTTAGCCGACGTAAAACTTTTAACGAGACCCAGGCTGATCAGCGCCGCCAGCACGATTATCGCCAGAATCCCGATCGTGATCATGACTGCTCTTCTTGTCAGTCGCTCACGTAAACCTTCACGCATCGGCAACATCGCGTAATACAGGTAGAACTTGCCCAACAAGTATCTGATGTCAGCGCGCAGAATACGCTGCACAATCTCAACCTCAGCGCTAGCCGGAAGCTCAGACTCCGCCGGCGTTTCCGCGGCCGGCGGTAGATTATCGGGTGGCGAGGTGACGACCTCTTCCTGATCCGGCTTCAGCACACTTGGCTTGATTAAGATCGCACTCAGATCCGGTGGCTTCGACGCGAGATACTCGTCGTACTCCTTCTGTCCGGCGATACTGCGGTATTTCGAGCGCGCGTCAAAAGCTTTGCGAATTAAGTTCTCGAGTGGTCGTTCATCAACCAGCGCCAGATCGAAAGTGTAGATATCGCTCCAGGTCAGTTGACACGCCACGCGCTTTTCATGAAGCGAATCGAAAAGCGCGATCACCGCTGCGTCACTGATCTTCGGTTTCAGAGCCAGGTACTCGCTGTACAGATGATCGAAGAAGAGGAGTGCGTAATTGGGCACGATACTCTGGAAGCACTCTTCAGGACTTGGATGGGTAATTAGCGCACGGCCGGCATTCATTAGTCTTTGCATTAGTTGTGTCACCAACGTGGATAGCTCTTACCGTTGATCTTGTAATCGAGTATGTAGTGGACAGCGAGCGCCGGCGTCTGCGAGTTTCCCGGGAACCAACCCGGCAGCCACGCCCATCTCTTTCCTTGATCGTTCTTGTATTGCCGGTAGCTTTCGTTGTCCATCCACTTGTTGCGCCAATACGTCTTTTGCAGATCGGCGTGAAAGGCAACCTTGTTGTTAACGGGATTGATGAAGTTCCATTCCACTTCAGGAAAATCGGCGACGGGCCACCAGAAATCACCGTTTGCGAGTTTGCTTTTCTGTTGCAGGAAAACCCAGAGCGCTTGCGGACACCAATCAGGTCGTTTGGCGGGAAAGCCTTTGCCCGTCACACGCTCGTAGATCCCGACTTCGCCGCCGATGCCACCGGGAAAATCCGGCGAGCTGAGAAATTGTTCGCACCAGCCTTTCCACAATTGGATCACGACGGGCTTGCCGTTGATCGTGTCGTCGAATACTTTCGTGGCGTAGTCGGGCCAGTGCAACGCCTCGAAGCAAGGCAATGCGGCGGCGGCTTCTTTGAGGTCGGGCGAGGTTTCGACGTACCTGTATCCGGTGGGTTCCTGGTACGCGACAGTCAGGTGCATGATGAGGGATCTCCTTTTGCGGTAAGTAAAGCTAGTTTCTGGACAACAGGTCACCCGCACTTGATATGAGTTTATGTGGGGTTTTGTTAGCCGACCTGCTCAAAGATGCCGCATAGCCTACCGCTGCCGCGAGCGTTTGTCACTAGTTTCACCTCGGCTTTGCGTGAAACAACAGCTACAGCTACACTCCAACACCTGTGCCCCTGTAGCTCAACGGTTAGAGCAGCAGACTCATAATCTGTTGGTTCGGGGTTCGAATCCCTGCGGGGGCACTAGATGGTGTGGGTGGCCAGGCATGCGTATTCTACGGCGCAGCCGAGTTTAGCCGCGACACCCATTCGATTTCGGAGACGTGAGCCCCGGGTTACGCGCATCCCGGGGCTGCAGTCTGTTGGCGCTCGCCGCCGTGCTGAGTTAATTGCCCACCACGAACAGGTGTCCGTCGTTCTGCGTGTATATCCTTCCGTCGGGCCCGATGGTTAGCGGTGTATAAGCCGCGCCCAGCGCAAGTTGGAGAAACTTTTTCTGCTTGAGCGTGCCGTCCTGATTGATGGCGAAGATGTTGCCGTCCTCGCTGTTCGCGTAAACCACTCCGTTACTATCTATGCCGAAAGCATTGACACACCACTCGAACCCATGCGGGTGATCATCAACGCACGTCACCGACCCATTCGACTGGCGCGTGCAACTGAGCGTGTTAGTGTTCTGGTATCTCCACTCGACGTTCATGTTGTGATTGAGCTGCGTGATGTAGTAAGCCTCCGGGTCGTTTGGCGTGTTGGCTGTGCGGTCGGACGGACAGAATTGTTCGACGTCACAGTACGACCCGCCCGAGTAGTGGTTGTCTTTGATAACAATCGAATAGGTCCCACCGTGCGAGTAGATCGCAGGTGTCACATCCCAACCAAACGGATACGCGCCCTGAAACTCCCCTGTCGAACTGAATTTAAAGAGGTGGCCCTGCGCGTAGTTGTAGAAGGTGAGGACACCGAAGAGCACGCTACCGTCGGGCGCGACGGTGGGCGAGGCGGTACTGTCGTCGAAGATTCTTCCCGGTGGTGGCTCATTCGTGCCCGGGTCAACGCCTGTGTGGGCGCCCACGCGGCAGCCGCCAGGCGTACCGTTGGGCGGTAGTAAAACATTGCAGCCGTCGTTGAGCCGCCCGCGCAGTGAGGCATTCCACGTAGGCGTTAAATCGGGGTTTACGGCGACGAGATAATTGTAACGAGTGACGAGGTGCGCGCGACTCGCGGTGTAGATGGTCCCATCCGGGGCAATGGCCGGCGCGATGTTGATGCCAGGGCGCTGTGTGCCACACGGGGCCGTCGGCGGGATGGCGTCGGGGCTGGGCGGCCACGGAAGTTGGCTGTTACTGAAGCCGACGTTGCACGGATCGTTCGCCGCAGGAGCACCGGGCGTGAGCGATGTGAAGGTGGCCTTCGTCGCCGTATTATCCGGTGTGATCTTGACGAGCCAGGAGTTGATGACGTCAACAGTCCACGGGTTATTGTTGGCGAGCTTAATCGCATTGTAGTAGACGTTACCCGCGTTGTCGGCACTCAACGGACCAGCCACGAAAATTTTCGCGTCGATGTTGTTGCCGAACGGGTTGATGCGCGCGACGACCGCGCCAGTCGTCCGATCGAGCTTGTATACTGTGCCTCCGAAGCCGGGGTCGTAAACGAAGCCGCCCGCAAGCACGGCGTGGTAGACCGGCTCCCAAACCGGGCTTCCGAATGGAACGGGCTTCCAATCGCTTTGGAAAGTCCACTTCTCCACTAACTGCCCGTTCTCCCAGTGGAACCGCTTCTGGTTCCAGGTCTGCGTCTCCCAAGTAGTGATTGACGTGTAGGTGCCGGACTTGAATTCCATGAACATGTCGTCGCCATCAATGAGCGGCGTCTGGTAGTGCACGAACAAGTCGCCGTCTCCATTCGATGGGTTCTTCTCGATGTCAACGAAGGGGTCGTAAAGGAGATCCGCGATTACGGAGTTGAGGCCCTGGCCGACGACGTTTATCTGGCCGGTGTGCTGAGGGTCTTTGCTCCACTGCGTCCAGCTCAGGCTTTGCGCATACAAGGTAGACCAAGCCAATGCGACTATGGAGCAGGAATAAATAAACCGTCTGAACATGATGAGTCCTCCTCGGCTGGCAGGGCTGCCAGCATCTTTAAGGCGGTTGAAGGAGACGAGCGTTAATAGGGAGGAAGCGCGTCACCCGAACTGTGAGCGGGCGCATTCTAGTAGCAGATACCAGCTGGGCGGGACCGAGTGCGCCTGTTCATGAGCGTTTCCCTTGTTCGAAACCGTTGTTGGGGGGTACCGCTGCGCAGAGTTGGGAGGGCGGCTCTCTTGAGCTTGTTCGTCGGACTAAGGTTGCAACGGCGGCGGTGATTATAGCCACGGCCATTTACTACTGCAATAAATTTTCTTAACCGGCCTTACTCTCGCACTGGAGGTATGGAAACCGGCCTCGCTGAAAGCCATGCTGCCACAGTCAAACATGATGTGATCACGATTGAGAAAGCGATGGGTATGATAAAAAGATAAATCCAGCTCACAACCGTGATGGCGGCAAAGCAAAGGGCAAACGCCCAGGCAGTGCCGCGCATGAGCGCCAAAGTCGCTGCCGGAAGGTTACCTAGCTGCCATGCCAATATCGCCGCGAAAAGATAGAGCACGCCGACAGAGAATCCGGCCGCCACAAAGAGGTCCCAATACGAGCGGTGAAAACCCTGCACGTCAAAGTGAATTGACCGCATTGAGCCAAGAAGGGCATCAACTCCCCATTTGGGATCAGATTGGCGAAAGCCGAGTGTATGTCCTACCGCGAAAAGCAGCAGCAAGACAGCAGCGATTCGATAAAACATAGATGCTTTCATTCTTGCCTCCAGAGGACCACTTCAATAATCGACCGGCGAGTTGTCTTACACTCAACGGAACTCAATCTTCATCCCAGATATCGACGGAGCTCGAAATGTGTACTTGAAGATAATTGCGGGGAGCTGCCTGGGCAGTAATTGGGGAAACAGAGTGGAACGCGCGACGCGAGCAGGGAAACGCCGCCATCAAGTTGGGACGCGGCGCGGTGCGCGTGGCCCCTTCACGATACCAACCTTGCTCGGACCCGTTATGCAGCAGCAACTCGCCGCCATGCATTCGGTTCTCTTCGTGATCGCAAAAATAGATCAGCATCGTGAGCAGCCGCCGCCGGTGATCTACGTGGATGTTCCGGAAATAGCCGACACGTGCCTGCTGAATTTCCATCCGCACCCAAAGTTCATCCGGTGCGTGTTTTACCTCACGTAAGACTTCCCGCTGTTTGTCGACGCTATCTTCGCGGTAGGGCACGTAACGAGCATGCGATAGATCGACTTTGTATCCCAGCTCGTCCCATACCGGGGCGAACTGCTGTCTGGTCCAGTCTATAAACTGTTGACTGTGGAAAGTACTGAAAAGCCTCTGCCAGACCGGCTCCTCATCCAGCAACCGTTGATAATCTTCATCGCCCCAGTAAAGTGAGAACCGGGAAGGACCAGTGCGCGACAGGCAAGTCGGAAACGAGTCGCACAGTTGCCGGTACATAACCGGATCGATGAACTGGTTGTGAACTACGTGAGGGAACGGCCGATGTATTATTGGAAGCAGGGTCAAGTCGCACACGCCTCGAGTGTGCGAGTCGATGGTCGTCGTGAAAACTGTGTCCCTTAGGTGATCGGTCATTTGGGGGGTTGCTCCCGATCTAATGAGAAGGCGTAGCTTAGTGCAGCCATCGAGCAGTTGGCAAGGAAATCGCGTTCACCGATTCAACTGCTCGTACGGAACGACGCGCCAGCGATCGTAACCTTCCGACTCGTTCAACTGACGCACAAGGATGCTGACGTCCTGCTGCGGAATGTAGCGGGTATGTGTTTGTTGATCCTCGATGGGCCAAGTGCCGCGAACGTAGTGATCCCATGCCATTGACGAACGTTCCATCGCATCCTGGCGAAACGCGTTTGCTCCGCGGATGATTTGCGCCGTCGCCTGCATCGACTCAGCCGCCTGCCGCAATCGTTCCTGAAAAACGTGATCGTCCGTCTTCCACGACTGCCAGATCCTCATCAGCACCGGCAGGTTCTGTGTGAAGCCTGATTGTTCACACGAAACACCCGAATAGTAGTACATCCACTTGCCATATCCAGTCGGGCTCGTTAGCACCTCGGCCACGCCCTCGCGTTGTATACCCTGAATCGTGGCACGAAGGTGTAGCATCTCGCCCGGCCCGCTGGTCCACCAGGGTAAGGGAGTCTGCTCGATTATTTGAATGTCGTCGGGCGACGCCACAATTTGCATTTGGGCCGACAACTCCTGAACCTCTCGTGCAGGATCGCCATAAGACGACACGAGCGGCGGCCTTGCTCCATACGGCGCTGCTAATTGCGCTGCAACTTCGGGCGTGTAAACCTCGGTGGAAAGACCGAAATCGAAACTGCCCTCGGGTCCTGTTCCGGATACAGGACCGTTGTTGGGCTGCACAGTCCATCCTCCGGGCAGGTCGAGAATGGTCCCGTCAGAGAGAGTCGTTCGTTGTAAAGGTACGGGAGTCGCGGTCGAAGCGGGGAGCGATTGTTCCGCCAGGCGCGTAAGCTCAGCGCTCGATTGACTAAATTGGTCCGCGCGATCAAATACAATTGCCACTACACACTGTGAGCCAGTGGTGCGTGCATATCCCATCCCTCGGACTGACTGACCATCGCGAGTCCCGTCGAGCAAGGCCTGAACTTCGTCGTCGTTCGCGCTGACCATCGCCGCCAGCACGTTTGGCTTTTGGTCAAAGTATTGAGCAAGCGCGGTGAGAGATCCCCACAATGCGCCGCTTGCGCTGGTCCCGGTCATGCCTCCGTACAGTACCTCTCCTTGTCCTGACGTGGTCGGGATCGAAGTAAAACCATAAGGAAGATTCCTGTGGCTCGTGGTTACTGCCGGCGTAATGGTACCGCCACTGCCGTCGGAACTCGCAGGCGGTGATTGGTAGGACGACGAATGTTTGCACGCTGTGGTTAGTAGACCAACCAGCAGTATGAAGAAGAAAGAACGCGTGGCGCGGGGATTGATGGATCGGGACATGGCAGGCCTCTCTTTGGGAGCAAAAAAATGAAGCCTCGAAACTATTTAGGCGAATTCTCATTCACCGCAATGTGAGAGTCAAGGAAACTGATGTGCAGAGTCGGCCTTGCACAAAAAGTCGGAACTGAGCGCCAAAGCCGCGGAATATAAAAGCCAGGTTTAGCGCCAAAGGCGCGAAATATGAAAGCCAGGGGCAAGCGCCGAACAACGTGAGGCGCGTCGCCCCTGGTAAAATCGCGCAAATGATCGTGAAGCTCTGAAAGAGCGGAATAAGTGACGTTGGTATTTCGCACTTTCAGTGCTCTGTTCAAATTTATTTCGTCGTAACCAGGGGCGACGCGTTCCGCTGCGCTTCACGCTTGCCCCTGGCTTACATATTTCGCGCCTTCCGCGCTCAGGGGCGACGCGTTACCTTACGCTGCTTTTGTGCAAAGCCTGGAGAGTCCATGAATGTCCGCTTTTTTATTGCGGGTACCTTGCCGGAGGAGTACGATACCTTCCCAAGAGCCCAATCGTAAATCGGCAAGCATCCGGATTCGAATTTCCGGCGGAGGTGAGTGCAGCATCGTTTTTCACCCCATGTTTGGTGATTTCCCTGCTTAGTTTCCCATCTCTCAGGTAATTCGGTCACTCACAAATCGGTTCGTCAACCACGGAGGCGATCATGAAACTCTACTGCCGAGTTCTAAGCGCAGGTTTCCTTCTAGTCTCTCTTTTTGTTCTTCCCGCTTACACACAGGTGAGCACCGCAGACATAACCGGACGTGTTACAGACCAACAGGGCCGTGTTGTTCCAGGCGCTACTATCACTGCAACCAACAAGGGCACCGGAGTTGCGCGCACGGCGACGACTGACGATGCCGGCGATTACACCATCACACAACTGCCTCCCGGAAAGTACGATCTATCCGTCGAGGCCACGAGCTTCAGCAAAGCGTTAGCGCAGGACTTTGAACTCAACGTCGGCGCGAAGGTAACGAAGAATTTCGAGCTACAGCCAGGCGAGATTACAGCCACAGTCTCCGTATCAGCCGAAGCTGCTGCGGTTAATACGACGACTTCAGAGCTAGGCAAAAGCATAACGCCCACCGAGCTCCAGACTTTCCCGTTACTCAATCGAACATTCGCCAACCTATCGATCGTTGCGCCTGAGGCACGGCCAGTCGGCACCTTCGATCCCACCAAAACGCACGTCGGAAACGTGGCCTTCAGCGGTGGTGATGGTCGCCAGGTAGATGTAAACGTCGATGGCGGAGACAACAAAGACAACGTCGTCGGCAGCCTGCTTCAGAACTTCGCTTACGAAGGTATTCAGGAGTTCCAGGTGTTAGAGCATCGCTGGACTGCGGAAAGCGGCCGGTCAGTCGGCGGCGTAGTTAATGTGGTCACGAAGTCAGGAACCAATCAGCTACATGGATCTGGCTTCTTCAACTTTCGCAACCAATCTCTGCGCGCAAAGGACTTCTTTGAAAAACAGACAACAGATCCAAAGCCTAGTTACAACCGGGAAGAGTATGGAGGCTCGGTTGGTGGTCCATTCGTAAAAGACAAAGTTTTTTTC
>DATDFT010000215.1:0-13051 GCA_036522475.1 Pyrinomonadaceae bacterium | reverse complement strand
AGGGTTTTGTGCTGTAACTGCTGACGCAAGGATGGCGAGCAGGACGGGAATGCAGCAGAGTCGTCGGGCATGGGTGATCATGGGGCCTCCGGTGAGTTTCAGCCAGTCTGTTTACGCGCGAATGCTAGTTCCGGCCAACTTTAATGTCAAGGTTTTGGTTGTCTTTGCTAACTTCAGATAAAGACACCACGGTCACAGTGGTTTCTTTCCCGGATACATGACGGACATGATGTACTTCCCGGAGCACAAAGTCGCAGTGGCTGTGCAAGTGAACACGAGTGTCGGGCGCAGTCTCGGGAAACCATTGAGCAGAGTGTTAGCTGAGGTGATGGAGTTGATCGCGAAGGAGACGCAGCCCAACGCTTTGGCTCAAAAACCTTGATGCTTGTTGGAGAGGGTCAGTACCACCTCGCCGTAGGGGGTGGTACTGACCTCCTCCAAGTGCAACGCTCTAGCCTTCACTCTTTCGATCAGGACGCTTTTTGAGTTTCAGAGGCTTGTTCACTTTCAAAGACTCTGGCGGCGGAGGTGGAGGTGGCGGCGGCGGCGCCACACTTTGTTTCATCTTCACGTACAAGAACGCCACCCCGCTGGATGCGCCTAGTGTCACGACGCCTGTCTCCGTCACCACTGCTTTGATCTGATTCGGAAATGACTCGTGTAGCTGATTCACCGCATGACTGATCGCAGCGTTCACGTCAAAACCATTCGTCGAGATGCCTACCACTTCACCTTCACCCAACTGCTTCGTGAGTATCGATGGCGTCTCAACTTCTTCAGGAAGCACTTGCGGAAATGCATCGACTTTAACCCTCTGCGGACCCGAAAGAGTATGAACAGTGATCGTTTCCGGATTCTTCGCGAGTGCAAACCAGCCGTGCGCGCGATACGGATGCGCGCCAGGTACGGGACAAGCACAACTCATCACCTGAAACTCTGGCGGAAAGACATCGAGCGGCGCCTGCGAGATGCTGACGTAGTCAACACACTCCGTTTCTCCGGCCGCTGTTATCAAAAGAATTCCATGCGCCCAATATGCATTGATTGTGTCGGAATTTATCAAGAAACAGTTCATCATCACCTTCCTGCTGCGATCAAAATTCTATTGACAGCCAGATTGCGTCGTGATTTTATGTTGCCGACTTCAACAAAGTTTCGAGCAATTGTCTCTTTTTTGATATGAGACGTGTGACTTTTGCCGTCGCCCTCTGTTTGTTTGACATCCCCCTTGTTGGCCTTCTCAGTTGTCATGAAATACTATCACTTCAGGGAAGTTTCCATTACCAGTAACTAGCCACTCACATCTAGCAAGGTGTGTCCAGGAGATCCCCGATCTCGCATCCATCACTGATTTCGCAGGCCTAATCGTCAATGATCGAAGGCAATACATTCCAAACCTCATTCGCTCAGAGGCGACTCTGGTTTATTCAAACCATGTCGCCTCAAAACACTGCATACAACTTGCTGTTCACGATCAAACTCGAGTCATGTTCAGATGTCGCCGCGTTACAGGAAGCGCTGAATGCACTGGTTGAACGTCACGAAACTTTGCGGACTTCGTTCATATTCAAAGACGGAGAACCGTGGCAGGTCATCGCTGATGAAGGAGAGTTGCCTTTACAGACGCACGATCTGAAGGACTGGTCCGGTGACAGAGAGCAGGAGTTTGCGCGGCGCGTGACAGCCAGCATGGTCCAACCGTTCGCGCTGACTGAGCACCCGCTGGTCCGAGCTCACCTGGGAATCATGGACGAAGTTCACAGCCAGTTTGCGTTTGTAATTCACCACATCATCGCGGACGCTCATTCGATTCGCATCCTCACCAAAGAACTCGACGCACTCTATCGAGCCAGCGTGTCCGGAAGGGTGGGACTTCTTCCTGAATTACCGATTCAATATGCTGACTACGCTGAGTGGCAACGCAAGCTGCTCTCGGGCGAGAGATTAAAGAAACTCACTGAGTACTGGGTCGAGCGACTGCGCGGGCTGCCGGATCTCGAGTTGTTTCACGATGGACCACGACCGCCGAGCGGCACGTTCCGCGGCGCCGTACGCCAGTTCACGATTCCCTCCTCCGTGGCCAAACGGCTTGGCGGTTTGAGTCGCGATCTCGGCACAACGCTATTCGCAACGTTGCTGGCCGGTTTTTCAGCGCTGCTCGGAAGATTCACCGGACAGGATTCATTTGCGATCGGAACACCGGTGACTGGCCGGCCGAAACCCGAGCTAGAGGGAGTTATCGGACTATTCGTAAACTCGCTCGTCTTCCGCGTCGATTTTTCCGGGAATCCGAGTTTTCGTGACTTGGTCCGACGTACCAGCCTGGCGCTGGCTGAAGATCTCACGCATCAGGAGTTGCCGTTTGAGCTGGTTGTCGAAGCGTTGAATCTGAAACGCCGTGCGGACCGCAATCCGGTTTTTCAGGTGATGTTTCAACTTCAGGCTGCTGAACGAACTCATGCTTCCGCACCATCGAAGTCCGCAGACCAGCCGGAAGACGGCGTGATCACTTCGCAGTTTGATCTTTCGTTTATTCAACGTGAGACAGCGGCGGGTGACATTGAAGGCGCTGCGGTGTTCGCCGAGGAGTTGTTCGATGGTGACGCCATCGATCAACTAATCGACGCTTACTTACTTATGCTTTCCGAGGCCTCACTCAACCCTGCGACGAAGGTCAGTGAGTTGCCGCTGTTGGACCACGAACGACGTTCGCAGATCCTTTCGCTGAGCGAAGGCGCTCAAGAGGAGTGGCAGGCCGAATGTCGCTTGCACGAACTGTTTGAGCGCCAAGCGGAATTGGTTCCGGATCGAGTTGCGCTGATCTGTGACGACCGTGAAGTAACGTTCTCAGATCTGAATATCAAATCAACCGCCCTGGCCGCAGCGTTGCAGCACGTGGGCCTGGGTCCGGGCCGTGTCGCCGCCATCTGCTTACCACGCACTGAGCATTTGATAACTGCCATACTCGCAGTGTTAAAGGCCGGCGGCGCTTTTGTCTGTCTCGATACGAATGCTCCAGCCGAAAGGCTGCGGTTTATCGTGAACTCATGCAACGCCACGGTCGTTTTGAGCAACAACTCGGATATTGCCGGTCACCGGCCGCTGCTGACAACGCACGAATTCGCGCAAGCAACGGAAGCAAAACCCGTTGAAAGAGCGGGGGGATCTGATCCCGCTTATGTCATCTACACATCCGGTTCAACGGGTCAGCCTAAAGGCGTCGTCATTCCCCATCGCGCTATCGTCAACCACATGCTCTGGATGCTGAAGCAGTTTCCGATCGGTTTTGACGATCGCGTGCTTCAACGAACGCCGCTCACTTTCGACGCCTCAGTCTGGGAAGTGTTCGCCCCATTGCTATCAGGTGCGACGCTTATACTTCAACCCGAAGAACGAGTCTTCGATCCGGCTCGACTCATCGCCTGCATCAGGAAACACGAAATAACAACTCTCCAGGTGGTACCGAGTTTGCTCTGGGCCCTGATCCAACAGAACGGAATCGCGCAGTGCGCCACGTTAAGGAGGGTGTTTTGCGGCGGCGAAGTACTTTCTCCGGAACTTCGCGACGCATTCTTTCAGCAGTCGACAGCCGAGCTTTGCAATCTCTACGGTCCTTCAGAAACAACTATCGACGCGACGTTTCACGTTTGCGATCGCAGCGACACGCGGCCATTTGTTCCGATCGGTAAACCGATCTCCAATGTTGTCGTAAGAGTTCTGGATCGACATCAGGCGCTCGTGCCGCTCCGCGTTCCCGGCGAGCTCTACATCGGCGGCGAAGCGCTGGGTATCGAGTATCTCAACCAGCCGGAGTTGACTGCGGAGCGATTCATCGAGGATTCAACGGGCGCGAGGCTTTACAAAACAGGCGACCGCGTCCGTTTGTTACCGGCAGGCGAATTGCAGTTTCTGGGACGCATCGACGATCAGGTAAAACTGCGCGGCTTCCGCATCGAACCAGGCGAGATCGAGAACGTTCTTCGACTGCATCACGCAGTGCGCGAAACCGCAGTCGTCATCCAGCAACACGGAACCGACGATCAGCGTCTCACAGCCTTCGTTGTACCGTCCAAGAATCATAACGACGCGTTGTCACTCGAGTTGCTCGACTGGCTGAGTGAACGCTTGCCTTACTACCTCGTGCCGTCGTCAGTCGAAATCACATCGTCTCTGCCTCGCACCGCGCACGGAAAAATCGATCGTCAATCGTTATCGCAGCGACGTGTTGTTAACGTTACGGCGCGTCCGGTGAGAGCGGCGCCGCGAAACTCAATTGAGCGCGATATCTGCACTTCGTTCGCAGAGCTGCTGGGTGTCGCAGATGTCGGAATTGACGACGACTTTTTCCGCCTCGGCGGACATTCACTACTCGCGATCTCGCTACAGCAGAAGCTCTCGAAAACACTCGGTTACGAAATCAACGTTGTAGATCTCTTCGAGTTTGCCACGCCGCGACGCCTTGCTCGCGAGCTCTCGAACCCAGGCAACCACAAAGAGCAGGCGCTCACTTTCAGCGCCAAAACTCACTGATGGAAGAAACAATGTCAACCAAATCGCAGAATGCAGTGGCCATCGTCGGCATGGCGGGCCGGTTCCCCGCGGCGAGAGACGTTGAAGAGTTCTGGCAAAACTTGCGTAACGGGCGCGACTGCATCTCGCGCCTTACAACAGAGGAGCTGCTTCGTGACGGTGTGGAGGAGTCGCTCATTCGCAATGAGCGGTTCGTTCCGGCCGGAGGCGTGCTCGACGACATCGAACTCTTCGACGCTGAATTCTTCGGTATCAGCCCGCGCGAAGCGGAGTCGATGGATCCGCAGCAGCGAATCTTCCTCGAAGTTGTTTTGCACGCGCTGGAAGACGCGGGTTGCGATCCGGAACGAATAAAGTCGATCGGTGTGTACGCCGGATCGCGGCTTAGTGGTTACTGGCTGCGACTACTCAACAAGCCTGACTTGATGAAGTCGATGGGCTGGCACCAGGTTGCTGCGGGTAACGACAAAGATTTTCTTGCTACACAGATTTCGTTTCGCTTTAACCTGCGTGGTCCAAGCGTAAATGTGCAAGCCGCTTGTTCGACTTCCCTGCTCGCCACGGCTTTGGCGTGTGACGCGTTGATGCTGGGGCAGTGTGACGTCGCGGTTGCCGGCGCAGCTTCGGTTGCTGTTCCGCAGAAGACGGGCTACGTCTTCCAGCAGAGTGGCATCGCGTCACCCGATGGACTCTGTCGCCCGTTCGATGCCGGAGCAAACGGATCGGTGTTGGGAAATGGAGTCGCAGCGGTTGTTCTGAAGCGACTCGAAGAGGCAACGGTCGATGGAGATCGAATCTACGCGATCATTCGAGGGACAGCAGTGAACAACGACGGCGGTACGAAGTCGTCGTTTGCCGCTCCCAGCGTTCAAGGTCAGGCTGAGGTTGTTGCCGCGGCGCTCAAACGCGCGGGAGTTCGGCCGTACGAGATTGATTACATCGAAGCACACGGCACGGCGACTGCCATCGGCGATCCGATGGAAGTTGCAGCACTCGCGCGTGTGTTCGGCAATGACCCGTTGCGTGAAAAGCCGTGCGGGATCGGATCGGTCAAAGGAAACGTCGGCCATTTGGATCCAGCGGCGGGAGTGACCTCGCTGATCAAAGTCGCGCTCGCGTTGCATCACCGCGAGATTCCGCCAAGCATTCATTTCGAGCAGCCGAATCCAGCGATCAACTTCGACGCTGCCGGCATGCGAGTTGTAAACGCAAACGAGCCGTTTCCTCGTGGCGCGACGCCGAGGCGTTGTGGCGTCAGCTCTTTCGGTATCGGCGGCACCAACGTGCATACGGTGCTTGAAGAAGCGCCGCAGCGAAATGAAGTGACTTCAGATTATCCGAGTCACCTGCTGATCCTTTCCGCTAAATCCGACGCAGCTCTCGCTGCAATGGAAACTGGATTAGCAGACCACCTCGCAGCGAATCCCGATGTGCCGCTGGAGAATGTCGCGTTCACTCTCGCCACTGGACGCCGCCAGTTTTCACACAGGCGGGCAGTTGTTGCGGGCAGTCATCAGGAAGTAGTGTCAGCGTTACACAAACATCATCAGTCGTCGTTTGCACCTGATCGTGAGATGTTCTTTCTATTTCCCGGTCAGGGCACTCAACGCATCGGCATGGGCCGCGAGCTCTACCGGTACGAGCCCGTGTATCGCGATGCAATCGATGCTGTGGCCAATTTCGCATCTCGCTACATCGATTTCGATCTCCGCGAATTGTTGACGATTGATCCCGCCGAAAAAATCGAACAGGTTGACGTCGAGCAAACCGAAGTGGCCCAACCGCTGATTTTTGCGGTCGACTATGCAATGGCGCAGCTATGGATGAGTTGGGGAATCCGGCCGGATGGAATGCTCGGCCACAGTCTGGGCGAGTTGGTTGCGGCTTGTATCGCGCGCGTCATGTCGCTGGAAGACGCAGTGATGATGGTTTGTCGTCGCGGCCAGTTGATGCAAAAGATGGCGAAGGGAGCGATGCTGGCTGTTTACTTGAGCGCTGATGAAGCCCAGACTTTTGAAGACGGTGAGATCCGACTTGCTGCACTTAACGCGCCAAAACAACAAACACTCTCGGGAACAATCGAAGCAATCAATGCACTCGCCGAGCGCCTCGCAAGCGAGAACGTCGAATTCCGACGTTTGAGAACCTCGCATGCTTTCCATCATTCCTCGATGGAACCTGCATCGCGGGAATGGCTCGAACTCATTCGCGACGTGAAACTGAGCGCACCCGAGTTACCCTTCCTTTCGAACATCACCGGCGATTGGATTACTGCCGAACAAGCAACTGATTCCGAGTACTGGGCCTCGACCCTAATCTCGCCAGTCAAGTTTTCCGCCTGTGTTGCCAAACTTCTGCAACGATCCACACCGGTCTTTATCGAGTGCGGTCCGGGCACGGCGTTGGCGCCACTGATCCTCTCTCAAAACGGCGACAGCAATCCGATTGTGGTCAGCTCGATGTCGCATGACAGCGACGTCAAATCGGATCTGGTCTCCGTTCAGGAAGCGCTCGGCACGATCTGGCAAGCAGGCGTCGAAGTAAACTGGACCAACGTTTGGAAAGATCGAATCAAATCGAAAGTTTCGTTACCGTCGTATCCGTTTCAGCGGAAGAGATACTGGATCGATGGTCCAGCTATTGGAGCGAGTCAAACACCGGTTGTAATGCGCACTGTAAATATTTACGCGCCGTCTTGGCAGCCTGCGGCCATCCCGGCTCACAGCAAGGATCAGAGCGGGACGTGGCTCGTGTTGTCTGACGAAACTGGACTCGGAGATGCGCTATGCGATCGGCTGAAAGCGGCAGGCAATAGCGTCGTAGAAGTGAAGCATAGTACAGCAACCGAGGATATTGAACGAGTGATATTCGAGCTCGATTCGAAAGACGATGGTGTACGCATCGTCAACGGCTGGACCATGCAACCGCTGTCGAACGGACTCAGCATTGAACGCGCGAATCTCGGCGTTGAGCATGGGTTTGTTGTTCCACTCGTCACGTTGCAGGCCGTTGCTCGCTCTGGCCGTCACGTCGTTTCGGTTGATGCGATCACATCGAGGTTGTTTGGCATACTGCCCGAGGAGATTCCGGATCCCACCTTCGCGCCTGCGCTTGGGCTCACTCGTGTTCTGCCGCAGGAGATGTCCGGTGCTCACGGACGTTTGATCGATATTGAGCCCCCGGCTTCACCTCTTCAGGCCGGTTTCTTAGTCGAGCAGATCGCAAGTGAACTCATGTCGGAAGCCGCCGGCAGCTTAGTCGTCGCTTATCGCGGCGGCGTACGCCTCATTCAGGCTTTCGATCGCGTAACACTGCCGCCCGCGACCGCACTGAAACAACGCATACGAAAAGGCGGCACGTACATCATCACGGGCGGCTTCGGTGGCATCGGCGGTGTGCTCGCAAAGCTCATGGCATCGATCGCTAACGTCCAGCTCGTCCTACTCGGACGTCAAGGTATTGAAGGTTCGCTGTATAGAACCAGTCGGGAAGAGGGGCTTGCCCCCGCTGTGGCGGGAGAGCGGGGGTCTAAGTTGGGGGCCAATCAAGAGAGTCCGGGGAAGAAACTTGTTGCTGAGCTTGAGGCCGCAGGAGCAACAGTCATGACTGCTGCCGTCGATGTCTCAGATCCGAAACAAACCGAACGCCTGGTCCAGGATGTACAGGAGCGATTCGGTCGCATCAACGGAGTGATTCACACCGCAGGCATTGCAGGCGGCGGATTGCTGGTTTCACGAACACCGGATGCTGCACGCCTCGTGTTTGCTCCGAAAGTCCAGGGAACAATCGCGATGATCGGAACGGTGTTGGCCCATCGCCCTGATTTCTTTGTGCTCTGCTCGTCGTTTGCAGCAGTCGCTGGTGGACCAGGCCAGGCTGACTACTGTGCCGCCAACGCCTTCCTCGATGCCGTTGCCGCATACGGACGAGCCATCGGGTTGCCAATCACGACCATTAACTGGCCCGCCTGGCGTGATGTCGGGATGGCTGCTTCAATGACCGCACCTCGCGGGCTCGAAGCTGTTTGGCAGTCGAGTCTGGCGTCCGGAATTACGCCCGCCGAAGGTGCGGAACTCTTCGCAAGCATTCTCGCGTCCGAACTCACGCAAGTGATCGTTCCGCCTTTGCAAGCAACGGCAGAAGCGCCAGTCAACTATGCACCGCCGGCTCAGCCGAACTCTACGCGCGCATCCGCAACGGTTGCTTCAACTGAAGACAGCCTCGACACTGTGCTCGAAACTCGTCTGGCTAACATCTGGTCGCAGGCTTTAGGACTCGACAAAGTCGAAGCTGACGATAACTTTTTCGGATTAGGCGGACACTCGCTCATGGCGCTCCAAATCGTCTCCAGCGTGCGCGAGCAATTCCCAATCAAACTCGATCTCATCGATGTTTTAGAAACACCGACACTGCGCGAGTTTGCCAACCTGGTCCAGGCCCGCCTGGTAGATTCAGTCTCCGCGATGCCGGAGGAGAAAGTCACTGAGACACTCAAAGCCATGAGAGCGGGCCACGCACATTAACCTTCGAAAGAATCGCACGTCATGGATCTCTCCGATAATCGAAGAGCTTTGTTGGAACTGCTAATTCGCGGCAACGGGCACGCAGCGACGCCTGCGACACCGGCCCGTTCGATTCCGTTGAAGCCGGCATCGTACGCGCAACGTCGCCTCTGGTTTCTGAACCAGATTAACCACGACCATACCGCATACACACTGCACAGCGTGCGGCCGTTGAGTTGGTCCGTAAATCCCGCGCTACTGAATCAGGCCATTCGTGAAGTTGCGCTTCGTCACGAAATCCTGCGCACCACGTTTCTCTTCGAACAGGGCGAACTGGTCCAGCGAGTCAATCCACAAGCACCCGGCGAGTTGGTCGTCGAAGATCTTAGACGGTTTGCAGCGCCGGACCGAAACAAGGAGGCGATGCGTCTCATCTCGGCAGTGGCCGCGCGCAAATTCGATCTCGAAGCGGGTCCGTTATGGCGCACGGCGCTATATCAACTCGACCAACAGGAATGGATATTTCTGCTGGTAGTCCATCACATAATCTTTGATGGTCCATCCTTCGACATTTTCTTTTCCGAGCTAAATTCGATCTATGGCGCTCTCGCAACTGACAGCGCCACACGTCTTCCTTCACTGTCACAACAGTACGGCAACTTCGCCCAAGCTCAGCGCGACGCTTTGACGCCTGAACGGGTTGCGGCAGAAGTAGAGTTTTGGCGTTCGGAATTGGCCAACTTGCCGATGCTTGACCTGCCGCTAGATCGGCCCCGCTCAGCGATGGAGACTCCCGGCGGTTCGCTGTGCAGGTTCACTCTTTCCGAAAAAGTTACTGCCGAGCTACAGCAGTTAGCCTCACGCCAATCAGTGACACTATTCACGGTGCTTTTGGCCGGACTGGCTGCCGCACTTGCTCGAGTGTGCGCGCAGTATGACTTTGCGATCGGTCTCCCGGTTGCAGGACGAGATGAGCCCGCATTTCGCCAGGCAATCGGCTTCTTTGTCGATACGGTTGTTGTTCGCTGCAAACTTCAGGGCAATCCAACGATGCGGGAAGTGGTGCAGACGATCAGTGACGCAGTCAAACGTTCGCTGGCGCACCGCGTGCTGCCATTCGACTTGCTTGTCGAGCATCTGCGTCCACCTCGCGGATTGGGTATCAATCCATTCTTCCAGGTTGGCTTTCAACTCATGCACGACAGCGGTGAAAGTTTTCGGGCCGGGCCGCTAGAAGTCCCGCGCCTGCAGTCGATGTTTGATCTCGGCATCGATCTTTGGCTCTACAACGAGCACCTGGAAGGTCGCATTGAATTCAACACTTCGCTGTTTGATCAGTCCACCATCGATCTGGTCGCGGCAGTGTTCAAGGACACTCTCGCAGGATTGAGCGACGCTGATCGGCATCTGGACGATCTCGACTTCAATCTCGACACGGACTCCGCAGTTATTGAAGGCGAGAAACAGCAAATCGATGAGACGATTTGGGAACTGCTCGAGACGCGCGCAGTAATGCATAGCGAGGACGTGGCGCTCGAAGGACCCGGCGTTCGCTTCACTTATGCGCAGCTTTACGATCGTGTAGTCAAGATCGCCGGGGCACTGCGTCGACGCGGTGTCACTGCGGGCTCGTTTGTTGGCCTTGTGTTGCCACGTTCTGTGGAGCTTGTGTTTTTTGAACTGGCGACGTGGTGCGCCGGCGCAGCATTCATTCCCGTAGATCCGAACTGGCCCGAAAGCCGCCGCGAGTCCGTCTTGCGTGATTCACGGCCGGTTCTCCCACTAGATCAAAATCTCGCCGAAGCACTCATCAGTGAATCCTCTGACACGGAGGCGACGCCAACGACGACAAGTATTAACGATGCCGCCTACGTCATTTTCACTTCCGGTTCAACGGGCAATCCGAAGGGCGTTGTCCTTGAACAGGCAGGACTCGTCAACGTCGCACTGTTCCAAAAACAGTTATTCGATCTCGGACCCGGACGTCGTGTGGCCCAATTGGCGCAACCGAGTTTCGATGCCTCGATCTTCGAAATGACTCTCGCGCTCACGTCCGGCGCAACCCTGGTCGTTCCTCCGAACGAACTACTCGTCGGCGATGAACTGGCAGCGTTTCTCGAAGAATTCAAAGTTGACACGATTGTTCTTCCTCCGACTCTGCTCGCCACTATGCAACCGTCCACAAACTCCGGCTTGCGCCTGATTCTGGCGGTCGGCGAGAGTTGTTCAGTCGATCTCGCGGCTACGTGGAGCGAAGGCCGCGAATTCTGGAATCTTTATGGTCCAACTGAGTCGACAATCTGGGCCACGTTCGGGCGCGGTGCAGCGGGCAGCCGAGTTCCCATCGGCCGTCCGATTCCAAACATCACGACGATGGTTCTCAATGCAGGCTTGCGGCCCGTGCCCATCGGAGTTCCCGGAGAGTTGTGTCTGGCCGGTATCGGATTGGCGCGTGAATATCTTGACAGTCCCGAACTCACCGTTCAGCGTTTCGTTACTGACCCGACGGTTCCCGAGCGTCGCATCTATCGCACCGGGGATTTAGTCAAACAGACGCTGAATGGAGATCTGGTTTTTCTCGGGCGCATCGATCGCCAGACAAAAGTACATGGATTTCGCATAGAGCTCGAAGAAGTCGAAGCGGCTCTTCGCAAACACCCCGAAGTGACGGAAGCGGTTGTGACCACGTTCGCGAACGCTGCGAACGAGAATGCTCTCGTGGCTTATCTTCAATGTCGCTCCGAGAACCCTCACATAAAAGACGAATGCAGAGATCTGCTAAAGCTTCAGTTGCCGTATTACATGATCCCGAACCACTTTGTGTTTCTTGACGACTTCCCAAGGACCACCAGCGGAAAGATCGACTTCAGTTCCCTTCCTCCGCCCGTCGAAGAATTACAGACCGACACATGCGTCGAACCGGCGACAGACACTGAGCGTCGCGTCGCCGAGCTGATGGGGAGCGCAATCCGTCTCGCACACGTCGGCGCTGAAGATCATTTCTTTCAAATCGGAGGGCACTCACTCGCCGGCGCCGAATTAGTGAGGAATGCGCGTGCTGTGTTCAAGGTTAATCTGACTATCCGCGATGTCTTTCTCAATCCGACTGTTTCGGCTCTCGCGGCGCGGATCGATTTGTTGAAGAAGATGTGCGTGGTCGAGGACGATCTCGAGGTCCCGCTGGTTCGGTTGCCGCGAAAGGCGAGAGCTAAGGAGGCGGGAACTTGACAGTTAGGCTGACGGCAGTGGCATTTGATCACCAGTTCCAGGCAGGTCCCAGATACTCCGTGCCGCTGCGCTTCAATGAATTTCAGCCTGTGAGTGTTCCCGAGTGGGTGCGTGGAAACCCGATGCCTTCAGTCGCTGCGTACGTGCGAAAACGATTACCGCGAACGGCGCTGGTCCTTGCACGGTTTACATCCTTTCCACGTTTTTCGAACCTCATTGAGATCAGGGCAACTGCGGAATCAACAATCGAGGCCGTCATTCCCGATTTGCCTCCGACACTCGTAAGTTTCGCTGCGGGTGACTCAGGCTGGTGCACGTTTCCACTCGACACCAGCATGCTTGTCACGCAGGGTGTGAGCCAGGTCTCTTTTCAGTGGACCTGGCAGTTCCGTGCTGGGCCGAGTGCGCCATGGGTTACCCTCGATCAGAGTGTTCACAAGGTTTATCTGTTGCTGTCGAAACCGACCGAACCGTGGTCTGATCTGCATAGCCCATTCAATTCTGCCGCTCCATGGGTTGAAGTGTTGGACATTGCCTGCGAATGGGCCAACGGAGCTCAAGACGCGATCGAAGCGGCGACAATGATCACGAAGGCTGTGAACGATCTTGGCGGACGCACCCTTACTTACGACGCTTACGTTGGTGGACCGCATTACACGGTACTCGGTGTGCCTCGTTTTCTGTGCGAAGCGTTTATCGATCGATTGCGGGGTGGACCAGGAGCGGTGCCGCTCGTCAATTGCTCTGACTGCGCCACGATTGTGTCGACTTTCGCAAACATACTCGGTTGC